>CAZHWP010000001.1:0-29294 GCA_964535945.1 uncultured Porphyromonas sp.
TCAGTTGGTAGAGCACTGGTCTCCAAAACCAGGTGTCGGGAGTTCGAGCCTCTCAACCCGTGCAAATTATTTTTCATATATAATGAAGAAACTATTCAATAAAATAGGCAAAGCCATCGAGGCTTCCTATAATGAACTTGTTCATAAGGTATCTTGGCCTACCAGATCAGAATTAACAAACAGTGCTATTGTGGTGATGATTGCTTCCTTGATCATCGCGGCTTTTGTGTTTGTTGTTGATACCGTATTCGACCAGGCTATGACGCTTGTATACAAACTTGTTTTTTAATCTCAAATTGCACTCTTAGATAATGAGCGAAACTGTGAATAATACCAGCTCGGAAAAGAAATTTTACGTGCTCCGTGTCTTTAGTGGCAAGGAAAGACAGGTGCGTGACTATCTAGAGGCGGAGATGAAAAATGCGGATATGGCTAATCAGCTCTTTCGAGTGCTGATACCTACCGAGAAAGTGATGATGCAGCGTGCTGGTGGCAAAAAGGTGGTGGTAGAACGCCCCTATTTGCCTGGCTACGTTTTGATCGAGGCACTCCTTAATAATGAGCTCGTCTATAGACTGCGTGCAATTCCGAATGTGATAAACTTCTTGGGTGGAACTACGCCTACGCCGCTTCATGATCATGAAGTGAGTCGTATATTAGGCAAGGAGGACCAACAGGATGAGCAGGACGAGGAGTACGAATTGCAGTTTATGGTAGGAGAAGTGGTGAAGGTGTCAGATGGCGCTTTTGCAGGCTTCGATGCTACAGTTGAGGAGATCAATACCGAGAAAAAGAGGCTCAAGGTGATGGTGAAGATTTTCGGAAGAAAAACTCCACTGGAGCTCGCTTTTACACAAGTGGAGAAGGCTTAACGCTGTGGCGTTGTTACGGACGCTATAGAGATAAGACTCTCAAATCAATGGTGTTTTACACTTAATCTAAAAAACAAAAATGGCTAAGGAAATTGCAGGATTAATCAAATTGCAAATCAAAGGTGGAGCAGCTAACCCTTCTCCCCCAGTTGGTCCAGCACTTGGTGCAAAGGGGCTCAACATTATGGAGTTTTGCAAGCAATTTAATGCCAGAACTCAAGACCAGGCCGGCAAGGTGTTGCCCGTTGTGATAACATACTATGCCGATAAGTCTTTCGACTTTATTGTAAAAACGCCACCTGTGGCAATCCAACTACTCGAAGCAAGCAAGGCTAAGGGCGGCTCGGCCGAACCTAACCGTAAGAAGGTTGCAGAGATTACTTGGGAGCAGGTGCGTCAGATAGCCGAAGACAAACTAGTCGACCTTAACTGTTTCGATGTAACTTCAGCCATGAAGATGGTTGCTGGTACAGCAAGAAGCATGGGGATTGTTGTAAAAGGGGATTTCCCGGAAGAACTATATTAATCTACAAAGTAAATGAGCAAGCTGACAAAAAATCAAAAGCTAGCCCAGAGTAAGATTGAACCCGGGAAAGCGTACTCTATCTCTGAAGCATCTTCGTTGGTAAAAGAAATTACCACTACGAAGTTTGATGCATCGGTAGATATTGACGTGCGCCTCGGAGTCGATCCTCGTAAGGCTAATCAGATGGTGCGTGGCGTAGTAACACTGCCTCACGGTACCGGAAAAGAAACACGTGTTCTGGTATTATGTACACCCGACAAAGAGGAAGAAGCTACTGCAGCGGGAGCCGACTATGTGGGATTGGACGAATATATCAATAAAATTAAAGGTGGATGGACCGATATCGATGTGATCATTACCATGCCAGCTATTATGGGTAAGATTGGTGCCTTGGGTCGTGTACTCGGCCCACGTGGTCTGATGCCAAACCCAAAAAGCGGTACGGTTACCAACGATATAGGTGCTGCTGTACGAGAAGTAAAAGCTGGTAAGATCGACTTTAAGGTCGATAAAGCTGGTATTGTACATACTTCTATCGGTAAAGTTTCGTTTACTGCCGATCAGATTCGCGATAACGCTCGTGAATTTATCAATACGATAAACAAACTTAAGCCAACGGCCGCTAAAGGGACATACATCAAGAGCATTTATCTTTCAAGCACCATGAGTTTTGGTATCAAGGTAGATCCAAAATCGATGGAATCTTAAAACTTAGACAGGACTTATGAAAAAAGAAGATAAAGGCATAATTATAGAAAAGTTGCAGGCGTTGTTGAATGAATATCCACACTTCTATCTCACCGATATGGAGGCATTGGATTCTGAGAAGACAAGCAACCTGCGCAGAATGTGTAACAAGCAACAGGTAAAGTTGGTGATGGTCAAGAATACGCTTTTGCGTTCTGCTTTGGCCGCCGTTGATACCGACTTTGCTCCTATGTATGAGTACCTAAAGGGTAATACTACGGTGATGTTTAGCCAAAACGCTAATGCACCTGCACGAATTATCAAGGACTTTACTAAGGACTCGAAAGGCAAAGGCCGTCCACAGCTTAAAGCTGCTTATGTACAAGAAAGCTTGTACTTAGGTGCTGAGAACCTCGACGCTCTTGTATCTGTTAAGAGCCGCGAAGAGCTTATTGCCGACGTTATTGCATTGCTGCAATCGCCAGTCAAGAATGTTATGTCTTCATTGCAATCGGCTGGTCAGACTATCCATGGTGTGTTGAAGACCCTGGAAGAAAGATAAATTCAACAACAAACAAAAAAAACTCTAAACTAAGATAAGAAAATGGCAGATATCAAAGCTATTGCTGAACAACTGGTTAATTTGACAGTAAAAGAGGTTAGCGAACTCGCTACTATCCTCAAGGATGAATATGGCATCGAGCCTGCAGCTGCTGCAGTTGCCGTTGCTGCTGCTCCTGGAGTCGCAGCTGCTGCTGAAGAAGAAAAGACTTCGTTCGACGTAGTACTTAAGAGCGCTGGAGCTGCTAAGCTACAGGTAGTAAAGGCTGTTAAGGAACAAACCGGTCTTGGCTTGAAAGAAGCTAAGGACTTGGTAGACGCTGCTCCTTCTAACATCAAGGAAGGTGTAGATAAGGCTACTGCTGAGGCTTTGAAGAAGGCTCTCGAAGAAGTAGGTGCCGAAGTAGAACTGAAGTAAGTTCCCCTAAACCTGATACTTAGTCAGGTTCGACCATGGTTAAGATCCCCTTTTTGGGGGTCTTAGCCTTTTCGTGTCTTTAGTTTCCTTACGTTTAATCACCCCAGAATCAGATGGCATCCACTGCAAAAGACCAAAGAATAAATTTCGCTTCGATCAAGAATCCTCTTCCCTATCCAGACTTCCTCGAGGTGCAATTGAAATCATTCCAAGACTTCCTCCAGTTAGATACTGCTCCGGAGCATAGGAAGAAAGAGGGTTTATATAAGGTTTTCACCGAAAACTTCCCTATATCAGACATGAGAAACAACTTTGTGTTGGAGTTTATCGATTATTACGTCGATCCTCCAAAGTACACAATAGAAGAATGTTTGAGTCGGGGACTAACCTATAGCGTACCTCTCAAAGCCAGATTAAAACTTTATTGCACGGATCCCGATCACGAAGACTTCCCTACCAAGGTGCAAGAAGTTTTCTTGGGCCCTATACCCTACATGACCGAATCGGGTACCTTTGTTATCAATGGTGCCGAGCGTGTAGTGGTATCGCAGCTACACAGGTCTCCAGGGGTGTTCTTTGGACAGACTGTTCATACCAACGGTACGAAGCTCTATTCGGCTCGTATCATCCCATTCAAAGGCTCGTGGATCGAGTTTGCTACAGACGTCAACAACGTGATGTATGCTTACATCGATCGTAAGAAGAAACTGCCCGTAACGACGCTCTTGAGAGCTTTGGGCTTCGACTCCGACAAGGAGATCATGAGTCTCTTCGATATTGCCGAAGAAGTAAAGGTTAATAAAACCAATCTAAAAAAATGCCTCGGCCGTACTACAGCCGCTCGCATTTTCAAAACATACCTCGATGACTATAGCGATGAGGATACAGGTGAGTACACCTCGATGACTCGTCACGAAATAGTTGTTGAGCGCGATGTCGTTATCGACGAAGCTATTGCAGAAATCATTTTGAAGTCTGACGAGACTCATATCTTACTCAAGAAAGAGGTCGATGATGGTCTGGACTACTCGGTGATCTTCAATACCTTTGCGAAGGACGTATCTTATTCCGAGAAGGAAGCACAAGAGGTAATCTATCAATTGCTTAGAAATACTGCTCCTGCCGATGAGGCAAGCGCAAGAGACTTGATCAATAACCTCTTCTTTTCAGACAAACGCTATGACTTGGGTGAAGTAGGTCGCTACCGTATCAATAAGAAGCTTGAGCTGGATATCGATTCGGATATCCGTGTTTTGACCAAGGAGGATATTGTGGCAATCATCCAGCACCTGATCGAGCTGGTCAATTCGAATGCAATTGTCGATGACATCGACCACCTTTCGAATCGTAGGGTGCGCACAGTAGGCGAGCAGTTATACAATCAGTTTGGCGTTGGCCTTGCTCGTATGGCTCGTACAGTTCGTGACCGCATGAACGTACGCGACAATGAAATCTTCGAACCCATCGATCTGGTAAACGCCAAGACAATCTCTGCTGTCGTAAATTCATTCTTCGGCACCAATGCTTTGTCGCAGTTTATGGACCAGACCAATCCGCTGGCCGAAATAACTCACAAACGTCGTCTCTCTGCCCTTGGACCTGGTGGTCTCTCGCGCGAGCGTGCGGGCTTCGAGGTGCGCGACGTTCACTATACACACTACGGACGCCTCTGTCCTATCGAAACTCCCGAAGGTCCAAACATCGGTCTTATCTCTTCGCTCTGCGTATATGCCAAGATCAGTGATATGGGCTTCATTACTACTCCCTATCGTGAGGTAAAGAAGGGTAAAGTACAGTTTTCGGAAGAGGGTCTTAAGTACTACACTGCCGAAGAAGAAGAGCAGAAAACCGTTGCCCAAGGCAATGCTCCGCTTGATGACAAGGGTGCATTCAAATTGGAGCGTGTGAAGGCGCGTTTCGAATCGGACTTCCCTGTAGTTGAGCCCGATAAGGTTGACTTGATGGACGTTTCGCCCACTCAGATCGCTTCTATTGCCGCTGCTCTTATTCCTTTCCTAGAGCACGACGATGCCAACCGTGCTTTGATGGGATCGAACATGATGCGCCAGGCAGTTCCACTTATTAGCCCTCAGGCTCCTATCGTTGGTACTGGGGTTGAAGCTAAGCTGGTGCAAGACTCGCGTACGCAGATTACTGCCGAAGGCTCTGGTGTAGTTGAGTTCGTTGACTCTGCTACCATCAAGATTCGTTACGATCGTACAGAGGAAGAGGCCTTTGTTAGTATGGACGATGACGATAGCGTTAGCTACCTTGTTACCTACAACTTGGCTAAGTTTAGAAAAACCAACCAAAGTACAACCATTGACCTACATCCTATCTGCAAGAAAGGCGATCGGGTAGAACTTGGTCAGATCCTAACCGAAGGCTATTCTACCAAGGATGGTGAGCTGGCTCTTGGCCGCAATGTCTTGGTAGCTTATATGCCTTGGAAGGGATACAACTATGAAGATGCTATCGTGCTCAGCGAAAAGCTTGTCAAGGATGACTGCTTCACATCGGTGCACGTAGACGAATATATACTAGAGGTTAGAGAAACGAAGCGTGGGCCCGAAGAGCTCACCTCCGATATCCCTAACGTGAGCGAAGAAGCTACTCGCAACCTCGACGAAAACGGAATCATTCGCATCGGTGCTCATGTTGAGCCAGGCGATATCTTGGTAGGTAAGATCACTCCCAAGGGAGAGTCTGACCCAACCCCCGAAGAGAAGCTGCTTCGTGCCATCTTTGGCGACAAAGCAGGCGATGTAAAGGATGCTTCGCTCAAGGCTACACCATCGCTCAGAGGTGTAGTTATCGATACGAAGCTTTTCTCTAAGGCTTCCAAGAAGAAGGGTAGGGCTAGCGTTAAAGAATTGCTTGCCAAGCTCGATGCCGAGTATGAAGCAAAACAGACGAAGCTCGACAAGCTTTTGATTGACAAGCTACTTAAGCTTACCGATGGTAAGAAGAGCAAGGAGATCAAGGGAGAGCTCGACGAGGTAATCTTGAAGGCTGGTTCGAAGTTTACAAGAAAAGACCTCGAGATGATCGATTACAATGGTGTAAACTATACCAATTGGACCGACGATGAAAAGACCAACTCGCTCATCAAGGCGACGATCGTAAACTATATTAAGAAAACTAAGCTCATCGACTCTGACTTGCGCAGACATAAGCTCGACGAGACTATCGGCGATGAGATGCCTGTGGGTATCGTGCAGATGGCTAAGGTTTACATTGCTAAGAAGCGTAAGATTCAGGTGGGTGATAAGATGGCTGGTCGCCATGGTAATAAGGGTATCGTATCTAAGATCGTAAGAGAAGAAGATATGCCATTTATGGGCGACGGTACTCCTATCGACATCTGTCTCAACCCGCTGGGTGTGCCCTCTCGTATGAACCTTGGGCAGATCTTCGAAGCTGTACTTGCTTGGGCAGGACATCGATTAGGTACGAAGTTCTCTACTCCTATCTTCGATGGCGCCTCGCTCGATGATATCAACGAATGGACCGACCGTGCCGAGCTTCCACGCTTTGGCCGTACGGTACTCTACGACGGTGGTACTGGCGAAGCCTTTGACCAAGCAGCTACGGTAGGTATGACCTACTTCCTGAAGCTCGGTCACATGGTCGATGACAAGATGCACGCCCGTTCTATCGGTCCATACTCTCTCATTACACAGCAGCCATTGGGTGGTAAAGCTCAGTTTGGTGGACAGCGTTTCGGAGAGATGGAGGTTTGGGCCCTCGAAGCATTCGGTGCTTCTCATATCCTGCAGGAGATCCTTACTATCAAGTCAGACGACGTGGTAGGACGTTCCAAAGCTTATGAAGCCATTGTAAAGGGCGATAATATGCCTACACCAGGTATCCCCGAGTCTCTCAATGTGCTCTTACACGAGCTCAAGGGGCTGGGTATCAGTTTCAGCATGGAGTAGCCCCGAGGCGAGCTCTAATCATGCGCGAATGAGAGATCTCTATGCCAAGGCATTGACCGAAGCATACTATTAGTTTCTAACACCGATACAGAGTAAAGTGATATATGGCTTTCAGAAAAGATATTAAGATAAGGAGCAATTTTACCAAGATGCGTATCTCGTTGGCCTCGCCCGAGGAGATTTTAGAGAATTCGCACGGTGAAGTGCTCAAACCCGAAACGATCAACTATCGTACCTACAAACCCGAGCGTGAAGGACTCTTCTGCGAACGCACTTTCGGTCCAGTAAAAGACTTTGAGTGCCACTGCGGAAAGTACAAACGCATCCGTTATAGAGGTATCGTTTGTGACCGTTGCGGTGTAGAAGTGACCGAGAAGAAAGTACGCCGCGAGCGTATGGGGCATATCGAGCTAGTAGTACCAGTGGCTCATATCTGGTACTTCCGTTCGCTGCCCAATAAGATTGGCTATCTACTCGGACTCTCTACCAAAAAACTCGAATCAATCATCTACTATGAACGTTTCCTTGTGATTCAGCCTGGTAAGGCCGAAGGGATGCCTATCAGCAGCGATTCGGATTCGAGCCGCAGCCGCGAGGCAGAGGAAGTGAAGTTTATGGAGATTCTTACCGAAGAGCAGTACTTGCGATTGCTCGACGAGGTAGAGGCCGAGCATCCAGGCAATCGCATGCTCGACGATTCCGATCCCGATAAGTTTATTGCAAAGATGGGTGCCGAAGCAATCTATGACCTGCTCGTACGCATCGATCTGGATAAGCTTTCTTTCGACCTTCGCAACATTGCTAATACAGAAAATTCACAGCAGCGTAAAAACGAAGCCCTGAAGCGCCTACAGGTAGTGGAGAGCTTCCGTGCATCGCGCAACGTAAACCGCCCCGAGTGGATGATCCTCAAGGTGGTGCCCGTAATCCCACCAGATTTGCGCCCCTTGGTGCCTTTGGATGGTGGTCGCTTCGCTACTTCCGACCTCAACGACCTATACAGACGTGTTATTATCCGTAATAACCGCCTCAAGAAAATGATGGAGGTGCAGGCTCCCGATGTGATTATGCGTCAGGAGAAGCGTATGTTGCAGGAGGCTGTCGATTCGCTTTTCGACAACTCGCGCAAATCGAGCGCTGTTAAGTCAGATAATAATCGCCCACTCAAGTCGCTCTCAGATAGCCTTAAGGGTAAGCAAGGTCGCTTCCGTCAGAATCTGCTCGGTAAGCGTGTCGATTACTCTGCCCGTTCGGTTATTGTGGTTGGCCCCGAGCTGAAGATGCATGAGTGTGGTATTCCTAAGAATATGGCAGCCGAGCTCTACAAGCCTTTCATTATTCGTAAGCTTATTGAGCGCGGTATCGTCAAGACAGTTAAGAGTGCCAAGCGCATTGTAGACCGCAAGGAACCCGTTATCTGGGATATCCTCGAGTTTGTAATGAAGGCACACCCCGTATTGCTTAACCGTGCTCCTACGCTTCACCGACTCGGTATCCAGGCTTTCCAGCCTAAGATGATCGAAGGGAAGGCAATCCAGTTGCACCCACTGAGCTGTACCGCTTTCAATGCCGACTTCGATGGTGACCAGATGGCTGTTCACCTTCCACTAAGCAACGAAGCGATCCTAGAGGCTCAGCTACTCATGCTTGCCTCACACAATATCCTCAATCCTGCCAACGGTGCCCCTATTACCGTGCCTTCGCAAGATATGGTATTGGGTCTCTATTATATTACTAAGTTCCGTCCTGGAGCTAAGGGCGAAGGCCTTTATTTCTACGGGATGGAAGAGGCTACGATTGCCTACAACGAGGGTAAGGTAGATATGCATGCTCGCATCAAAGTTTATGTCAACGACATGGTCGATGGCAAAGCCGAGCGTCGCATGATCGAAACCTCTGTCGGCCGTCTTATGGTGAACGAGTTTATCCCTAATGGGGTAGGCTACTTCAATGAGGTTTTGGGCAAACGCGCTCTACGTACGCTCATTGGCAACATCATCAAGACTTGTGGCGTAGCTGTTACGGCTCAGTTCCTCGACGACGTGAAGAACTTGGGCTTCATCATGGCCTTCAAGGGCGGTCTCTCGTTCAATCTCAACGACGTTTTGATCCCCGAAGAGAAAAAAGCACTTGTTGACCGTGGTTACAAAGAAGTAAACGTTATCAATCAGTCCTACGACAATGCTGTTATTACGAATAACGAGCGTTACAACCAGACCGTTGACGTATGGACTCGTATCAATACGAAACTTTCACAGACCGTTGTGAAGCACCTTGCCAACGACGATGCCGGCTTCAACCCCGTATATATGATGCTCGACTCTGGTGCTCGTGGATCGCACGACCAGATTCGTCAGCTCTCGGGTATGCGTGGTCTGATGGCCAAGCCTCAGAAGAGTGGGGCAGAAGGTCCTTCAGTTATCGAGAATCCTATTCTCTCTAACTTCAAGGAAGGTCTCTCGGTGCTCGAGTACTTTATCTCTACTCACGGTGCTCGTAAGGGTCTTGCCGATACGGCTCTAAAGACGGCAGACGCTGGTTATCTAACGCGTCGTCTCGTAGACGTATCGCACGATATTATCATTGGCGAAGACGACTGCGGCACATTGCGTGGTTTGCTTACATCAGACCTTATGCGCAAGGAACAGCTCGTAGCTAGCTTGTACGAGCGTATCTTGGGTCGTGTGTCTGTACACGATGTCTTGCACCCCAATACGGGCGAAGTAATCGTTCGTGCAGGTGAAGAGATCAACGAGTTTGCTGCCAAGGAGATCCAAGATTCACCCATCGAATCTGTAGAAATCCGCTCGGTACTTACCTGCGAATCGAAACGTGGCGTTTGTGCCAAGTGTTACGGTCGCAACCTTGCAACCAATAAGATGGTACAGCGAGGCGAAGTGGTGGGTGTTATTGCGGCTCAGTCTATTGGTGAGCCTGGTACTCAGCTTACTCTGCGTACGTTCCACCAAGGGGGTACGGCTTCGAATATGGCTACCGAAAACAGCATGCGTAGCAAGCACGATGGTATCATCCACTTCGAAGACTTACGTACCGTAGATGTAGATAATCCTGTGAAGCCTTATCAGGCTGTAGTGGGCCGATTGGCCGAAATGCGTATTCTCGATGTGAATACTCAGATCGTACTCTCAAGTCACAATGTACCTTACGGTTCGATGCTTTACTTCCGCGAGGGAGACACCGTTCAGAAGGGCGACGTGATTTTCGCTTGGGACCCTCACAATACTGTAATCGTATCGGAGGTTCCAGGGCAGCTGCAGTTCCAGGATGTTATCGAGAATGTTACTTTCCGTATCGATCACGATACACGTGCCAATATCAAAGACAAGATCGTAATCGAATCGAAAGACCGCAGCAAGGCTCCTTATGCTCAGATCGTTTCGCCCGATGGCGAAGTGCTACGTAACTATAGCTTGCCTATGGGTGGTCACTTGGTGATGAATGAAGGTAGTGAAGTAAAGGTGGGTGATATCCTAGTAAAGATCCCTCGTTCTATCGGACGTACGGGTGACATTACGGGTGGTCTGCCACGTGTTACCGAGCTCTTCGAGGCTCGTAACCCTTCCAACCCTGCAGTCGTATCCGAGGTCGATGGTGTTGTTTCATTTGGTAAGCTCAAGCGTGGTAATCGTGAAATCATTGTTACGCCAAGCATTATCCTCAATCAGGAGCTGACAGCCGAAGAGAAAAAATCGAAGCAAAAGATCTATCTCGTACCGCTATCCAAGCAGCTGCTTGTACAGGAGAGCGACTTCGTACGTGCTGGTACGCCTCTATCCGACGGAGCTATCACTCCTGCCGATATCTTGGCCATCAAGGGTCCTACGGCTGTGCAGGAATACATCGTCAACGAAGTTCAAGACGTTTACCGTGCACAGGGTGTGGCTATCAACGACAAGCACTTCGAAGTGATTGTTCGCCAGATGATGCGCAAGGTAGAGATCATCGATCCAGGAGATACTTTATTCCTCGAGCAGCAGATCGTCGACAAGCTCGAAGTGATGGAAGAGAACGATCGTATTTGGGGCAAGAAGGTGATCGAAGATGCCGGTGGCTCCGAGACGCTTTTTGCCGGACAGATCGTTACCGCTCGCAAGCTGCGCGACGAAAATAGCTCGCTCAAGCGCCGCGACCTCAAGTTGGTTAAGGCTCGCGATGCAAAGCCTGCCGTAGCCAATCAGATCCTACAGGGTATCACCAAGGCTGCCTTGCATACCAAGAGCTTCATGTCGGCTGCTTCGTTCCAGGAAACGACCAAGGTGCTCAACGAAGCCGCTATCAGTGGCAAGATCGATCACCTCGAAGGTCTCAAGGAAAACGTTATTTGCGGTCACTTGATCCCTGCTGGTACTGGATTGCGTAGATACGACAAACTGGTAGTAATGCGCAAGGAAGATTACGAACGCTCGCAAGCCGAACGTCGCAATATCATCCCCTCGATGGTAAAGCCCGAAAGCGTTGCCGATGTTGAGCAAGAATAAAATCTTTCTGCTCCTAGCATCCTAACGTCAATATACCTAAGCCTCCCCATGGTGATATGCTTTCACTATGGGGAGGATTTTTTTTTGCACGAACAGTCCGCCATTATCTTCAGTTCCTTTCACCGTTTTCTTCTTGCTCTTGTGGGGGCTTGTGTACTTAGAATCTTTTCTTTACCTTTGCAGCCAGATCTACAATCGTTTCGGCGAGAGTAGTTATTGTTTAACGCTATAAAAGCAAAGAAATCATGTATTTAGATTCAGCAAAGAAAGCCGAATTATTCGAAAAGTATGGCAAGTCTGCCACAGACACCGGAAGCCCCGAGAGCCAAGTAGCTCTATTTACCTTCCGCATTGCTCATCTCACCAAGCACCTCCAGGCCAATAAGAAAGACTTTAGCACCGAGCGTGCTCTAGGTATTTTGGTTGGTAAGCGTCGTCGCTTGCTCGACTATTTGGCTAAGATCGATATCGAACGTTACCGTTCGTTGATCAAGGAATTGGGTATCCGTCGCTAATTTGCGCTAGGATAGCTTTTTCTATCATACTAGATCCCTCCTCTGCTAAGGGGGATGGGTTTCTAAACTCAAAAGAGGGTGCGTCGGTTTATTCCGATTCACCCTCTTTCGATTTTCTTAGCCTGAGCCAAGTCTGATCCTGACTCTGATGCTCTCCAGCTTCATCACGTGGCTGCTTACGTTTTATATGCACCTTGCTTCCCTATGTCAGTTCTTGTGTTTGTTAGTTTTGCTCTTTTCTGCTGTTTGTATTGTTGGCAACGCAAGCTCCCCAGCGCGTGTAACAATTTGCGTGGGTCGTCTCATTCATTGCTAGTAGCTATTGCTTCTTTGGGAAGATATAGAAGATGTTTAGAGCATTTCTTATGGTGCTTTCTTTGATGCGATGTTGTGCACCACCTCTTCCTGGATCCATTGCGTAATAGAGGTATTCCAAATCTACTGTGCCGTCTCTTTTATGTACCGTTTTTTGTACAATCTTGTTGAGTACAATGCTGTGTCCGCCCATAAGTGTGCTATAATTGACTATTACACGGATTCCGTTTTGCATAGCAAAGAGGATTCGTTGTGGCGACGATTCTTTGTCCATCTCGGCTATCGTTCGCCTGCCCGAAAAGAGCTGGTAGGTACCCATGGCTTGCATGTCGGTAAGCGGGATTTCGTAGGGGTCGCCAGTCAAACCAGGTAGCTTTCTGACGTCATCTTGAGAAAGCTTTCCTCCAAATGATTTGTCTACAGCTTCGATGCATGCTGCCAGACAATTCGTATAGCCCACTTATCCAATGGGCGGGATATTTATTTCGGCCAAGGTCTTTTTGTGAATCAGTGCACCATCAAAAATGCGCTTGCTTACGCTTAGCTCGGCAGCCACACTGCCCCTTCTTCCATAAGGCCCAGATTTATGAGCCATTGCAAGTGTTTTGCCCTTCGCTTTGGATTTGTTTGCCAAAGAGCTGCTACGCCATGCCGATGCTTGATCGATAATCGACTGGCTGTGGGCATCTACTCGGTTTAGATTCAGGAAGCAGAGTATGGCCAAGCAGATAAGGATGGGGTAGTATTGATACTTCATTTGCTCTTGCTTGCTTCAAGTGTTACTTGCTATTCTAGCCCTAAGATAATAAAAAATATAAAGCTAAGCCTCTACCTAGCGGGATAGAGCCTGCAGTTCGTCCTATGCTACCGAGTTTTCTTGTGGGTATTCCCATCAGTTAACGGTCTCATTTCTGTCAATTGACAGATTCATTTCCGTCAATTGAGAGATTCACTTCTGTCAATTGAGAGAATCGAGTCTGTCAATTGAGAGAAATATCTGCAGAAATAAAGAGAAACGATAAGTTGGCAAATGGATCAAAAGAAGATGAAACTAAAAGGGTTGCATCGGCCAAAGTCAGCAGTCGAAGATTGCCTATTTGGCTGTAGACTCTCGATATTTTTGTATGTTTGTACCTTTCATCGCTGCGCTCTTCTGACTGGTAGATCGCAAGCAATCCAAAACTCAAAATCAAGTATTCAATATGTATCGAAAGCTCAGTCTCATCGCACTTCTTTTCTCCCTGTTTCTAATCGAGGCACTCGCCTGTACCACCGCTGTCATATCGGGCAGAGCTACTGCCGATGGGCGGAGCATGCTCTGGAAGGTGCGCGACACCGAAGCCTACAATAACTCCATGCGCTACTTCGACGATGGTACCTATTCCTATCTTGGATTGGTTAATTCCGACGATTTGGAGGGAAAGGCCGTCTGGGGAGGAAGCAATAGCGCTGGCTTTGCCATTATGAACAGTGCTTCGTTTAATGTAAACGTTGGCGATACCTGCCCGCTTCAAGATCGCGAGGGCGAGTTTATGAAGCTGGCACTGCAGACCTGTGCCTCGCTAGCCGACTTTGAGCGACTGCTCGATGCGCTAACACAGCCACGTGGCTTAGCGGCACACTTTGGCGTGATCGATGCCGAGGGTGGAGCAGCATTTTATGAGGTTAATAATCGCACTTGGACGAAGTACGATGCCAACGATGCCCCTGGCGGCTATGTGCTACGCACCAATTTCTCGCAGACAGGTACACCCGATGTGGGCTATGGCTTCATACGCTTAGAGACGGCCCAGGCCCTCTTCGAGCCATTTAGAGATGCTAGCAAGCTGACGGTGCCTGTTATCATGCAGCAGTTTTCTCGCTGCCTTATCCATCCAGTCCTCGATGTGGACTATCGCAAAGAATACGAGACGAAGCCATATAGCGAGAAGTTCGTAGCTTCCGACGACCTGATCACCCGCTTCGGTACGGCCTCAAACATCCTTATTCAAGGTGTCAAGAAAGGCGACTCAGCCGATATGACAACACTCTGGGTACAGGTGGGCTTCCCCTTTACTAGCCTGAGTATCCCCCTTTGGGTACGCGGTGGAGCAGAGATCCCCAGTGCTTTGCGCTACGACGAGAGCCTCAAGAACTGCCCCCTCTCTGCAGCTGCAACGAAGTGGAAGCAGGAGTGCTACCCCCTTGGTCGCTCCGATGGCTATCACTACCTCAAGATTGGCAAGCTGGTCAATGCCGAAGGGACAGGCTATGTGCAACGCCTCGAAAAAGAAGAAGAGCAGATCTTTAGCGAGACAAAAGCCTTAGAAGCCAAGTGGCGCAAGAAGCTTCCGCAGAGCAGCGAGATCGCCGCCTACTACCAGCGTCTCGATGAGCAGATCCGCCGCTTCTATCAGTAGTGCGCTCAGATTATTCTCTTTTCGACGTACCTTGAATTGAGAATCTTTAGCACCCCCATATAATCGGGCTTAAATTCAATTAAGTCCCCTGCACTGTAGTTGTTTTCATTGTCACCAAGGTCAAGTACGATCATGTCTGAGCTGATTCCAGCTATGTTGATCGACTTGTCCACCAACTCTATATGGGATTCTTCGACATCTAATAAACCAAGATCCACGATTGCCCTATAAGACTTTTTTCCGATGAGGTTTTCGTCAAATTCAAAAGTCTTACCCTCTAGGTTTGTGCCCGATTCCCCCATAGGGATGACCGGCTTTTCGTGTAGCTCGATAATCTCTGCGTATAGTCTAAATACGTCGTTTTTCATATCGTCGATTACTGAGTCATTGTACACATCTGTACCCATGAAAAGAGTTTCGCCTACCCTAAAGTGATTAATGCCCTTAGGGAGCAGTTGCTGAAAAATTAGAGGAATAGTAACGGATGATCCGCCAGAAACATATTGGATGCGTTTGTCAAACTTTGCTTCTATTAGCTGTTTGTATAGGCTTAGTTGTATGAGCTTGTCGTGATTTGGAAGGATGCCATAGAGACAAGAAAGATTGGCGCCAATTCCTATCACTTCGATGTTTTTGAGATTGAAAATCTTCTCGTAGAATCCAATGAAATCATCTCTCATCACACCTTCTCTTAACTCTCCGAGTTCGATCATCACTATAATCTTGTGAATCTTTCCTTGCCTTTGAGCTTCTTCTGATAGTAATTTGATGGTGCTTCGTTGTGAGTTTGTACTGATGTCGGCATATTGTACTACCCCTTTGATAGATCTTTTCGCTGGAGGTTTTATGTAGATTGTTTCAATGTCTGGGCGTATCGACTTTATCATTTTAAGGTTTGACACCCTCGAGTCGCACACTTGACGAATATCATACTTTAGTAGTTCTTTAAGGTATTCTTTGTGACCACATAGGAGCTTCGTTACGATAGACCACTCCATGTTGTTTCTCTTGAATAGATGATCGAGGTATTCGAAGTTCTTCTGTAGATTCTTGCTGTTTAGGGTTATGAAAGCCATGGTATTATCTATTGAGTCTCATCTCGAGATATTTGTTTGTAAATCCAAGCTTTTCGTATAGATATTTTGCTGGATTATCGGGCTCCACATGTAGGGCTACAGCCCCTTCCATGCGCTCTAAAACATGATGCATCAATTCCCTCCCTAAGCCTTTGCCTCTATGATTGGAGTGGGTGGCGATGTAAACTAAGATGTTTTCGGGGATATATCCCTTCATTCCAGTCTTATTGACGATGCATGCTCCTAAGATGTTGTTTGCGTTGTCGTACAGGATGGTGATAAATCCGCCGAAGGACTTAGTTTCGCACAGCGCATATTCTACACATTTCTCAATGTCTTCTCTGGGGTCGCCAAAGTTCTCTAAATGCTTGAAAAGGAAGTTAATAATCTGTTCTCGTTCTTCGTTTGTTGGTTTCTTGTTCTCAGTAAATGTTGTGTTTTTTCGAATGTTCATATTACAAATGTAAAAAAAATGAGTGGAAAACCCTCTTATTAATCCAACTGATTTTGAGTTTTTTCTTCTATTCAATGCTCTGGTTTATCTCTCATATCCCCCTTAATCTCCGCAATAGATCCCTCTTCTTTTGCTTTCAAGCCCTGCTGTGGGGGCGCTATTCATGAATGAATGTCGTATCTTTGTGCTCACAAACCAAATTTGACCTATTTGCTCAATGAAACGAACTCTCATCTCGCTTCTGATGTTCGCTCTGCCACTCTTGGCTATGGCGCAGTCTGGAACTCAAAATCCTTCCTTAGACGATATTAATAAGGGCGGCTTCTACGCCCGCCGAGCTGGCTCTGCTATTCGCTCACTGCCAGATGGTAAGCACTATAGCGAGCTCAATCGCCAGGGTACAGCCATCCTTCGTTGTAGCTATGCCACGGGGCAGGTGGTCGACACACTCTTTAGCCTTTCGAAGGCTCGCGAGGCCACCTTTGAGCGTGTGCAGCACTACACGATTAGCGACAATGGCTTGCATATGCTCCTCTTTACCGATATCGAAGGGGTTTATCGCCACTCCTTCAAGGCTACAGTCTATCATTACGATTTGCGTCGCAATCTGGTCTCTGCCCTAAGCGAAGAGCCTGGCAAAGTGATGATACCCACCTTTAGCCCCGATGGACGCATGGTGGCTTTCGTGCGCGACAATAATATCTTCATCAAGAAATTCGACTTCGATACCGAAGTGCAGGTAACTAACGATGGTGAATTCAATAAGGTGCTCAATGGCATTACCGACTGGGTCTACGAAGAGGAATTTGCAACCGATAGGCTCATCTCTTGGAGCCAAGACAGCAAGTTTCTGGCCTATGTGCGTAGCGATGAGAGTGCTGTGAAGCAATATGCTATGCCGATGTACGAGGGGCAGCTCTATCCACAAGATTATGTCTATAAGTATCCCAAAGCGGGCGAGCGCAACTCGAATGTGTCGCTACATATCTATCAGGTACTGGATCGTGTGAATAAATCCATCGATCTGGGCATCTCGGCCGATAGCTACTTGCCACGCATCGAGTTTAGAAAGCAAGGCCTTGCTGTCATGACGCTCAATCGCCGTCAGAATGACTTTAGAATCATGGCTGTCGATCCACAGACGCTCATTGCCAAGCAGCTCTTCCAAGAGAGCAACGAGCGCTACATCGATAGCGATTGGGTACAAGGCTTGAAGTTTACGCCCGATGGGGGCTTCCTCTACGTGAGCGAAAAAGAGGGATATGCTCATATCTATCAGTACGATATGAATGGCGTAGAGAAACGTCGTGTTACGAGTGGTAGCTGGGATGTTACCGAGCTCTATGGCATCGACGAGGCGGGAACGGTTTATTATCAATCGGCCGAGGAGAGCCCCATACGCAGAGCCATATACAAGGTCGATGCGAAAGGCAAGAAAACTCGCTTGAGTCCTGGCGTGGGGCTAAATGCGGCTATTTTTAGTAGCAACTTCTCTTACTTTATCAACAACTTTAGCAATAGTAAGACCCCCAACCAAACAGCGATCTACGATAGCAAGAGCCTCAAAGAGCTACGCGTGCTCGAAGACAATGCTGCACTGCGTCAGAAGCTTGCCAATCACCGCTTTGCCGACAAAGAGTTTACAACAGTCCAGACTGCTTCGGGTCTCGAGCTGAATGCTTGGATACTTAAGCCTGTCGATTTCGATCCCAACAAACAGTACCCACTACTGATGGTGCAGTATAGTGGTCCCAATTCGCAGCAGGTGCTCGATCGTTTCAATTTCGATTGGGAGTATTACCTCTGCTCCGAAGGATTCATTGTAGCTTGTGTGGACGGACGAGGCACGGGTGCCCGTGGCGAGGAGTTCCGCAAGTGTACTTACCTCGAGCTAGGAGTGAAAGAGTCCGACGACCAGGTTGCTGCTGCTAAAGCTCTCGGTGCCTTGCCCTATATCGATGCTACTCGTATGGCTATCTGGGGCTGGAGCTTTGGTGGTTACAATACGCTTATGAGCCTATGCCGTGGCAATGGTACGTTCAGAGCTGGGGTAGCCGTGGCACCTGTTAGCGACTGGCGCTTCTACGATACGATCTATACCGAGCGCTTTATGCGTACGCCTCAGGAAAATCCTGCTGGCTACAAAGCGGCATCGGCTATCGAGCATGCCAGCAAGATGCAGGGCGATCTGCTTATCATTACTGGCTCGGCCGACGATAATGTGCACCTGCAAAATACGATGCTCTTTACCGAGGCTTTGGTGCAAGCCAATATCCCCTTCGATATGGCGGTATATACCGACAAGAATCACTTCATCAATGGTGGCAATACGCGCGTGCATCTCTACCAACGTATGGCCAAATTCTTGAAAGAAAAATTACTCCACTAAGATTATCCATAGAGTAGCCAAGCCCCTTTGCTATGGTTGCTTGGTGCCAAAGTGTAAAGCATGATAGACGAAAATAAAGAGAAAGCGCCCAGAGCGCCGAGAGTGAAGAAGCCCGATTGGCTTAAGATAAGCCTGCGTGGCAACGAACGCTTTACTGCCACGAAGCAAATTGTGGAGGGCAAGTGCCTACACACCATCTGCAGTAGCGGTCGCTGTCCCAACATGGGGGAGTGCTGGAGCCGAGGCACAGCTACCTTTATGATTGGAGGCGATATCTGTACACGCTCTTGCAAGTTTTGCAATACCAAGAGCGGCAAACCCAATCCGCTCGATGCTGGCGAACCCGATCGAGTAGCAGAGAGCATCAGGCTTATGGAGCTTAATCATGCGGTGGTGACGAGTGTCGATCGCGACGACCTGCCCGACTATGGAGCCAATCACTGGCTGCAGTGCATCAATCGCATCAAGGAGCAAAACCCTCAGACGACTCTCGAAGTGCTGATCCCCGACTTCCGAGGCCGAACAGAGCTCATCGATCTTGTAATCTCTGCTAGGCCCGATATCATTTCGCACAATATGGAGACGGTGCGTAGGCTAACGCCCTCGGTGCGTAGTGTGGCTACATACGATTGTAGTCTCGCCGTGCTGGAGCATATAGCTCAGTCTGGCATTGTGGTTAAGACTGGGCTGATGCTGGGGCTGGGCGAGACCGAAGCCGAGGTCTTAGAGCTGATGGACGATGTGCTGGCACGTGGCGTATCGGTCATTACGATAGGGCAGTACCTACAGCCCTCGCGCAAGCACCTGCCCGTGGTCGAATACATCAGTCCCGAGCAGTTCGAAAAGCTGCGACTGATCGGTATCGACAAAGGATTTGCAAAGATAGAAAGTGCCCCATTGGTGCGCAGTTCCTACCATGCCGAGCGCCATGTGTGAGGCTACGGTTTTGTGGATTCAAAAAAAGACTGTAAATTTGGCAGGAAATTTCATACTCATATTCCCTTAAAGCAAGAAAGCTATGGCCCACTACATCAATGAAGTTTCCAGAACGTTCGGCGAGTATCTGCTGATTCCTGGACTCACTACGAAGGACTGTACTCCAGACAACGTAAATCTACAAACACCCCTCACTAAATTTCGCAAAGGCGAAACGCCCAATCTGACGCTCAATATACCTGTAGTGTCGGCTATTATGCAGTCTGTATCGAACGATACACTGGCCATCGAGCTGGCGCGCAATGGGGGCTTGTCGTTCATCTTTGGTTCGCAGCCAGTGGCTTCGCAGGCCGAGATGGTACGTCGGGTAAAGAAGTTCAAAGCAGGCTTTGTTACGAGCGATTCGAATGTACGTCCCGAAGATACTTTGGCCGATGTGCTTGCATTGGTGAGGAAGACCGGACACAATACGATTGGTGTAACCGAAGATGGTAGCCCCAATGGCAAGCTGATGGGCTTGGTTACGAGCCGCGACTATCGCCTCAGCACCGATTCGCTCGATAAGAAGGTGGCAGACTTTATGACACCATTCTCGAAGCTGAAGTTTGGCAAAGTAGGGCTTACGCTAAGCGATGCCAACGACCTGATCTGGGAATACAAGCTCAATGCCTTGCCTATCATCGACGACGAGAATAATTTGCAGTACTTCGTATTCCGCAAAGACTACGATAGCCACAAGAATAATCCCCTCGAACTATCAAATAAGCACGACAAAACCCTACTTGTAGGAGCTGGCATCAATACGCGCGACTACGAAGAGCGTGTGCCAGCACTGATCGAGGCTGGCGTCGATGTGCTCTGCATCGACTCGTCCGATGGCTACTCCGAGTGGCAGGCACAGACAATCCGTTGGGTCAAAGAGCGCTACCCCGATATGCCTGTAGGTGCTGGCAATGTGGTCGATGGCGAAGGCTTTCGCTACCTTGCCGAGGCTGGTGCCGACTTTGTAAAGGTGGGTATCGGTGGCGGTTCGATCTGTATCACTCGCGAGCAGAAAGGGATAGGGCGAGGACAAGCTACGGCTATCATAGATGTAGCTCACGAGCGCGACCTCTTCTGCAAAGAGACCGGACACTATGTGCCCATCTGTAGCGATGGTGGCTTGGTGCACGACTATCACATGGTATTGGCGCTCGCTATGGGTGCAGACTTCCTGATGATGGGACGCTACTTCGCACGCTTCGACGAGTCGCCCACACGCAAGCTCAAACTGGGCAATAGCATGGTCAAAGAGTATTGGGGCGAAGGCTCAAATAGAGCTCAAAACTGGCAGCGCTACGATAGCGGTGGCAGCGACGGGCTGAAGTTTGAGGAGGGTGTCGATAGCTTTGTGCCCTATGCTGGTAAGATGAAGGACAACCTCAACGTGACGCTCGGAAAGATCCGTGCCACGATGTGTAGCTGTGGCACCATCACCATCCCTTCACTACAGCAAAATGCACGCATCACACTCGTTAGCAGTACCTCGATTGTAGAAGGTGGTGCACACGATGTGATCCTAAAAGAGTAATTCACTCGCCTCTCTTAGCTCTTCGAGCTACTAGACCGCTTTTTTTTAGATGATAGTAATATTAGGGCCTACGGCAAGTGGTAAGACAGCATTGGCAGTTGCCGTGGCTCGTGCTATCGGCTCTGAGCTTATCAGTGCCGATTCGCGGCAGATCTATCGGGGCATGGATATAGGCACGGGCAAAGATCTTGCCGACTATGGCGAGGCTAAGGACCGTGTGCCTTATCATCTGATCGATATCCGCGACGCGGGCTACCGCTACAATCTTTTCGAATACCAGCGCGACTTCCATCAGTGCTATGCCGAGCTCAAGGCTCGTGGCATCGATTGTCCCGTGCTTTGTGGTGGTACGGGTATGTATATCGAGGCCATCCTCAAGGGCTATCGCTTGCCCGATGTGCCAGCCAATCCCGAGCTTCGACAAAGCTTGCAGAGCTATACGCTCGACGAGCTAGAGCAAAAGCTGAGCCAATATGGCCCCTTGCACAACCGCACCGATATAGATTCCTGCCAGCGAGCTATCCGAGCCATCGAGATAGCCGAATACTGCAAGCAAAATCCCGCTTTGGCTAGCGACTATCCTCCTATTCCAGCTACAGTCTGCGGCGTAATGGTCGATCGTGAGCTTCGTCGCAAGCGTATTAGCCAGCGCTTGCAGCACCGCCTCGAAGAGGAGGATATGCTGGGCGAAGTGCAGCGACTGCTCGATAGTGGTATTAGTCCAGACGACCTCATCTATTATGGGCTCGAGTACAAGTTCCTTACCCTGCATCTGATCGGAGAGCTAAGCTATAAGGAGATGTTTGAGCAGCTCGAGATTGCTATCCATCAGTTTGCCAAGCGCCAGATGACCTGGTTTAGGGGTATGGCACGACGTGGCACGCCGATCCATTGGATAGACGGGCACGCCCCCTTAGAGGAAAGAGTTGCCGCCGTGCTGGCACTGCCGCGCTAAGCCAAGCCTAAACCATACTAAATCATTCAGATCCCTGCGTCTGATGTGGGACACGCATGCATGGGCATCCCTACTAGACAGTCAGTTATGAGCTGCAGCATATTTGCTGACCTATAGTCGTAGTCAGCGAAAAAGAAAAAGGCTTGCTCGGGGTTTGATTCCGAACAAGCCTTTCATCGTCGATTGATCAACTATTGTGCGGCTGGCGAGACTCGAACTCGCACGCCGTGAAGCACTAGATCCTAAGTCTAGCGTGGCTACCAATTACACCACAGCCGCATCGTTGTACTTTCTGTATCGCTAAGCAAGAGCTTGGCCGACTTCGAAAGTTTCGCCTGCAAAGGTAAGTATATTTTTGAAACTTGCAAGCGATCGAGATTATTTCTTCTGTTTTTTTGTTGGCGGC
Organism: uncultured Porphyromonas sp.; assembly: GCA_964535945.1. GTDB lineage: Bacteria > Bacteroidota > Bacteroidia > Bacteroidales > Porphyromonadaceae > Porphyromonas. Next base: position 22,517 of record CAZHWP010000001.1, read on the forward strand.
TAGCGAGAGGGAGCGTCTTGCAGCTTGGCTAGCCCCTTTGCCCTTTATTGCTCCTCGCTAGCTGTTTGTCCTATTTGGTCGAGGTACTCGGCTTGGCTACGTCGCTCCCAGCTATCGATGGCATTGCGTAGCTCGAGTAGCTCTTGGCGCACCGTCTTCAGTCGGCTCAGCAATTGGCTTTGTCGCATTTCACCGCTATAGTTCATCTGTAGCGCTTTCTTTGCTCCTTCTATCGTTAGGTTTTGCTCTCTCACCAGCATATGTATTAGCTGTACTACCTCAATGTCTTTGGCGGTATAGCGGCGGCTATTGCTTTGTGCCTTGCGCATGGGCGAAAGTTGTTTGAACTCGCGCTCCCAATAGCGTAGGGTTGAGGCTTCGATCCCAAACATCTCCGCTACCTCGCTGATGGTGTAGTATAGTTTACTTAGCTTTTGCATAGGGTGCAAAGTTAAGGCTTTCCGCTCTTTTCGAGCTCCTCGGGGTAATACTTTGTGAAGTAGATCGTATAGGGGTTTGGTGTTTCATCTCCCTCGTAGAGTATTCCTACTGCTCCGTCTGGCATTTGTACCAGCTCGCTATAGGCAGCAGGCCCTTTGTGTATGATCGCTACAGCTTGCCAGCTCTTCGCTTCGTCGTCGCTGCGGTAGAGTGTTAGCATCTGTCGCTTTGGGTCGGCAGGCAATGAGTGGAAATACGAAATTTTGCCATCGGCATGTGTGTAGCGAAGTATGGCGGCATTGCAGGCATTACCCTTCAGTTCGTTCCAAGTCTCCACTGGGCTCCAGCTCGCTCCATCATTGTCGGATATCATATAGCTTCTGGCCGAATACTCTTCACGGTTTCGGCTACTAATGAGTAGTCTGCCATCTTTTAGCTCCACTATCTTTGCTTCGTCGCCATTGTGTCTCGCCTTGCTCCCTACGTGCCAGGTCTCGCCCTTATCGTCGGAGTAGAGCATGTGGTTATCTACCGCATCGCCCCATACGGGTGTCTTTCTCACACAGAGCACCATGGCTATTCTCCCTTTCGATGTTACGATCCCTCTGCCCGATCCGATGAAGGCTCCTGGCCACTCTTCGGGATAGAGCTCTGCAGTAAGGTCTCTTTGCTCGGTCCAGCTAATGCCACCATCGTCGCTACGGCGGTAGTAGGTGCGTATGCGTTGCTTGGGTGTCGATTGCCAGAAGCCATTTGCTCCCACATAGAGCAGATGCACTGTTTGTCCCTCACTCACTAGCAGAGCATCGCCGTAGCCATGCTCCTTGTTGCCGTCGGCTATTAACACGGTTTCCGACCACGTGTGGCCACCATCTGTACTACGTTTTAGTACGAGGTCGATATTTGCTGGAAGGTCGTAGATGTGTTCGTTTCTTCGATCTGCTACAGCTATCAGGGTGCCATCGTCGAGGATGCAGATGGCTGGGATGCGGTAGCTTGCTGCACTATCGTCGCCAGGCTTCCACAGGGTGCTACGTTCTAGGCTGTCTAGTTCGATTATGGGGTTTGCTTTTAGGTAGATAGGTAGCAAAAATAAAAGCATAGCTAAGGGTAGTAATATCCGTGTTTTCATTGTGAGGTCATTTCGATTTTTGATTCAGTGCCTAAAGGTAGCTATTTCTCGGCATTAGTGGCTCAGGCTTTGAGATTGATATTGTATTATCGTACCTTTGTATGATTCAATTTTTGCATGTAAACCAATGTTCGACCTCGCCGCACAATTTGTCCATTATAGCAATCGTCATATCTTCCTTACCGGTAGGGCTGGTACGGGCAAGACCACTTTTCTGAGGGATATAGTACAGAGCTGCCACAAAAAACTCGTAGTGCTTGCTCCCACAGGAGTAGCTGCTATCAACGCTGGTGGCTGTACCATCCACTCGTTTTTTCGCCTCCCTTGGGGCTGTTTTTTGCCTACCGAGTTTTCTCATAGCTCAGGCACTGCTGTTGCATCTCCTGTATTCACTCGCGGAGAGCTTAGAGCGCATTTCAAATACAGTCGTGAGCGCCTCGACCTGATTCGTCAGCTCGAGTTGATCATTATCGACGAGATCTCGATGGTGCGAGCCGATTTGCTCGATACGATCGACTATGTCTTGCGTCATATCCGTCGTAGTAGGCAGCCTTTCGGTGGGGTGCAGATGCTATTTATAGGCGATATGTTACAGCTCCCACCCGTGCTCAAAGACGATGAGGCGGGTCTCTTGAAGCAATTCTATAAGAGCCATTTCGTCTTCGATTCTTTCGTTATGCAAGAGTCGCAGCCTCTCTACATCGAGCTCGACAAGGTCTATCGTCAGAGCGATAGCGACTTTATCGACTTGCTCAATAAGGTGCGAAACAATCGCCTACTTCCTGCCGACCTCACGATGCTCAATAGTCGCTACCTGCCTCAGTTCGTACCCCAAGGAGAGGAGGAGTATATCACCCTAAGCTCGCACAATCGTATTGCGGATGGCATCAATGCCAGCGAGTTGGCTAAGCTCGATCGCAAAGCCCATTATCTGCGAGCTCATTTCGAAGGCACCTTCCCCGAGTCTATGTATCCGGCCGAGCCTGAGCTTAGCCTCAAGGTGGGAGCCCAGGTGATGTTTCTGCGCAACGACCAGAGCGGCGAGCGGCGCTACTACAATGGCAAGATAGGGCGCATCGAAGCGATCGAATCGGACGAGCTGATGTATATACGCTTCAAAGACGAAGAGGAGCTGCTCGAGCTGAGCCCTGTTACCTGGCTCAATATCAAGTATATGTACGACAGTAATAGCGACAAAGTGAAGGAGGAGATACTCGGCAGCTTTAGTCAGTTCCCTCTCCGCTTGGCCTGGGCTATTACCATTCACAAGAGCCAAGGGCTAACTTTCGAAAAGGCGATCGTAGATGCGGGCAATTCCTTTGCCTCGGGGCAGGTCTATGTAGCGCTGAGCCGTTTGCGTCATTTCGAGGGCTTGGTGCTACGTACCCCCATTCGCCCCAGTAGTGTGCAGGTCGATGGTCTTTTGCTCGACTTTGCCAAGACGATGCAAAACGAGCAAGGGCTAAGTGCGATATTGGAATATGAGCAGCGGCAGTATCTGCAGCAGCGCATCGCTCAGAGCTTCGATCTGCACCCACTCTTCTTGAGCCTTCACGAATACCTCGAAGCCAATAAAAGCGATCTCTTCGACTCCGATGCCGAGTCACGGACTGGGCTCGACGATGCCTTGGAGGCGCTGAATGAGGGTTTGCGAACGGGCGAACGCTTTGTAAAGCAGCTTCATGCCTATCTACAGCAAGGGCCGCAAGCCTATCCTGCCGTACACGAGCGGGTGAAGGCCGCCAAGCAGTGGTTTGTAGCTCTGCTCGACGAGCGTGTGCTATGCCCGATGGATCAGTTCGAAGTAGAGCTACGTGCCAAGACCCGTAGCCGAAAGAAGCGACAGCACTTTGGTGATTTGAAAAACGCCGTGCAAAACAAGTTGCAAAATATCTACCGTGCCGAGCAGATAGCGGCTATGCTGGGGCAGCAGTCCGAAACCAAAGAGATACTTCAGATCTTCGAGGCCGATGCTTCCGATATGCCCTTCGACGAAGCCGATGCAGATCTGCAGCTTACCAGCCAGCCAGCTACTACAGAGGCTAGTCAAGCCAAGCCTGCTAAGCCGACTAAGCCTCCCAAAGCCCCGAAGGCCCCAAAGGTTGCTCCAGGCGATAGTAAGCGTGAGTCTTTGCGCTTATTTCGTGAAGGGCTTAGCAAAGCAGAGATAGCCGAGCAGCGGCAGTTTCGTGAATCCACCATCGAGGAGCATCTCCTTGCTGCTTTGATGGATGGCGAAGTCGAAGCTGCAGAATTGGCGTCGGAGCAATGTTTGCAAACGATCTTGGCTTATTTCGAAAGCTTAGGCTCTGTGCCAGCTCTTAAAGAGGTCTTCGAAGCCTTGCAGGAGGAGTATAGCTATTTCGAGCTCAGAGTAGCGAGGTTCTCTTATCTCTCTAGCCTGCACTCCGAATAAAGCCTTTCTTATAAGCTAGGTGCCAACCCTACTTGCCTTGAGGCTTATTGGCCGTCAGCTCTTTAGCGATTTTTGCTATTTGTATTTGTTTTCGTAATACTTATTCGGTCAAAAGGTTTACAATTCGTTTTTTTTTTACATTTGGGGAGGTTTCCTGCTTTGGGAAGCAAATAATCGTTTAAATCTATTTTGTATGAAGAAATTCTTATTCTTTTTGCTCTTGTCTTTTGCTATGACTGCCGTAGCTCAGCAGCGTGTGGGCAGATCGGAGCTGTTTAGGCCGATTCCAATGGGACCGTTAGAAACTGTAATTCCAGACGCTGAAAAAGAGGGTTTTGCAGTAGTTACCCTTGAGGCTCATGACGTTTGGGGCGATGGTACGGGGTATCAGATGTTTTTGGACTCGACGGCTACGCAGTATGGGGTCTCGATACCTGAGACTGGTCCCTTAGTCTCAGGCTGTAATGTCCCTGCAGATTTGTTGGGTAAGTTTACGCACAGAATCCCTTACGGAACAATTCTTTCTTGCGAACTCGAGCCTCAACAAATGGTGGTGGATGGTATGTCGACAATATGGTTGCCACCTGGTGTTTATGACTATTGCGTAACAAATCCTGAACCAGGATTTAATATCTGGATTGCAGGAGGGGAATTGGCGAGAGGTACGTTCCATTTTGAAAGTGGTGTTAACTACCACTTCAAAGTTAGTGTTGGAGGTAGTGGTGATATTGTTGAGAGGCTGTTTCTCCCGGGGCCTACTCCCAATGCTATCGACGAGCCATTGGCGGGTCTTCATGTATATGGCATCGAGGGGGCTGTGTGTATAGAGACGAGCAGTCCGGTGCAAGTTGTGCTTTACGATCTGTATGGTAGGCATTTCGCCTCGCAGCGTGTGGATGGCGAAGCTACTCTCGACGCCAGCCCTGGAGTTTACCTGCTACAGGCCTACAACTCCGAAGGATCTCGATCTGTAAAAGTGCAGGTGAAGTAGTCTTTGCTTGCTTAAAAATAGGAGCCACAGAGCCTCGTTCGACCACTTCGTCGGATGGGCTTCTGTGGCTTTTTTGTGAATGAAATAAGGGGAAATGCTTATCTTTAGGGATCGAAACCGCTTTTGCGAAGCTATTTATATGACTATTAAGAACAAAGTATTATTCATCGGAAGGACTGCCTGGGCGATTGTTGCTTTTGGCTTTGGTATTTGTACGCTCTCGGCTCAGAGTATCGATCGGGCCAAACTCTATTACGAGGCGGGGCAATGGCAGCAAGCTATCCACGAGGTGGAGCAGCTATTCGAAGCCAACGCACGCAATTTGCGCCATGCCGAACTCAATAGGATCTATGGAGAGAGTCTGCTACAACTGGGGCAATACGAAAGATCGCTCGCCCCGCTACAGAAGGCGCAAGCTAGCCAAGCGGAGGCTGTGCTCTTGCAGGCAAAGGCGCTGATTGCGCTGTATCGCTTCGATGAAGCAGAAAGCCTCTTGCAAAAGTCTGTCAAACGCTTCCGACTCAAGGAGCAGAGCGAGGAAAGCCTTCGCTTGCTCGATCGGACAGCGCTGGGCTCTCGTATGCTCGACAAGTGTGAGCGGGTGGAGGTGATCGACAGTGTAGTTTTCGACCGTGCCGATCTGCTCGATCGAGTCCAATTCGATTCGGGTGCTGGACGCCTGCAGCAGAGCCAGAGCTTGGGCTTAGAGTCAGTAAGCGATTCGGTGCTAGCTTTGGCCTATATCAATGGTACGAAAGATTATAGCATATTTGCTCGCCAAGAAGATGAGCTCTCTATGCTAGACCTCTACGAGGCTTATCTGCTGGGTGCTAGCTGGGCGGAGGAGCGTGCATTGACCGCACTCAATTCGTACTCCAACGAGAACTACCCGACGATGCGAGCCGATGGTATGACCCTCTTCTTTGCTAGCGATAGGCCTAGCGGCTTGGGGGGATACGACCTCTACCTGTCTCGCTTAGACCCCGTAGAGCGTCGCTATCTGGCTCCTACTCAGCTGGGGATGCCGTTCAATTCCCCCTTCAATGATTATCTGATCGCCTACGATGAAGAGCTAGGTCTGGGTTTCTTCGTATCCGATCGCTATATGCCTGCCGATTCGCTTGTGCTCTATACCTTCGTGCTAAACGAAGCATACGTGCCGATGCTTAGCGAAGATATGGAGCAGAAGCGCGCTCAGGCTTCGCTGCGCCAGATTGCTCGTACTCATGATGCGGCATCGGCAGAGGAGTACAGTCGCCTCTTAGCGAAGCTGCGTGCCAAGGAGCGAAAAGCTCAGAAGCAGGTTCAGGTCGAGACGATTCACTTTGTGCTGCAAGGCGAGCGAGTGTACAAGCGACTCTCGGACTTCAAAAATAGCAAGGCTGCGAGTCTCTTTGCCGAGCTGCAGAATAAGCGTAAGAGCCATAGCGATAGGCTGCTAAGGCTAGAGCAGTTGCGCCAAAGCTACGCACAGGCTAGAGGGGGCGAACGAAAGCGAATCGGGCAGGAGATCCTGCGCCTTGAAGAGTTGCTGCCCAAGCAAGAGCAGGAGCTACAGCGTGCCGAAAAAGAGATACGTGCCGTGGAGCTGGGACGCAATTGATACCCGCTCTCGACTTGAAATAATAGAATAAACTTTTAGTAAAACTAAAAAAAGAACAATGGATACAAAACGCATCATACCCAGCTCGGAGCTAATCATCAATACCGATGGCTCCATATTTCACCTGCATCTAAAGCCAGAGCAGCTGGCAGATAAGCTTATCTTGGTGGGCGACCCAGCCCGTGTAGATCTCGT
>CAZHWP010000001.1:29304-36169 GCA_964535945.1 uncultured Porphyromonas sp.
CTACGAGGCTCGATAGTGTAGAGCTAGAGGTGAGTAATAGGGAGTTTAAAAGCGTAACTGGTAGCTACCGTGGCAAGCGCCTTACGATACAGAGCCATGGTATCGGTACAGACAATATCGATATCGTGCTCAATGAGCTCGATGCGCTAGCCAATATCGATTTCGAGACGCGCCAGGCAAAGGAGGAGTTTAGGCAGCTTACGATGGTGCGAGTAGGCACCTCGGGCGGTCTGCAAGATCATACACCCATTGGCACTTATGTGGCAGCCCAAGAGAGTATCGGCTTCGATGGGGTGATGTACTTCTATGCCCATACAGATAAGATCAGAGATCTAGACTTCGAGCAGGCTCTCATCGAACAGCTCGAATGGAAGATCGATGGCCTTAAACCTTATGTGGTGCCAGCCGACGAGGCTCTGATAGAGCAGATATGCGCTAGTGATATCGTGAGGGGTACGACCATTGCAGCCAATGGCTTCTATGGCCCTCAGGGACGTAGTCTGCGACTGCCACTTTTCGATCCCGATCTGAACCGAAAGATCGGTGCTTTTAGCTATAAAGGCCGTAGTATTACCAACTTCGAGATGGAGAGTTCGTCGCTCGCTGGTCTGGCAGCCTTGATGGGGCACCGTGCGATGACGGTGTGTACAATCATAGCGGGTAGGAAGGCAGAAAAGATGAATACCGAATACCGAGGCAGTATCGAAGGGCTTATTGATTTGGTTTTAGAAAGGATTTAAACGAAGAAAAGCCTATCTTTGTAGTCTAAATTAGAGTTAGTCTGCGTCTCTTAGAAGCAACGTGTGATCTTTGCGTTATTGACTCCTGCTCTGGCAAGCATGCAGTCAAGTTTAAGAATACAGGCCTAGCCAATTAAATTTTCACTATGAATCAAATAAACCTATTAGAGCTTAGCGAACAGGAGATCATCCGTAGGCAGAGTCTGGAACAACTCCAAGAGATGGGGATCAATCCCTATCCAGCCGATGAATACCCCGTCGATGCTTTTTCGAACGAAATAAAAGACAGCTTTGACGATGCAGCAACGGAGCGCCGACAGGTGCGTATTGCTGGACGTATCATGAGCCGTCGTATCATGGGTAAGGCGCTCTTTATGGAGCTGCAAGACCGTGAGGGACGCATACAAGTATATATTACCCGCGACGATCTCTGTCCGGGCGAAGATAAAGAGTTTTACAATGTAGCCGTAAAGAAATGCTCGGATATTGGCGATATCGTGGGCATTACAGGCTATGTGTTTCGTACGCAGATGGGCGAGATTTCGGTGCATGCCGAGAGCTTTACTTTCCTATCGAAGGCTCTGCGCCCACTGCCCGTGGTGAAAGAGAAAGACGGTGTGCAGTACGATGGATTTACCGACCCAGAGCTGCGTTATAGACAGCGCTATGTGGACCTAATCGTAAACAACAACGTGAAGGATATCTTCCTGAAGCGTACGGGGGTTTTCAATTCGATGCGCTCTTTCTTCAATGCCGAAGGCTTTATAGAAGTTGATACTCCTATCTTGCAGTCGATTCCTGGAGGGGCTGCAGCCAGACCATTTATCACGCATCACAATGCGCTCGACATTCCGCTCTACCTGCGTATTGCCAATGAGCTCTACCTAAAGCGTCTGATCGTGGGTGGCTTCGATGGAGTCTATGAGTTTAGCCGCAACTTCCGCAATGAGGGGATGGACCGCACGCACAATCCCGAGTTTACCTGTATGGAGCTCTATGTAGCCTACAAGGACTATAAGTGGATGATGGCCTTTACCGAGCAACTGCTCGAGCGTATCTGTCTCGACGTATTAGGAACAACCGTAGTGAAGGTGGGCGATCGTGAGATCGACTTCAAGGCGCCCTACAAGCGTATCTCCATGATAGACGCAATCAAGGAGCATACAGGAATCGATATCTCAGAAATGAACGAAGCCGAGCTGCGCCAGGTATGCGACAAGCTAGGCGTGCCCAACGACGAAAGTATGGGCAAGGGGAAGTTGATAGACGAACTCTTCGGCGAAAAATGCGAGAAGAACTACATCCAACCTACCTTTATCATTGACTATCCCAAGGAGATGTCGCCACTAACTAAGGAGCATCGTAGCAATCCGGCTCTTACAGAGCGCTTTGAGTTGATGGCCAATGGTAAGGAGCTTGCCAATGCCTACTCCGAGCTTAATGACCCTATCGATCAGCGCCAGCGCTTTGAGTATCAGTTGAGCCTCTTGGAGAAGGGCGACGACGAAGCGATGTTTATCGACCATGACTTCTTGCGTGCCCTCGAGTATGGTATGCCTCCTACCAGCGGTATCGGTATCGGTATGGATCGTCTGGTGATGCTGCTTACCGGACAGGAGAGCATCCAAGAGGTGCTGCTCTTCCCGCAGATGCGTCCCGAGAAAAAGGAGCATCGCGATAATGTAGCTGCATTTGCCGCAGTAGGTGTGCCCGAAGAGTGGGTGCCAGTATTGTGGAAAGCTGGTTTCTTAACCGTCGATGCAATGAAGCAGGAGAAGCCAGGCAAGGTGATGCAGCAGCTGATGGATATCAGCAAAAAATATAAGCTGGGTATGAAAGCTCCCTCGCTGGAGGAAATCGCCCAGTGGCAAGGTTGAAACTAGTTTGATGACTGCTCTGAGCGCTGCCATCGACGTCTGATGGTCTCAGTCGCTTTCTGGACGTTTTCCTAGGGAGTGCTCGGTAGCAATCTGTTCTAAGAAAGCTCATTGCCCAAAAGGATGGCAATAGGGCCTTATACAATGATAAAAGCACAATGAGATGGGCTTAGTAGGCAAAGTGGGAATATTGGGAGGTGGTAGCTGGGCTACCGCCTTAGCCAAGATAGTACTGGCCTCGCAGCCAAGCATAAACTGGCTCATGCGAAGGCCAGAGCAGATCAAGGAAATACAGCGTACAGGGCACAATCCGAGCTACCTAAGCTCGGCTCTTTTCGAACCCGATCGGATCGATTTCTTTGGCGATTCGGATATAAATAGCTTCTTTAGGGCGTGTAATACGGTGGTACTCGTTACGCCATCGCCCTATATCAAGTCGTACCTAAAGCGTGTACGTAGTTCTAGTTTCAAAGGGAAGCTTATCATCAATGCCATTAAAGGTATTGTGCCCGACGAAAATTTGCTCGTCTCGCAGTATCTGCATCAGATTTGCGAGATACCACAGGAATTGATCGGTGTGGTGGGCGGTCCTTGCCATGCCGAGGAGGTAGCCAAGGAGAGACGCTCCTACCTTACGGTGGCTTGCTATGACAAGAGTAGGGCAAAGGCTTTTGCCGAAGTACTACGAAATGACTATGTTAGCTGTGCCACTAGCCAAGATGTGGTAGGAGTAGAGTACGCTTCTGTACTGAAAAATGTATATTCGATAGCTGCTGGCATCTGCAATGGCTTGCAATATGGCGACAACTTCCAATCGGTACTGATGTCGAACGCCATTGCCGAGATGAATAGCTTCGTAGATACGGTGCACTTGCTAAAGCGCACGATCACCGACTCGGTGTATCTGGGCGACCTGCTCGTAACGGCATACTCCAACTTTAGTCGCAACCGCACCTTCGGCAATATGATAGGCAAGGGCTATAGCGTGAAGTCGGCTCAGATGGAGATGCAAATGATAGCCGAGGGATACTACGGTGCCAAGTGCGTGCGAGAAGTAAACAAGCGCTACCGGGTGAATATGCCCATTATGGATACCGTGTACGAGATCCTCTACGAAAAACGCAATGCGGCAGAGGCGATCCTAGCGCTGAGTACGCACTTTAAGTAAGATAAAAGGGGGTGCTTCGCTAGCTAGGAAATGAAGAAATTTTGAAGAAAATGAAAAACAAAAGCATCAGGCTTGATTATAGCCACCTATTGAGCGAACTTAGCGAAGCACAAATCTTTAGATGGCGCAGTAAGGCCGAGCAATACCACCAAGCACTCTATGCTGGCACTGGTGCTGGCAGCGATTTCTTGGGCTGGCTCGATTTGCCAAACAAGATTGGCGAAGAAGACTTCGTTCGTATAGAAGAAACTGCTGCAAAACTACGTGCCACTTGCGACTATGTTGTGAGCATAGGCATAGGCGGTAGCTATCTCGGAGCAAAAGCCGTTATCGAGGCACTGAGCAATCCGTACAAACGTTATGAAGCTTCGGGCGCTGAGTGTCAGATCTTGTATGCGGGGCATCATATCTCGGAGGATGAACTCTTTGAACTGCAAGAATTCCTTTCCGACAAACGCTTCGGAATCATCAATATCTCGAAGAGTGGTACCACTACCGAACCAGCCATAGCCTTTAGGGTGCTGAGGAAATTGCTCGAAACTCAACGGGGTGCCGATGAAGCTCGCAAGCGTATCGTAGCAATCACGGATAGTAGCCGTGGGGCCTTGCGCACGCTGGCCGATGCAGAGGGCTATCAGAGCTTTGTGATCCCCGACAATGTGGGCGGTCGCTTCTCGGTATTAAGCCCTGTCGGATTATTGCCGATCGCTGTGGCAGGTATTGATATCCGTTCCTTGGTAGAAGGTGCTATTTCGATGGCTCACCAAACCAGACTCGACTTGCCGATGGAGGAAAATATGGCTTTGCTCTATGCTGCTATCCGCAACGAGCTTTATGCCAACGAAAAGAAGATCGAGATCTTGGCCAACTATCACCCCAAGCTACAGTACTTCTGCGAATGGTGGAAGCAGCTATACGGTGAGAGTGAGGGCAAGGAGCATAAAGGAATCTTCCCCGCTTCGGTCAATTTTACTACAGACCTACACTCGATGGGGCAGTGGATACAAGATGCCGAACGAAGCATCTTCGAGACGCTGCTCTCGGTAGAAGAGAGCGAGCGTCAATTGCTTATTCCCTTCGATGCCGACAATCTAGATGGCTTGAACTTCTTGGCTGGAAAGTCGGTCGATGCCGTCAATAAAATGGCAGAGCTTGGAACATCCTTGGCGCATCTCGATGGGGCTGTGCCAAATATGCGCATCTGCATCCCTCGTCTAAGGCCTTACTACTTGGGGCAGCTGATCTACTTCTTCGAAAAAGCAGTGGCTATCAGTGCTTATATGCTGGGTGTGAATCCCTTCGATCAGCCTGGGGTAGAAGCCTACAAAAATAATATGTTTGCCTTGCTGCATAAGCCAGGCTACGAAGTTGAGTCCCTTGCCATGGATGCAAGACTCGACAAAATGAAAGAAAATAACGAAAGATGAAATACAATAGTAAACTGGCTCCCTTAGCCATCCCCGAATACGGTCGTAACGTTCAGAATATGGTGAATCACTGTATGTCGATCGAAGACCGTGAAGAAAGAAACCGCTGCGCAAAAACCATTATTGCCATTATGGGCAGTATGTTTCCAGAGCATAACAACAACCCCGAGGGTAGGCATCTGCTCTGGGATCACTTGGCGATGATGTCGGACTTCAAGCTCGATGTGGACTATCCAGAAGGCTTGATTCAAAAAGAGCAGTTAGAGCGCAAGCCCGAGCGGATTGAGTACTCTACAAACGATATCGTATACAGACACTACGGCCATCTGCAACAGGAACTGATCCAGCTCGCTTCCGAGATGGAAGATGGGGAGGAAAGGGAAGCGCTGATCATGCTACTTGCCAATCATATGAAGCGCTCTTACCAGCAGTGGAATAAAGATTCGGTAGCAGACTACAAGATATTCAAAGACCTCTTCGACTTGTCGGATGGCAAGATAGAGCTTTGTGAGAAAGACTACGCTCTTAGCTCGGGTACGAATACGGATAATAGAAACAACCAGCGTAGAACCAGAAACTTCAAGAAGAAATAACATCCTTAAAGAGTTTGGATTATGGCATCGTATGTAATCGAAGGTGGCTACAGCCTCAAAGGTAGCTTAGAGCCTCAAGGCGCAAAAAACGAAGCATTGCAAATACTTGCAGCTACATTGCTTACGGCCGAGGAAGTGAGGATAGAAAATATCCCCAATATCCTCGATGTAAATAATATGATTGAGCTGCTTAGGAATATGGGCGTGAAAGTTCGCAAAGAAGAGGAGGGTGTTTACATCTTCCAAGCAGACGACATCGATTTAGACTTTGTGCGTAGCGAGCAGTTCCTAGCAAAAAGCCGTGCCCTGAGAGGTTCGGTGCTTTTCGTCGGACCATTGATTGCTCGCTTTGGTTTTGCCATATTCCCCAAGCCTGGAGGTGATAAGATCGGTCGTCGCCGACTCGATACACACTTGGTAGGTATCATGTCCTTGGGTGCTAAGTACGAATATGATAGTGAGGCTCAAGCCTACGAGCTGCAGGCCGAAGCACTGAAAGGTTGCTATATGCTACTCGACGAAGCTTCCGTAACGGGTACAGCCAATATCCTCATGGCTGCTGTGCTTGCCGAGGGCGAAACAACGATCTACAATGCTGCCTGCGAACCCTATCTACAGCAGCTTGCCAAGATGCTAATCCGAATGGGTGCTAAAATCGAAGGTGTGGGGTCCAACCTCCTCAAGGTTCAAGGTGTATCTAGCTTGCAAGGTACTACGCATAGATTGCTACCAGATATGATCGAGGTAGGAAGCTTCATCGGTATGGCCGCAATGACGGCCTCCGATCTGCTGATCAAGAATGTAAGCGTTCCCGATTTGGGCATTATCCCTATGTCTTTCAGACGTCTCGGTATCGAGATCGAACAGCGTGGCGACGATCTTTATGTTCCACCCCAAGACCATTATCAGATCGAGACCTTTATGGATGGATCGATCCTCACTGTGGCAGATGCTCCCTGGCCAGGCCTTACGCCCGACTTGCTGAGCGTATTCTTGGTGGTAGCTACACAAGCCAAAGGCAGTGTCTTGATTCACCAAAAGATGTTTGAGAGTCGTCTCT
>CAZHWP010000001.1:36179-102654 GCA_964535945.1 uncultured Porphyromonas sp.
AGCTACGATTATTGGTCTCGACAAGCGTGTACCACTCAAGGCTTCTGTGATGAGTTCGCCCGACATCCGTGCAGGTATTGCCCTGCTTATTGCAGCGATGAGCGCCGAAGGTACTAGCATCATACACAATGTGGAGCAGATCGATCGTGGCTATCAAAATATCGATAGCCGCTTGAATGCCCTCGGTGCTAGAATCTCTCGCCTCTAAGTCGATACTCTACTCTTTTGCTGCACGAACTTTACCTTATGATCAACAAAATTGATTACCTGCCTATCGGGAGCATAGGCAAAGCGCATGGCGTTAGTGGCGAATGCAACGCACGCCTCACAGTCGACCTTTCGCCTCTCATGGAAGAGGGAGAGGAGCCTCTGTTCCTTTTCTTTGAGATCGATGGACTCTTGGTCCCCTTTCGACTTTTGAGCTATCGCGACAAAGGAGCCGACGCTAGTTTGCTTGGATTCAAAGGGGTAGACACAAAAGAGGAGGCTGAACGCTACCTTGGCGTGCAACTATTTCTGCACCGCGACTATCTGGCCGATGAAGAGGACGAGCTGTCGCTCGACCTTTTGCGAGGCTATTCACTTAGCGACCAGCATGGCCAGCCGCTCGGCACGGTGATCGATATCGACGAAAGTACGCTCAATACCTTATTGCTAATACGCAACTTCGAGGGAGAAGAGCTTCTGATTCCATTCGCCGATGAGTTAATTGTACATCTCGATAAAGCCAATCGGAGCCTTGCTCTCAATATCCCAGACGGACTACTATAAATGTCAGAGAAGAAATCATTAGCTATCCTTGGCTCTACGGGTTCTATCGGTACGCAGGCCCTCGATATTGTAAGGGCCAATAGCGATCTGTTCGATATCGTCTCACTTACTGCTGGCTCCAATGCCGATTTGCTCATCGAGCAAGCGCTGGAGTTTATGCCCGATACGGTGGTAATTGCCAACGAAAGTCTGTACAGCAAGGTGCGAGATGCCTTGCAGCACTTGCCTATCAAGGTCTGGGCAGGAAGTGAAGCTGTGGCAGATGCCGCTGCTTTGCCCGATGTCGATCTGGTATTGGCTGCATTGGTAGGATATAGTGGCTTGCGCCCCACACTCCGTGCCTTAGAGGCCGAGAAGATTGTAGCGCTCGCCAATAAAGAGTCTTTGGTCGTAGCTGGAAAATTGGTGATGCAGGCATCCGCACGCCATAGAGTGCCCATTATCCCCGTCGATTCCGAACATTCTGCCATTCTGCAGTGTATGATTGGCGAGTCACAGCGTCCCGAAAAGCTGATTCTTACAGCTTCGGGTGGCCCATTCCTGCACAAAAGTGCCGAAGAGCTCAAGGCCGTAACGCCACAGCAGGCGCTTGCTCACCCCAATTGGAGCATGGGTGCCAAGGTAAGTATCGATTCGGCTTCGCTCATGAATAAAGGCTTCGAAATGATCGAAGCACGTTGGCTATTCGATATGCAAGCGCACGAGATCGATATACTTATCCATCCTCAGAGCATCGTGCACTCCATGGTACAATATGCCGATGGCTCGGTAAAGGCACAGCTCGGAATCCCCGATATGCGCTTGCCGATTGGCTACGCCTTAGGTCTGGGCAATCGGGTTGCAAACGAGTATCCACGCCTCGACTTCCTTGCTACGCCACTCAGCTTCGAAAAGCCAGATATGCAGCGCTTCCCCAATCTGGGCTACGCCTTCGAGGCTATTCGCCAAGATGGCAATATGCCTTGCGCACTCAATGCTGCCAACGAGGTAGCTGTAGAAGCATTCTTGCAGCATCGTCTTGCCTTTGTTGACATGAGTGGATTGATAGCCGACACCCTAGCCGCAACAGAGCATATCAAAGAGCCTACGCTCGACGAACTGATTGCCACCGATGGCGAGAGTCGCCGATTGGCTTCCGAGCTACTTGGCAAGTATTCTTGATCTAATTCTCCACTCTCCTTTCTGTCTATTATTCTTGCATCTGTATGAGTTTCGAACTAATATCCCGCTTTAAGCCCACTGGCGATCAGCCCGAAGCAATACGCCAATTGGTAGAAGGACTTCAGATGCAACTGCCTGCCCAAACGCTACTCGGTGTAACGGGCTCGGGCAAAACCTTCACCATAGCCAATGTGCTGAAGGAGATCAATAAACCGACCTTGGTGATTAGTCACAATAAGACCCTTGCTGCCCAGCTCTATGCCGAGTTTAAGGCTTTCTTTCCCCACAATGCCGTAGAGTACTTTGTGAGCTACTACGATTACTACCAGCCCGAGGCTTATCTGCCCACTAGCGATACCTATATCGAAAAGGATATGGCTATCAATGACGAAATTGAGAAGCTGCGTCTTCGTGCTACGGCTTCCTTGCTCTCGGGTCGCAACGATGTGTTGGTAGTCAGCTCCGTCTCATGCCTTTATGGTATGGCAGATCCTCGTGCCTTCGCCGAGAAAGTGATTTCCCTAAGGCAAGGCGATTTCGTAAAGCGCGATGAATTCATCCGCCAATTAGTAGAGGCTTATTATGTGAATAATAAGGTGGACTTTGCAAGTGGAATGTTTCGTGTCAATGGCGATACGGTCGATGTCTTTCCTGCCATCGAGGGCTACGATGGTGTGGCCTATCGCATAGAGTTTTGGGATACGGAGGTGGAGCGACTCAGCTGCTTCGATCCGATTACTGGCCGCGAGATTGGCCCCCTTAGCAATCTGCAGATTCATCCTGCCAATCTATTCGTTACTACTCCCGAGCAAGTTTCTCGTGCGCTCAATAATATAAAGATCGACCTAGCCAATCAGCGCGAGTTTCTCGAGCGTGATGGCAAAGGCTTCGAAGCGAAGCGCCTCTCGGAGCGTGTCTCCTACGATGTAGAGATGATTAAAGCGCTGGGCTACTGCTCGGGTATCGAAAACTATTCGCGCTACTTCGATGGACGTGATGCTGGCGAAAGGCCTTACTGCCTGCTCGATTATTTCCCCGAAGATTTCCTCGTTGTAATAGACGAAAGCCACGTCTGTGTGCCTCAGATACGTGCCATGTATGGAGGTGACCGTATGCGCAAGGAGAATCTGGTAAACTTTGGCTTCCGTCTGCCAGCGGCTCTCGATAATAGACCTCTCCAATACGAAGAGTTCGAGGCGCTTACGCCACAAACAATCTACGTGAGTGCTACACCAGCCGACTTCGAGCTGATGCGTAGTGAGGGAATCGTAGTAGAGCAGATCATCCGTCCTACTGGTCTGCTCGATCCTGTCATCGAGCTACGACCCTCTATGCTGCAGGTCGATGACCTCATGGAAGAGATTGCAAAGTGCAAGGAGCAAGGCGATAGGGTATTGGTTACCACCCTTACTAAACGTATGGCAGAGGAGTTGTGCGATTATTTCTTACGCCACGATATTGCTGCGAGCTATATTCATAGCGATGTGGTAACGCTCGAGCGAGTGAAGATCATGGAAGATCTACGCAAAGGCGTTTACGATGTATTGATAGGTGTGAACCTACTGCGCGAGGGGCTCGACCTGCCCGAGGTGGCTCTCGTAGCTATACTCGATGCCGATAAGGAAGGCTTCCTTCGTAGCCACCGCTCGCTCACACAGACCGTGGGGCGTGCAGCTCGTAACCTGCGGGGTAGGGTGATCTTCTATGCCGATAAGGTAACTGAAAGTATGCGCCTTACGATGGAGGAGACCAACCGTCGCAGAGAGAAACAACTCGCCTACAATGAGGCGCATGGTATATCGCCGCAGCAGATCGTCAAGAACAGCGTTGCCATCTGGAGCCGCGATGCCGAAGTGCAAACAGCCGAAGCTGGTGCTTACGTCGAAAAAGCGGTGCTCGCTGCTGCAGATCCCTTGGTGGCCTACCTCGATAAACCTAAGTTGGAAGCGCTTATAGCACAAACCAAAAAAGCGATGCTGGCAGCAGCCAAAGAGCTCGACTTTATGGAAGCTGCTCGACTCCGCGACGAGCTACAAGCCCTCGAAGCACGCCTCAACTCCTAAGCCGTATACGCTATTTAGGAGCAGACGCCTTGTTAAAGTCCAGAAATACATATTCCCCCGCCAATCATCATCCCTCAGAGAGGCTGCTTCCCGTTTCTATCAAGTCGTTTACGCTACATTTGTTTTGATCACGCAAACTCTTCTACTTGCGTATAAAAAATATTGTTCGTAATATTGCGAACAATGTCTAGGCGTATGAAAATGAATTATAGCGAAGAGCAAGAGCAGTTGGCTCGTTTCTCCAAAGCATTGGCACATCCTGCTCGCATTGCCATACTTGAATTCTTGACACTACAAGAGACCTGCTTCTTTGGCGAGATACACGAAGTGCTGCCCATTGCCAAAGCAACTGTTTCTCAGCACTTGACAGAATTGAAGTCGGCAGGGCTCATTCAAGGGGAGATCATTCCTCCCAAAGTGAAGTACTGTATCAACAGAGCAAACTGGGCTTTGGCCAAAGAGTTATTCGACGATTTGCTCGCCAAAGCTCTTCCTAAAGAGTAATTGCCTATGCAAGTAACGGTTTTAGTCTTATGTACAGGCAATAGCTGCCGTAGCCAGATTGCCGAGGCTTATCTGCGCCACTTTGCTGGCGATAAGGCTCGCATCTTTAGTGCCGGAGTAGAGGCTCATGGTGTAAATCCGTGGGCGATAGCGACGATGCAAGAGGATGGAATCGATATCTCTGCTCATCGCTCCAAGCTGATTGATGAGCTGGATATGAGCGACTTCGATTACGTCATTAGCGTTTGCGATAAGGCTCGCGAACGCTGCCCCCTCATGCCTGCAAAAGTGAAGATGCTGCATCATAGTTTTCCCGATCCAGCTACTGCTTCTGGTAGCGATGCCATGATTGCAAATGAGTTTCGTAGGGTAAGGGAGCAAATAAAGAGCTATTGTCAAGACTTCGTGAAGGAGTATTTGTAGTCTCATCCCAAGAGAAGCTTCTATCGAATCATTCCTAATCCAATCTATAGAAATCATGATTAAAAATCTCATTCTCTCCCTGCTGGCAGCTGCATTTTTCTTTAGCTGCACAGCTCCAAGTTCAAAGGATGCATCAAGCTCGGACTCTACTGCCATAGCAAGTCAGCAAAGCGAAGCGGCCGACCTGGTGCGTGTCTATTACTTTCACGGCAAGCAACGCTGCAAGACCTGTTTGGCCGTCGAGAAGCTGGCACGTGAGACGGTTTCAAAAAACTTTACCGATACAAGCAAAGTGCGTTTTATGGAGATCAATACCAGCGACAAGGAACAGCAGGGCTTGGTCGAGAAGTATCAAATAACTTGGAACGCCCTCATCGTTGCTCGTGCCGAGGAGGCGGTCGATCTTACCGAAAAAGCTTTTGCAACAGCCGTAAATCAACCCGAGGAACTCGAGTCGCTACTGCTAGAGACCATAAATAGTTTACAAGACTAAGCACGATGGAGTGGCTACAGGCTTTAGTAGATACATGCAAAGGTGATCTGCCGCTATTGGCTGCCTTTGCACTGGGGCTGATGATGGCGCTGAGCCCTTGTCCTTTGGCTACGAATATCACAGCTACTGCTTATCTCAGTAAGGATATCTCCGAGAAGGGCAAAGTGCTAGCTCTGGGGCTGCTATATACCCTAGGACGAATGTTTAGCTATTCGGCACTCGGCTTGCTTTTTTACTTCGGTGCAAGCCAGTTTAAGGTATCTCAAATCCTCCAAGGCGTTGGAGGACTCTGGTTGGGGCTTGCCCTTATAATAGCTGGTATTCTCATGCTCGATCTAATAAAAGTGCAGATCCCTTGGCTCGACAAGTTGCAGCCTCGTATCGCCGAGGGGAAACAAGGCTCGAGCTATTGGAGCGCTTTCTTCATGGGGCTCATCTTTGCCTTGGCTTTCTGCCCCTTTAGCGGGGTGCTTTATTTCGGAGTACTTATCCCTATGACTCTGGCATCACCCTCGGGCTTGCTTTTGCCTCCCGTCTTTGCTTTTGCTACGGGCTTGCCCGTTATGCTCTTTGCTTGGCTTATGGCCTATAGCATGGCGAGTATAGGCTCTTTTTACAATCGGCTCAAGAGCTTCGAGCGCTACTTCAAGCGTATCGTAGCCCTACTCTTTATCTTGGTAGGCATCTACTACCTATACATTAACCTCTGAAAAAAATAGAACATGATGGAAATAAAAGTATTAGGCCCCGGCTGTGCCAAATGCAATGCTACGATGCAGCTACTCGAGCGAGTGATTGCCGAAAACGGAATCGATGCTAAGCTCGAAAAGGTCGAAGATATCATGCAGATCATGCAGTACAATGTGATGGCTACTCCTGCCGTGCTGGTAGATGGGGTGCTGAAAATCAAAGGTCGTGTGCCCAGCGAGAAGGAAATTAAAGAAATCCTTGGACTCTAAGCCCAATTGCCGCAATACTTCCCAAGCTATCGCAGATAAAATCGTATGTAGATGGAACTGAAAAAAGAATTGAAAATCCTCTTTTGGATCGCTGCCGTTTTCTTATTGGCTTTCTTCTTGCCTATCGAGAGCAAGAGCTTCACGACGGCAATCACAGCTAGCCTCGATCTAGCCAAGTGGTATGCTCGCGAGCATGTCGTCATGTGTCTATTGCCTGCCTTCTTTATTGCTGGGGTGATAGCCGTATTTGTAAGTCAAGCTTCGGTGATTAAGTACTTCGGTGCCAATGCCAAGAAGTGGCTGGCCTATTCCGTAGCAGCGGTGTCGGGTACGATACTGGCTATCTGCTCCTGCACCGTCTTGCCACTGTTTTCGAGTATTTACAAGCGTGGTGCAGGCTTAGGACCCGCCATCGCATTTCTCTATTCAGGGCCAGCTATCAGTGTGCTATCGATTATCCTTACAGCACGCATACTGGGTGCCGAGATGGGGATCGCTCGTAGCCTTGGAGCGGTGGGATTCTCTATTATCATTGGATTGACGATGTCTTTCATCTTCCGAAAGGAGGAGAAAGCGAAGCGCGAAGAGCAGATGAACTTCCCTGAAATGCCCGAGAAGAGGCCGGTACAACATACGGCTTTGCATTTCTTTGCTTTGGTGGGGATACTCGTCTTTGCCAATTGGGGTAGCCCTGCTGCCACAGATAGTACGAGCCTTTGGTATTACCTCTATACATTCAAATGGCCGATAACTGCTGGCTTTGCTCTTCTGCTATGCTACTCACTGGTGAGGATACTCAAGATCCGCTGGCAGTGGGTACTTCTGTCTGCTGCTGCTACGCTCCTTGCAGCACTGCTCTCGTACCATTTTGCAGTCAATCCTGTATTTGTCCCCATCATCCCTATGCTTGTGGCTATCGCTGCACTCAGTCTGATAACGCTGCTAGATAAAAGCGATGAAGACAATCGTGAATGGACTCTCTCCTCTTGGGCTTTTGCCAAGCAGATCATGCCCTTGCTTGCTGTAGGGGTAGTGATTGCTGGATTTTTGCTTGGTTCTACACACGAAAGCACGTCCATTGCTGGAATCATTCCCAATGAATGGGTTAGTTGGGCTTTGGGGGGCAATTCGCTCTTCTCCAATTTCATGGCGAGCTTTGCCGGTGCCTTTATGTATTTTGCCACTCTTACCGAAGTGCCCATCGTGCAGGGTTTGTTGGCCTCGGGTATGGGCAAGGGGCCTGCACTTGCACTTCTGCTTGCTGGTCCATCGGTTTCGCTGCCCAATCTCCTCGTAATTCGCTCTGTGATGGGTACCAAGAAGACGGTAGTTTTTGCTGCCTTGGTGGTGCTGATGGCCACGGCTACGGGGATGCTCTATGGTACGTTCTTTGCTTGAGTACAGTGCTCACTCAGTTGCAGACCAAGTGAGGCGCTTGCTGGCTGCGGCTTGCTGGTGCGCCCGTGCTACTCGGGTAAGTAGATGATTTCGCCATTGTCGAGCTGATAGGCCGAGCCGATGCGTTTGCCCTTGCTGCCTTCTGTCGAGCTAGCTTCGTCCGAGGCTTTGTACTTCTCTATCTTTTCACCTTTCTTGATCAAGATCTCCATGTTTTCCTTGCCCGGATTCTTCACGATGCTGTAGTCTTCTTTGCTGAAGACCTCAGTCATATTAAACTTCGTCACCAAAGCCACCATCAGGGCAAGGGCAAAGACCATCGCTACGTCGAAGAGGTTCGATACGAGCGAAGAGGGATCGATATCTTCCTCTACAAATTGGCGTCGTACTTTCTTCATGATAGCCGCTCGTCAATATAGTCTAGCCAGATGAGGTCGTGCCGATTGTAATTGCGCATCACATGCAGCGACATATAGCCTACTGCCGAGGCAAACATCCCAATTACAGTTGTGGCAAAGGCTACTTGCATATTGTAGGCCATCTGAGCGATATCGCCCGAGGAGAGTCCTACCAAGGCGGGACCCATCGGTATGAGCGTACCCATCAAGCCAAGTATGGGGCCAAATTTGCTGAGCAACTTAGCCGAGCCTAAGCGACGCTCACTTTGCAGTTCGTACTGCCCGATGAGTAGTCGACGCTTCGTATCGTCGGCTTCCAAGACGCTAGCGATAGTACGTTCGAAGGGTGCTTGCGGATGTTTTTGAGCTTCAAGCAGCAGCGCTTCTTGGTCTAAGCCTTCGCCTTCGATTATTTGTGCAAAGGCCGCTTGCCTACGACGGTAGCTCTGCCACGAGCCGAAGAGGCTTCCGAGCATGAGCAATGCTTTGATAAAGAGGAAAATGAGTCCAGCTATTACGGGTACAAGCAGCCCGTTCGAGACCCAAAACATGAGGTTGGAGAGGAGGTTCATCTCTATTTACGATTCTATTTGATTAGTTCTGTTTGAATTATTAGTCGCTTCATCGGATCGCCTTATTGCTCTTGCTTTCGCTCTCTACTTGCCAAGCTGCGGCTCTGTATGCGCTGCCATACTCGAGGTAGGCTGTATCCAATCAGAGCCATAGCTAGCAGGCCCAAGAGTAGCCATAGCGTCTGCCAGTAGTCGGTACGAGTAGCAACACCCTGCACTGCCGATTCGGGATGTAATACCCCAGCTGCTACTACTAAGAGAAAGGTAGATAGCGAAAGCAATACCAAAGGCTCGCGTAGGCTCGCTCTATCCATTCCTAGGAGGCGCCAAAGCTGTGGTGCCACTATGCTCGCTGTGCCCACTACCATCGCCATTGCGATGCTTACGCCCAGAAAGGAGTAGCCGGGTAGGTAGTAGAATAGCGAGAGTCGGATGTAAAACAGGCAGGGAAAGAAGAGCAAGGGGGGTAGCTACCGCATCCAGGTGCGCCAACTGCGTATAGACTGTGGGCGATTCGTGCATTTATAGACCACGTAGAGCAGGTCTAACATCACCAGGAGTGATATGTTGCTGAGGGCTTCGGGGGTGTAAAGAGCCGCTTCAATGTCGCCACGGCTTACTTCTTGCGTTAGTAGCTGTGCTACAGCTATAGCGAGCACATAAGCCAGTGCATGCAAGCAGCGCACGAGGAGGGTGCTGTGCAGCCCCTCCTCGATCAGATACTTTATTGCCCCCAAGAGAGCTAGGCTCAAAAGCAATTCTCTCATCCTCTTTGCTTGTGTCGCTTGGCTCTGAAGAATAGGATTAGCACGATTAGCAGTAGCACAACTGCGATAGGCAGTAGCAGTTTGGGCGAGGCGATCGGGTTCTTTTCGCTGCTTTGCTGCTCCTTCTTGAGGCGTTGTCCCTCTTTGCTATCGATCGATTGCTCACGGGCTTTGCTGATTTGCTCATCGTACGCCTTTTTGCTTTGTGCATCAAGGCTCTTTCCGATAAAGTCCCTCAGCTTGGCATTGTCGCATACGAAGCCGCTGCATCCAGCGCCAGCCTCTTGCAGCGACTGGGCATGCACTTCGGCCAAGCGCTTCATCTGTTCGGGACTTGCCTTCCACATCCCCTTGCGTACAGTTTCCATCATGACGGCTGTGATCTCTTGCATGGCAGCGGGGTTTTGCTGGCGGAAAAACTCTTGCACCCCTAAGTTGTTGACGTCGTTGATGAAGGTTGCATAGATATCTTCCCATAGCTCTTTGTCGATGGCCTTGGGCTTCATCACATTCCATCCGTAAGTATTGCGGATCGTTTCGGCTAGTCCGTTGGCTGCTCCCTGCCCCTCTTTGAGTTGCTCCTTGAGGAAGGCGGGGTTGAGTATCGTGGTGCGTGCCTCTACACCGATGGCTTGCTTGAGCTCTTGCACCCGTGTTTTATGCTTGTTGCGCAGGTCATTGAAGTAGGCTTCGGGGTCTTTGCCCGTTACCTGTCTCACCGATAGGTTTAGCCCACCCATAAATTCGTAGACGTGGTCGAGGCTCAGTGCTCCCCAGGTATTGCTCTGCCTAGGTTGTACAACGGCATCGACATGCTGTAGAGCCGCTTCGAACATACCCGCTTTGAAGTCGCCCCAGCGGCCTTCCAAGCCGTAGATAGCCCCCATATTGTTGAGGTACACATCGGCAATCTCCTTTTCGTTTTCCCAGCGATCTCCGCTCTCCACCATTTCTTGTATCCCTGTGCCGTAGTTGCCATTGACTCCGCCAAATACGCGCTGTGTAGCCATCAGACGCGCGTCGGCTGGCGAGAGCCCTTTCTCGAGCAGTACACGCTCGGCATCGACAGCACCCTTAGCCACTTCATTGTCGGCTTCGTCTTTCTGGGCTGCAGCCAGATCGACTGCCTTCTGTATGAGGTAGAGTCGCGAAGCTGCTAGGTCTCTTAGCTGCCCCGAGGTTTGTACCACTACATCGATGCGCTTCCTGCCCAGCTCTTCGAGCGGAATGAGTCGGATATCCATGACACGTCCCATAGGGTCGCGTACGGGCTCTGTGCCCAGTAGGTAGAGTATCTCGGCAATGGTCGCTCCTTCGCTTTCGATGAAGCTACTGCTCCAGAGTGTAAAGCTCACTTTCTGTGGCAACTTGCCATCGTGTCGGGCGGCATAGTCGGCCAGCATATCGTCGCCCATCTTGCGCCCTTTCTCCCACGCATCGGCCGTTGGTGTCGCTTCGGCATTGATCGAATAGAGGTTTCTGCCTGTCGGTAGGGCTTGCGGATTGGCTATGTAGTCGCCACCAGGGCTTGGGGGCGTGAAGCCAGCAGCCAAGGCATTGACAAAAGCTTTGAGCTCGAGCGAAGGACTTTCCTTCAGATCTCTATAGTATTGAGCTATCTGGGCGATAGCACGTGCCAATTCGTTGACGGCTGCCGCCATGGCCTTGTCTTCGGGGCTCAGCTTTGCTGGGTCGAGGCTAAGGGGAGCTGCATTTTGCTTGGGCTTCGCCTGCTGTGCGGCAGCCTGCTTCATCATATCCATGGGCATAGTTGCTTTTTCAGGCTTTCCGCCTCCAGCACTTTCTCCTTCTGCTGCACCCTCTTGCATCGCCATCGCTGCTTGCATACGCTTCATGCTTTCTGCCATCTCCTCTTCGCTTTTACCCATGGCGGCCATAGCCTCTTTCATACGCTTCATCTTCTCGGCTTTCTCGGCCGAGGGCTCCTTGGCCTCTTCCTTCGCTGCTGGCTTTTCATCGCTTTTCATCGCTGCAGCCATGGCACGCATCCGAGCCATCTCGGAGGCAGTAGGCATGCGTCCACCGGCACCAGCCATCATTCGTTCCTGCATGGTGCTCGTACTCTTCTTGCCCGTTTGCGAGAAAGCTTTCGATTTGGCTATCTCCATGGGGCTGATGCCCAGTGAGGCGAGTGCGGCATCTACCGCTATGTTTGCCGCTCCCAGATAGCGCTCTACTATGAGCGAGGCTGGTCTGCGGTAGTGCAGTGTAAAGAATCGTTCGCTATCTTGCTGCTTTTGGCTATAGCGCCCGCGCAGTCGGTCGATAGCTGCCAGCGAGTACGCTATTGGGTCGGTACAGATCTGTTTGATCGACGAGCGCAGCTTCTCTTCGGCAAAGGCTTCGCCTGTTTTGTACATGCCTCCTGTTATTTTGCTACTGGCTAGCTCTTCTACGAAGTCGGAGAGGCCTCGTTTTACGGCCATTTCCTTGATCTTGAGCCCTAGGCTAGCGTCATCATTGTCCGAAGCTAAGTATTGGTCTGTGAGTTTGAGAAACTCTTCCACCTCGCCCCGTAGCTTGGTCTCCATGAAGGGAGGAGCTAGGTACGAAACCGTGGCAGCGTAGCTACGACGCTTTGCCATCATCGCCTCGCCAATATTGGCAATGGTGTAGTAATAGACATGTGGTAGGTCGTTGACCAGCCTGTCTGTCCAGTCTTCAGACGAGAGCGCAATCTGCTTGCCAGGGATGAACTCCAAACTGCCGTGTGTGCCAAAGTGTACTAAGGCATCGGCTTGGAAGGCACGTTGGCTCCACAGATACGAAGCGATGTAGGCATAGGGGGGTACGGGGTTGGAGCCGTACACGGCCTTGAAGTCGTTGGCACCAGTGCTTTGCACAGGCTGGGGGAGTAGGGCAATATTGCCAAACTCGATGCGGGTAACGCCTAGTCCAGCCTCTCCATCCTGCTGCATCGTGTAGTATTCGCCCGGAGCCTCGCCATAACGCTCTTTGAGGGCAGCGATCTGTGCCGGAGTAAGCACGGCTTGCATCCAAGACCTTAGCGAGTCGGCTGCCACGAAGGCTGGGTAGCCCGATTCGCTAAACTTAGCTAGGCTTCCCTCGGCATAGCTATTGAAGATGGCTCCTTGCTTCATCACCAGCTCTTCGAAGGCTTGCAGCTTGCTTGGGAGTCCCGATACGTTGTAACCCTCGGCTTGCATCTGCTTCAGTACATTGTAGATCGAGGGGAGCGTCTCCAGCCCTTGAGCCACTAGGCTATTCTGTCCAGGTCCCTTGAAGTAGTAGATCGCAATTCGTTTGTCTTTATTGGCTTTCTGCTTCAGGGCGATATACTTGTTTATCAGTCGGGTGAAGACGTCTAAGCGTCCAGGTATGGTCTTGAAGAGTTGCAGCCCCGTCTTCTCGTCTTTTTCGAGGGCTACCAAGGCAAAGGGTAGCATCGCTCCATCGAGCTCGGGGGTAGAGACGCTCTGCGCCATAAATCCTCCCACCATACCTTGCTTATCCTCTTGCCAATTCTCTCTCAACGCATTGATAGTCAGCGCCGTAATAACGGGGATATTCTTTTCCTTGAGCCAAGCTTCTACCTCGCTCGATCTTCCTGCTGCGATGCGTCCGTGAGGCATATAGACGATTAGGTCGGGATCGACCTTCTGCAAGAATGCCAAGCGTTTTGCTCCAGCCGAGATGGGAAAGACATTGAGCCCACTGGCTTCGAACGAAGCGACGATCTCGTCGATATGATCGCGATTTGAGTTGAACGGATTGCCAAAGCCTATAAGCAGCGCAACTCGTGGAGCGCTTTCTCGGTAGCCCTTACTTTTGTAATAGCTCAGGTAACCCTCTACCGATTCGAAGATGTCGCTATCTGTCTTGCCAAAGAGCAAGTCATTGGCATACTCGATAGGGGCTTCTACTGTACCCTCGCGTAGTTTCTTCTGTAGTATCTCTCGGCGCAGGTAGTTAAAGCCCGAGCGGTAGTTGAGCGCACCACCATAACCGATGTATTTCGATAGCTCTTCGGCTTGGATGCTATCGATAGAGCAGAGCATATTCTGCGGATTGGTAGCCGAGAATACCATATAGGGCACTCGTTTTTTGTCGAGCTCGGCAAACCGCTCCCGATCCTCGTCGCTCCACTTTGCTCCCATCCCGAAGGCTAAGATGGCATCGCAGTCTTTCATTTTATCGAGGTCATCGACCATCATTATCTTCACATTGGCAGCATCGGCCGAGAGGCTCATCCTTGCCGCCATAAATTGGGGGAAGTTTACGAGCCCTATCTTCGATGGCTGCGGACGGAACAGCCATATAGCAGCAGCCACTAGGGCTACTACGGCGATGAGTGAGAGTACGAGTGATTTTTTCTTCATCGGATTTCTTTGTTTTATTTAGATCTACTGTTTTTTTTATATTGCTATTCGTATCATCCCGAAGTAGCTTCGCCCGGGCGAGATGGGCGAGTTGAAGGCGATGCTCTTGGCTCGATAGTCAAACAGATTTTCTATCCCGAGCAGCAGTGTGTATCGTTGTTGGAATCGCATTTCGCTACTTAGCCTACACATCAGGTAGCTGGGGTAGCTGCGTGCTTCGAGTAGCTGATCGGCATTGTACGAGGCTGCTTTCAGCTGCGATAGGTAGCGTGCCGAAAAGTTGGCTGCAAGATCCCATTTGCGGTCAGCAAACTTGTAGCGGTAGCTCAGTGTGGCGGTAGCAGCATGTGGGCGCGTATTGGACGTGCTCATCTTCGTGCCAGCTTTGTCTTCGATCGTACGGCGGTCGTGCGTGTAGGTATAGGCCGCACGCAGCTCAAAGCCATAAGGTAGTAGCACGCTGCTCTGCGCCTCGATGCCAAAAATGCCCATACTACCAGGTACATTGATATAGGCGTAGTTTATGCCCTGTTTTTCGAGTTCGATACGGCTACGTATACGATTGTAAAATATATTCCCCATTACACTCAGCTTGTCCCACCTGCTTTCGCTCGATAGCGATATCATGCGGCTTTTCTCGGGCTTTAGGTCGGGATTGCCAAGGATGTAGAAGGGTTGGTGATTGAAGAAGAAATACTGCTCTTGTAGCGATGGCGCACGATAGCCTTCGGAGTAGGAGAGTCGCTGTGTGCAGCGCCCTAAGCGATGCATAGCACTGAGGCGTGAGGTATAGAAGTTGCCAAAGCCTGAATGATTGTCGAAGCGTCCGCCGTAGCTCAGACTGAAGTCTCTGTCGATGTGGAATACATATTGACCATAGAGCACTGCACTGCGGTTGCTCTTGCCGCCAGGGCTATCGGGCGAGCTTAGTCGATCGGCTTCTACCGCATCGTACGTATATTCTGCACCTAGGTTGATCAGGTGCTTTTCGTTCAAGTCTAAGTTGTACTGCGTACGCAGGTGATGGAGCTTTTCGCTGAATATGCGACGCTTTTCTTGGTTTTCGGTTTTTACCAAGCAGGTATCTCGTACATAATTGCTGTAGTGATAGCTGAGATCCAAGCTCGAGCGCTCGTTGAGCTGCCATTGGGCCGAGCTATGGATATCGTACGAGCGGTAGAGGAAATCGATCTTGTCGTTCCAGTGCTGCGAGCGCAGGTTGGCTAGCCCCGAAACTCTGAAGCTAAGAGCCTCCGAAGCCTTTAGGTCAAAGCGTTGACTCAATTGCCAGCTATCATTACCAGCAATATTCTGTTCGTTGTCGAGTGCATCGCTAAGCTTGTAGCCAATTTCGCGGCGGTACTGGAGCCCCGTTTTACTTGCTATCGAGTTCCAACGAGCCGTCGCCATCAAGTCGTACTTCTGCCCGAGGCGAGAGTCGATCCTGGCCGAGGCGTTTAGCTCGAGTGGTTTACGTCCCGTACGGGTGATGATATTGATGACACCCCCGATGGCATTCGAGCCGTAGAGTGCCGATGAGGCTCCACGCAGTACTTCGATTCGCTCAATGTCATCGGGATTGATACGTTCGAAGTCGATGCCTGCACTCGTGCCCGTCGAGATGAGCTCGCCATCGATCAGGAAGAGCATCGACTTGAGGTCGAAGCCCTGAGCATTGATTTCGTCTCGGGGGCCATGCTTGCGAAATTCTATCCCCGGCATGATATATTGTAGCAGATCGATGAAGTTGCTGGGTGCAATTTGCGCGATCTCTTTGGCCTTTACTATGCGAATAGGTGTAGGCACATCTTTGAGTAGGCGGATGGTGCGGCTACCTGTTACTACCACATCG
The DNA here is from genome assembly GCA_964535945.1 of uncultured Porphyromonas sp. Lineage (GTDB taxonomy): Bacteria > Bacteroidota > Bacteroidia > Bacteroidales > Porphyromonadaceae > Porphyromonas. Next base: position 51,902 of record CAZHWP010000001.1, read on the forward strand.
TCGAGGCTCAGATTGGACGAGACGGTCGTGTCGATAGGGCTGACAGCAGGTGGCGTAGAAGCGTATGCTGGTAGAGCCAGTAGGGCTATATATAGCGAAAGCAGACCGCTGAGGGTCTGCTTTCTGTGTAGATTTTTCATTCGTCCCTCGCTTTTCGATTACTTTACGGGATACGTATAGGTAAAGGTGATGTGTCCTTTCTTGAGGTCGGCGCTTTGGTAGTCTGTAAACTGGATCTTGGCGATCTTGCCATCGGCACCCTTGGCGAAATAGACCTTCTTGGAGAGTTTATACTGAGGCCCCATAGCTCCATGAGCCATCTCGAGCCAGCCACCTTGGGCAAATCCCATGGCGTTTTTCTTGCCCGTTATCTCTTCGTTGAAGCCCTGCTCTTCGGTTTCCATTTCATGGCCACCAGGCCCCATGGCATATTTGATCGTGATGCGACCGAGCAGGTCTGTTACGTATCCGTCTGTAGGAATCGTAGTCGCTTGGTCCATCTCCGTCTTGCCCGAGTAGATCGCTCCACCTTTTCCCTTACCGCTCTCGCCGCAGTTTAGTCGCACATCGTAGCGGTGCAGCGCCATATCCCAGCTGAGGTCGTTTTTGTAGTCGCTTACCGTTACTACTTCGCCTTTTGCAAACGAGAAGTACTGCCAGCTTTCGTATTTCGAAGTGTCCACTGTAACAGTCTTTGTTACGGCTGTTTCTTCGGGGTTTGGCGTAGGGGGTTCATCTTTCTTCTTATCGCAGGCAGCCAGCAGGGCTATTAAAGGTAAGGCGCAGAGAGCCAAAGTAAGTTTTGTCTTCATTTTTGCTTGTATTTATTGGTTTGGTTTTTCTGAGTGCAAAGTTCGTGGCTTCGCCTTATTGTCACAATCGCTATTTCTCGGTATTTGAACCGAGCTCTTTACACACTAAGTAGGTAGTTTGAGGCTGCAGTATTGCTCTTCTAATGATTCTTGATGTTTTTAGAATAGCTTGTAGTGCCACAAGCTTTTGTTTGATGCCCTTGAATTCTCTGTCCAGGATTTTCCTCGTATGTTTGCATGCCCGATGATTACATCTCCATCGATAGCCCTAGATAACGTAGAGGCGAAGATGCACCATCCAGAATTGTCATCGTCGTTTGTCTCCCCTATTCCTAGCAAAGTAGCGCTAGGATGCTAGCATAACCTGGGGCTAGAAATCAAAACCGATCTCTTCGGGGTGCTTCTTTGGCCGACGATGGAGCAGCTCAACTTGAGGTTGCGCTACAAAGTTTAATTGTGCTCGTAGGGTGTAATTTGGTGTGTTTACGTACCAAGTTGCAACGCTTCTAAAGGATACTGCTTTTAGAACTATAGGTGATGAAAACAGGATTATTGAGCTTCCGAAAATATTCTCCGTAGATTTTTTTCAATCTTCCGTAGATTTGAAAAAATCTACGGAAGATTGGAACTCAACTACCCTAGGTTTTTAGGGAAAATAGGGCTTGTTTTTTGGCGTACTTCGGACTGCATTTTTGCATCTCGTTGATTGTCAGCCAATTGTAAGAATCCATTATTTTGACCCAACAGCCCCTTCGCACGCAAATAACGCAAGGAGAGTGCTCTATTTGCCGATTTTTCGCCTCCGTTTTGTTTCAGATAGTACGAACCGGTACTAAAATGGTGACTTTGTAAGGTGGCGAAACTAACTTGTGTTTACTGTCGCCTTATTGGGACAGATGGTGGCGTTCGTTTTTTTTCTGCTAAGGGGATATCCCTACCCCAGGATAGGAATAGGGCGAAGCCGCTTCCTTTCCTGGGCTAACATTAAAGATCTGTCCATCGGACAAGAACGGACGTGTAGGGATAAGGATCGAGCGCAGCTAGTGCTTTCGTCGCCCAAACGTGTGAAACGAAATTCAAATAAAATGCTAGGTGTATATAATATTGGGGGGACTGTGTCGAAATCTGGAGAATTTATTTTTCTTGACTTCGACAATGCGTCACCCCTTAGCTTTGTGTATTGCTGACACCTAATGTGTTATAAATTCGAGCTTTCATCTTTGGGTGATGCAATGGCGAAATTGGAAGAGTGTTCTATCCCAGAATGGGATATGCTTTGGTTTAGCCCAGGGATTAAATGACGCCCAGCGGGTGACATGTTCCCTGGGTAATAGTGCAGACGTAAATCCGCCACGCTAGTCTGAAAGACATTCTTGGCGCTAGATACTTCAATGCCCGCCGGGCATGTAGCTTATCAGTCGCTAAAAGGCGTTGGCGATCGTACTTACCAATTAAAACGATCACAGATAAGCTTGAATTTCATCTCTTTTGAACTGTTGCGATGCTAGCATTATGCCCTATTTCCACGAAGAATGCGAATCGAATCTATAGGGCTACATGCCTTGTCAGGCATTGAACTTTGTTCCATCAGGCAAACCTTTCAGGCTTGCCTGATGGCAGGTCGGGGCAAACATCCTTACCCAGGGAACAGCACCTCACTTCGTTCGGTGGCTTATCCCTGGGCTATTCCGAAGCGAATCCCCGTCGGGGATTTAGGCTGACGCAAGAAGGCCAGATCGTAGGCTAATAGGTCTTCCCATATTTAAAAGTATAAGTTAAGAGTCTAAGCGTCAGTTCGATTGCTGCGATTCTGAATCGAATCAAATGGGTGACGCATTGTCGAAGTCAAGGGATGAGGATCGAGCACAGCTAGTGCTTTCGTCGCCCAAACGTGCGAAACGAAAATCAAACAAAAGCCAGGTGTATATAAAATGGGGGCTGTGTCGAAATCTGGAGATGTTATTGTTTTTGTTTTGTATTCTTGAGTGTGCAAAATGTCGGTTGAATTGTGTTTTGGAGAATACAATCTAAGGAAATCTGCTTTGACTACCTTGTGTATGCTTCCGTTAATAATGCGCAGAATGTGGTCTGGATTGCTGATAAAATGAAAGGGGCTTGTCTCACGACAAGCCCCTTTCCATTAACCTTAAATCTAATACCATGAAAAACACGATGCAAATCTAAGTACAATTTTTGATATAGGTGTAGTTTTCGGCTATTTATTACGACTTTTTCTGTCTTGGATTCTGAATTTTGGTAAATAGAGCTAGATAATGTTCTTTTGAGACAGGTTTTTGGCAGAATCGGTTCAAGGCTCTTCTGTGAGTTTTAGAAAATGGCTTGCTTTTGCCTTTATTTTTTAAGACTTTGCTTTTTTGCTTATAGGCTTTGTCGATTTCTCGAATTGTATGGAGCGACCAGTGAAGAGTCGCCAAAGAAGTACCGCGTTTGCCTGCTCTTTGCTCGTACTATCTCTGCCTGCGCCTCCACTCACTAAGAATAATCGCAGTTGCTACGCTTACATTCAAGGATTCGGCTTGCTGGCCCGATTGGTTGGGCAGTTCTGCGATGGTGATGCGCTCTGTGATCAATTGCTCTAGAGCTGGGCTAATGCCTCTACCTTCGCTCCCCATCACCAATAGGGAGGCTTCGTGGCTTGGCGGAAGTTTGGCGTCGTAAAGGTCGTTGCCATTTAGAAAGCTACCTATTACTCGCTTGCCTGTAGCGATGAGCTCTTTTAGTACAGCTTCGGTATCTGCTATGCTTATGGCTCGTACGGGGCCTAGTGAGCCCATACTTGCCTGTACGACTTTGGGGCCATAGGGATCGGCCGAGCCATGCCCTATCCATACCTCGTCCATGCCAAACCAATGTGCCGTGCGTATGATACTTCCCATATTGCCAGGGTCTTGCACTCCGTCGAGTAGTAAGGTATTGCCTTTCAACTGTAAATCGCTGTCGTTGGATGCGGGTATCTCGAATACAGCAAGCAGATTTTGCGGCGTTTCGAGATTGCTTAGCTTGGAAAACTTGAATCCCTCTTCGAGTTCGATGAGCTCTCTAACAGATTGCAGTGGGATAGTGCTTAAGCTCGTCGCTGTGCCAATTAGCATTTGGCAACGGAAGTGTGGGAGCATATCGCCAATGCATTTGGCACCTTCGGCTATGAAGGCTCCTGCTTCTTTGCGCCCTTTGCGCGTAGCAAGGCTGCGTATGTATTTGCTTTGTTTGTTGGTGATAGTCATCGTGATTGGCTTGCTGCTTGAGCAGCTCTATTATAATATATGTGTGTGTTCGCTTAGAGCGATAGTACTCTGGGCTATGGGGGCTTTATTCGAATACGATCTCTTTGGGCCTGTAGCCACGCAGGCTACCATCGGCCAGTTTTAGTATGAGCTCGCCCTGTGGGCTGATCCTGTCGATAGCAGCCAGGAAGCTCCCCTCGGCATCGCTAAAAGGATGTATCCCTTGGCGCCGATAAAGGTGCGCATGGTAAAAATCTTCGACAATTCGCGACTGCCCATTGGCTAAGCGTTTGTTGAGCCAGAGGCAGTAGTCGACTATGCGCCGAGCAATTTGATCGGTATCGTATTCTTGCCCCGTGATCATGTAGAGCGAGCAAAATTTGGGTAGATGAGCTGGTGCATTTCGCTCGTTTACGTTCAAGCCTATGCCTACGATGCTGTATTCGATTTGTCCTTGCATGAGATCGCTCTCTATGAGTACGCCTGCCATCTTACGATCGGCAAAGTAGAGGTCGTTTGGCCATTTGAGACTTAGCACTCCACTATTTTGCTGCGCTTTGGTATAGGGTCTGATGGCGAGCAATAGGGCAACGGCTACCATCCGAGAGAGGGCGAACTGCTCTTTTGCAGGTAGGTAGCTAGGGCGCAAAAGGATCGAAAGAGTCATGTTGGCTCCAGGCTCGCTATGCCAGCTATTGCCAGCCTGGCCGCGCCCGGCACTTTGCTCTCTAGTGCTAAGTACCGACCCCTCTGCTAAGCTGGGCTCTTGGCTTAGCCATTGGTACATGGCTGCGTTGGTGCTGGGGCAGCTATCTAGCTGCCTATGTGTGGGGCTAGTATTCATCGTCGGGGTACGATAGGTATGGCTCACGGCTGCGAATTGCTTTGGGTAGCCCTTGGATAACCAGATAGTAGGAGTGGCGGATGAGGCGTTCGATGAGCGTATCGGGCACATCGCTTTCGATCGTTACCTGATTCCAGTGCGTTTGGTTCATATGCCATGCACCGCTAATGCCGTTGTAGTGCTGGCGTAGCTTTTCGGAGCGGTCTGGATCGCACTTTAAGGCAATCATCTTGGGGTCCTTTTCGAGAGGAATCAGTGCAAACATCTTCCCTTCTACCTTCATTACAAGGGTTTCTTCGTCGAAAGGGAAGCTTTCACTAACGTTCGGTTGCAATAAACATAGGTCGCGAACTTGCTCAATGTTCATAATATCTTTAATTTTGCTTCGTTACTAATAGAGGGTATCGCTTTATGTCGCTCGAAGGAATTTCTGCGCGAGCAATAAAACCCTCCGAATCGCTCCGCTAAGACTAGGAGCCTGATAGACAAAGTTAATGGAAAAACTCATTTGTGCGAGCAATAATGCACATAAGCTGCAGGAGATGCGGCATATACTCGAGGGACTTGCCGAGCTTGTTAGCCTCGAGGAGATAGGCTACTATGAGGAAATAGACGAGACAGCCGACACGCTCGAAGGGAATGCCCTCATAAAGGCACGCCAAGTGTATGAAGCGACTGGCAAAGCAACTATTGCCGACGATACGGGACTCGAGGTAGAACAACTCGGTAATAGCCCCGGTGTTTACTCGGCTCGCTATGCAGGTACGCCCGTGTCGAGCGAGGCAAATATCGACAAGTTGCTTCATAATCTGAAGCAGCTGCCCAAACCGCACAAAGCGCGCTTCAGAACGGTTATAGCCCTAGTGAGTGAAACGGAAGAACGACTCTTCGAAGGGATCGTCGAAGGGCAGATACTCGACGAAAGACGTGGCAGCGAAGGCTTTGGTTACGACTCGGTCTTTCAGGCCACTGAGAGCGATCGTAGCTTTGCCGAGATGAGCGAAGAAGAAAAGAATAAAATCAGCCATCGCTCTCGCGCTTTGGCAAAATTACGACAGTATATATGCAAGGAAAGCTAAAACTATTCATACTTGCTGCACTTTTACTAGTGTTGGCTGTACCTCAGCCACTAAGGGCTCAGGCCGATGTGTGGCAATCGATCCTCTCTATAAATAATACGCAACGAGTAGCCGATACACCCAATCGAATATTCGCTTTGGCAGAGGGGGTGCTTTACTCGGTGAGTAAGGATGAGCCACACGAGGTGAAGATCTACGATAGGCTCGCTGGACTTTCGGATATGGAGGTCGTGGACTTTGCTTACGACGATAAACTGCAGATGCTCCTAATCTATTTCAATTCGGGAAATATCGATTTGCTGACAGAGAGTGGCGTCGTAAACTTGCCGTCTATCATGAACAATACGAGCATACAACAAAAGATGCTTAATAGGATCTGCATAAGCGACGGCAAAGCCTATCTGGCTGGTACATTTGGCTTAAGTGTGGTAGGGCTTTCAGAAGGCAAGATCTTAGCAACTTACTTCCAAGGACAAAACGTATTGGATGTAATTGTGCCTAGTAGTGGTAAGATCATAGCCCTACATCGTGGGCAACTCTGGCAGGGAGATGAAGCAAACAATCTGCAAGACCCTTCGCTATGGGATCAAATACCCATGAATGGCGTGGTGGTTCCAAACGTAAAGCAAGTAGCGCTAGATGATGCAGGAGATATGTATCTGATCAACTTGACTGGTGAGCTTTACCGAGCCAGAGCAGGAGAGGCAGTACAGATCGATCAATTCGACAAAGAGGCCTATCTGAAAATGTCTAAGGCGGGCATCTTTGTATGGGACAAAGGGCTTGCAAAACTTTATAGAGAAAGTGGTGTACAACAATTGAATGCACCAGGGGCGCAATTCTTTAGCGCCAATACCGATGCGCAAAAGGCTTGGGTGGCACTGGGCAATGATGGAATAGCTTCGCTAGACTTAAGCAACACCACAGCTGAGCTACAAGCGCTCAAGGTCGATTATGACGGACCGTCAAACAATTTTTACTGGCGTATCCGTTTTCAACACAAGAATCTATACACAGCCCGAGGCAACTGGGATGTGGTACGTACGTTTATTCCCGGTGAGGTGAAAGTCTTTGACGGGCTAAAGTGGACCATCCACTCGCAGCAATCTGTGATGGAAGCTATATCGCCCAAAGAGTTTTTCGATGTGATAGACGTTATTGCCGATCCCAAGGATCCTAATCACTACTTTGCAGCTACCTGGGGCTGCTCGCTCTTCGAATTTGTAGATGGAAAACCTCAGAAGCAGTGGATGCCAGACAATAGTGCCTTGACCCCTGCCAATCCGCCCGACGAAGTGCGTGTAAACTCGCTGCACTACGATGCAAAAGGGAATCTGTGGATGACTGTGGGGCATACCCAACGAAATATGGTGATGCTCGATACCGACGGAAAGTGGCATAGCTTGGCTTTTCCAGAGATTGACAAATTTGATGCCTTTGGCGACTTGATCAGCTTTAGCAACGGCACCAAGTGGGTAAGTGTATTGCACCGTGGAGGAGAGTCGACAATACGTGGTGCATTCGTGTTTAATGACAATGGTACGCCCGATAATCAGAGCGACGACAAGTGGCGTCACTTCGATCGCTTTTACAATCGACTAGGGGTGGCTATAGAGTTTCATACCATCTACTGTATGGCAATCGATAGAAATGGTGCGGTATGGTGTGGCAATAATAATGGGATCTTCTATGTGCCTAATGGTGCAAATGTGTTGCAATCGACCAATCACCCTGTGGCAATTCGCCCAACGGGGGGACAAGAGCCTAACCTATTCTATATGCTCAATAACCTGCCCGTGCGTGCCATTGTGATAGATAAGCTAAACAACAAATGGGTGGCTACCGAAGGGGATGGCCTATACCTGCTATCTGAAGATGGGGGTACGATACTAAAACACTTTAGAATGAATAATAGCCCGATGCTTTCCAATCACGTGATGGGGCTCGCATTGGACGAGAATACGGGCTTGCTATACATATCGACCAAGGCTGGTCTGATGAGCTACCAGACAGGAACGGCTGTAGATGAGTCTGTGATATTCGAAGATCTGCACGCCTATCCCAATCCGCTGCGCCCAGAGATGCCAGACGGGGTGGTAATAGCTGGTCTTTCGGCTGGTGCCAACGTAAAGATCCTAAACGTAGCGGGGCAGATCGTATTTGAGGCAGATGCCGTAGGTAGCTCGCTAAAGTGGAGTGCCAGAGGGACAGATGGTGAGCGTGTGGCAAGCGGTGTATATATGGTGATGGTCTACGACCCTATCTCGAAGAAAAGCAAATCCATACGCATAGCTGTGATTCGTTGATAGCCCAAGCTGACAAAAAACATAGAAGCTCGTTCGGAAGCCCTCCTAGGGGCACGAACGGGCTTCTTGATTGAGTGAATAATCAATATCCAACTAATAATAAACCAATTGAACGCAATGAAGAATTGTATCCAGATCGCAGCTATGCTGCTTCTTGCCTTAGGTGGCGCAAGTGGTATGCTAGCGCAAAACGCCCAAGGTGGTATCAGTAAACAACAGTTAGAAAAGTGGAGCAAGGCCGTAAGTGCCAACCCCAGCGATAAGGCGCTGAGGAATGCAATCGTGGCCAACGGCATGTTTTTTATGAATGCCGATAAATCGACTTATCCCGATGGGCAGTTTAGCCATCGTGTGGAGTCGAAGGGAATCTCCGACCAACAGCGCAGTGGACGCTGCTGGCTCTTTACCGGTATGAATGTGATGCGTGCAGATATGATGGCTCGTAACGACATGGGAGAGTTTTTCTTCTCGCACAATTACAATTACTTCTACGATCAACTCGAGAAGTGCAACCTCTTCTTGCAAGGAATCATCGATACGCGTCAGAAGCCTATGGACGACAAGATGGTGGAGTGGCTCTTTAAACACCCGCTCAATGATGGTGGCCAGTTTACCGGAGTTTCGGACAATATCATGAAGTATGGTCTGGTGCCAGCTGAGGTGATGCCCGAAACTAAAAACAGTAATAACACCGATGCTCTTAATCGTATCCTATCGCGCATGTTGCGTCAGACCGGTATGAAGCTTCGTGCCGAAAAGGGTAGTGCTGCTAAGCTACAAAGCATCAAAGAGGATGCTCTGGGCAAGATCTATCGCCTACTTGTTCTCAATCTCGGTCAGCCCCCAACGGAATTTGAGTGGTCGCTACGTGACTCGAAAGGTAATATCGTCTCTACAGAGCGTTATACACCTCAGAGTTTTTACCAACGTTATGTAGGTGCAAACCTAAAGGATGACTTCGTGATGCTGATGAACGACCCTTCGCGTCCATACTACAAACTCTTTGAAATCGATTTTGACCGCCATGCGTACGATGGCAAAAACTGGACCTATGTGAACCTGCCGATGGAAGATATCAAGGCTATGGCCATCGCTTCGATCAAGGATAGCACGATGATGTACTATTCGTGCGATGTGGGTCGTGAGCTAAATCGTGATAAAGGTGTGATGGCACTCGACAACTTCGACTATGCTTCGCTATTAGGGGAAGACTTTACCATGAGCAAGAAAGAGCGCATCCAAAGCTTCGATAGTGGATCGACCCATGCCATGACGCTGATGGCTGTCGACCTCGATGCCAACGGAAAACCTACGAAATGGATGGTAGAGAATAGCTGGGGCCCAACGAATGGCTATAAGGGACACCTGATCATGACGGACGATTGGTTTGATGCTTATACCTTCCGTATCGTAGTAGACAAGAAGTACGTTACCGATAAGGTGCTTGAGATCTTGAAGACTACTCCTACCCGTTTGCCTGCTTGGGATCCTATGTTTGCTCCCGAGTTGTAAGTCAAGCCTGCTGAGGCTCTTCCATAAAGAGCCCCTCGCAGAATAATAAGCACTAAGAGCGTGTCGGACTAGGCTGTCTGGCACGCTCTTTTTGCATGAAGGCGACAGAGCTGAGCTTTCTGCTTTTTCTGACTTTTGGGATAATTTTTGGCTTTTCTTAGTATGCTACTCTCAAAAGAATCTAATTCGAAAGGCTGTTTTCTTATCGATTGGAGGCAATAGGTATCTTTGCCGTATAAGTCTCTTGCAGCACATAGCTTGTTGCACTAGACAAGTAAGAAACACTAATAAAGGATATCATCATGAAAAAATCAGTATTAGCATTAGCTACACTTGGCCTTTTGGCAGTAGGATGCTCAAACGACAATGACGGCCTCGACGAGGTAGATGCATTGTCTTCGAAGATTACATTTACTACTCAGAAGGCAATTGGCGAAACCATTACTCTCAATATCGATGCCAAACCTTCCCATAAAGCTTCTATTTGGATTGACCTGAATGGAAATGGCATCAGAGAAAAGGGTGAAAAGGTAGGTGAATTCGATGAGGATGTAAAGTACGAAGTTCAAGTACAAACGATTTCGGTATACGGATTCGTTGAAGACTTTGAGTGCGATGGCAATTTTATTGTCGATTTGGATGTGAGCAAATGCATCAGTCTTGAGGAACTAGATTGTTCGAACAACTTGCTAACAGCTTTGAACCTCAGCAACAATGCTAAATTGACCGACTTGGATTGTTCGAACAATGAGTTTGCGAGTTTAGATCTAAGTAAGAACCTCAATCTAGAAGACTTGGATTTGCAGTATAATAAGTTCAAAGTATTGGATCTGTCGAACAATCTAGTACTCGAAGAACTCGATGCCAATAATAACGAGCTGACTGCCCTTGATCTGAGCGAAAATCTTAAGCTCAAGAGTCTTGACCTCTCCTATAATAAGCTGAGTGCGATCGACCTGAGTCGTAATCCAAAGCTTGAAACACTCAATCTTTCGGCCAATCAGTTTAAGGCCTTGGACTTGGCGCTAAACTCCGAACTAAAACGTGTAAGTGTTTACGCCAACTTTATCAACGAGGTGGAAATGACCAAGTTGATCGAAAGTATGCCTAGCCGCCTAATCATACACAACGCAATTTTTATGCCTATTAGAAAGAGCAATGAGTACAATGTGTTTACTCCAGTTCATAAAGCGATGGCGTTGGCGAAAAATTGGAAGGTGATCGAGCATTGATCTGAGCATTGGAGACATAGCTCATGTATATAGAAGAAGAGCGTGCATAGACAGAATTGTCTCGCACGCTCTTCTTTATTTTTTGCCTGATTCTTCACAAACCGTAACTGATAGCGCTTTATTTCTTACAGATTATGAGAACTTGCTATCTAGCGCTTAGACCGGATATCGACACAAATGGCTATACGTTGAAGCGGAAGTGCATGATATCGCCATCTTGCACCACGTAGTCTTTGCCTTCGACACTCATCTTGCCAGCTTCTTTTACCGCTGCTTCAGATCCGTAGGCAATGAAATCTTCGTACTTGATCACCTCGGCACGGATAAAGCCTTTCTCAAAGTCGGTATGAATCACGCCAGCGCACTGTGGCGCCTTGCTGCCTTTGACGTAGGTCCAAGCGCGCACCTCTTGTACACCTGCTGTGATATAGGTTTCGAGCTGGAGTAGTTTGTAGGCTGCCTTGATGAGGCGTGACACGCCACTCTCTTCAAGGCCAATTTCGCCGAGGAATAGCTGTCGCTCTTCGTAAGTCTCGAGCTCGGCTATCTCGCTTTCAATCTTTGCTGCTACGATCAGAATGTCGGCACCTTCGTTTGCTACGGCTTGGCGCACTTGCTCGACGTATGCATTGCCTTTGGTGGCTGAGTCTTCATCTACGTTGCATACATAGAGTACGGGCTTGGCCGTAAGGAGGTAGAGCTCTTTGGCAATGCGTTCGTCGTCTTTATTGTCGAAGCTCACGCTGCGGGCATTCAGGCCCTGGCTCAGAGCTTCTTTGTACTTGATCAGCACTTCGTAGGTTTGCTTGGCCACCTTGTCGCCACCAGTTTGTGCTTGCTTCTCGACACGCTTGATGCGCGTGTCGATGCTTTCGAGGTCTTTGAGTTGCAGCTCAGTGTCGATGATCTCTTTGTCGCGTACGGGATCGACAGTGCCATCGACGTGAGTGATGTTTTCGTCGTCGAAGCAGCGTAGCACATGCAGAATGGCATCTGTTTCGCGTATGTTTGCGAGGAACTTATTGCCCAAACCCTCGCCTTGGCTAGCCCCTTTTACCAATCCTGCAATATCGACTATCTCGACCGTTGTAGGTAGAATACGCTTGGGATTGATCAGTTCGGCGAGCTTATTGAGCCTCTCATCGGGCACCGTTATTACGCCCACGTTGGGCTCGATGGTGCAGAAAGGGAAGTTGGCCGATTGCGCTTTTGCGTTCGAGAGACAGTTGAAGAGGGTTGATTTGCCCACGTTGGGCAGCCCCACTATACCACATTGTAGTGCCATATGCTGATTGCTTTGTCTATAGTTTTAGCTTTATTGCTTTGAGTTTGAGCCCACAAAGATAAAGCTTATTTATTTAATCTTACTTTTCGTAAGCTTAATAGACCGTACTCTTGCATAAGCCTCTTAAAGTTCGATCAGCTCGTCGAACATCAATCCACTATCGCCTTGCATTTGGCTAATCTGTTTTTGTGTCCCATACCAAGTGCATACTTGACCATTGAGCCATCTGCTACGCTGGAAGTTGCAAACAACCTTGGTACCAACACCGAGAATTTCTTCTTCGTTTATATAGAGAGGAACTTCTTTCACGGAGCCGCTTCCTTTTTCTACTCTTAGAAGCGATGAAATTGGCCTTGCAGGTAGGTACTTGCCAATATCTGCCATGTATATTGGCATTTTTCCACGACGTAGGGCGATTTCTCTGTTAGCTTTGTCATCTTGGATGCGTTGTGGTAAGAATGGGATCCAATTGAGAGGTACAGAATTTTGCAAAATATACCTATAGTCTGCTATCCCTGCTTTTTGTACTGCCTCTGTTTTTCCATCCTCGTTTTTGGTAATTTTTATTGCTCTATCGTCTTCTGAAAGTGGCTTATGAATGATTTCATCATTAAAGTCTTCTATAAATTGTGCAGTGCTAGCAGCTAATTGCTTACAATCTATAAAAGAGCCATATCCATCGTTCACACGGAGCTCTACCCCCCATACCATATTTGCCATTTCGTCTCGCAAGAACTGGATCTCTTCGATAGGTTGGCTCTCAATAGTAAAGGGCAATGCTGGTGGGAAGAAAAGTGCATCGGAAGACTTTCTTGAATCTGAAGTCTCATTGAGGATGTTCATAGGAGCTTGGGTAAACAATTCCCATCGATTACCAAAGGAGTGTGCTTTGATACTGTCAGAACCAGCTCGTTCGTTGATATTAGTAGTAATGCCGAATGTGTCACGCACCTTGATGCTATTAACGCTAACTAAAGAACCAATGGTTACATCTAGGGGTATCAGCATCCAGTCATTGCCGTACATTGTCACGTATTGTAGCGTAACACCATTGGCAGTAGATTGCATTTCGTCTGAGTTGCCCATGTATACCTTTCGGTCTTCAAATTGCCAGAGCCTCTTATTGGGAGCACCTTCAAAGCGTGCCAAAGTGGGTAGGCCAACAAACTTATACTCTCTATCGGGATTGGATCCATTATTTGTTTTTTTGTGGTCGAATGAATACCAAGAAACGCGCCCCGAATGGTAATCTTCTGCCACAAAAGTGTCGTTGGAGGTTTGAGCTTCAAACTCATAACCTAGTTTTTGAGTATTCCAAGCACTGGGTTTTGACTCAGAATGGGGTAGATAGCGGGATTCGAACCACTTAATATATAGCTCGCAGATATTTTTGGAGGCTGGATAATCTTGGCATAGTTGAGCTTTGTTCTTCAAGTCGTGATAGAGGGATCGACCGTCGAAAGCTTTGCCAACATAGGCATTCTCGAATGTTTTTGCTTGACTATTTTGTTGCTCACTGAACTTTCTTACCTCTTCATGCTCGAGTGAAACTCTTTGCTTTTTGTTGACAAGTGGATATAGTATTTTGCAGCGCTCGTTAATTTCTTTGAAAAGAGGCTTGAGAGTACTATCATGCTTTATTAGACTTCTGAAATAGAGCGCCGATTCTACGCCTACTTGTGTCGTGAGGTCTTCGTTTATTCTCTCCACAGAAGGCTCAATTCCTGCGTCTGCTTTCATTCTTAAATCAATGCTCTGATTGCCAAAGCGTATTGTGTTCAGCTGGTGGGCCTTCAGACTAGCTGTTGCAACGATGGCAGATCCTGCATCGTTACCTCTGAATTCACCAAACTGCCATTGTCGGGTGAGCATCCATAAGGGGTCGTGAATGCGAAAACTAAGCGAGTTGGTGAGATTTCGATTGCGAGATCTTGGCTCTAAACGATGACTAAACCTCAGTAAGTTCTCGTTTGCGTTTTTTCGCGCAAAGTCTGCATAGTTGGGATAATGGTGCTTAAGGTAGCTCTTTACCGCTATTTCGGCGTCATTATGTTGATTATAACTCATGATGTAAGTGTCGTTTAGTGTTCGTTGTTGTATTTGTCTGTAGGGTACGGCAAGAGTGGCAAGAAAGAAGACATAAAGTTGTCTTCGTAGATGTGGTCGGGCTCTACAGCACGTGATTTAACTAAGTGCATTGCACTCTTGATGGAACGTTCAAAATCGGCTAACGACCAGTTTTTTGAAAGCCTTCTGCTAGCTGAAGAGCTGATGTTGGGAGACATAGCTAGAAGAATTGCGTGAGGAGCTTCAGCATCAGGTTGGTCGTAAGAGAATGCTAGACCTGCCGTCTGGGTCTTATAAGGAATGCGTTCTACCCAATAGTCAAGTACCAGACCAGCCATAGGACGGAATCCTTCAGAATTAGGCACGAAGAGTTGTTCTTTATTTAACAGAACATAGGAACGCTTGTCACCAATCAGATCTTCACTTGAAAGGGTTGCTCCAATCCATTCTCTCGATTCATTGTCGAAGGGCGTCTGCATGACGGCTAACGACACTTCGTCAAGATCGTGCCACTGTTGGAACATTCGGGCGTGTTGCAAGAGATGAACAGGCTTCCGGACCTTAGCTGCTTCAATCATCCAGCCTTCTAAGTCGGGTGCAGAGATGTTTTTGAAGTTGAATTGGGTGTGCAGCTGTTTTTGGAATCCTTCTACATCGATCAAATTGTTGTCGACTCTGATTTTCGGAACCATTCGGAAAGTATTGGACAAGAGTTTTTGCATGCCCTTGAGATAGTCGTTAACGTTCTTCAAAGGTGATTCTTTGACAGCTGTTAGTCGATCTTGCATCAAGCGATGAATCTTCTTGAAATGAGGAATGAACGTTTTTTGAAGAGCTTCGGCTTTCAAGATTCCTTCAGGATCTTCCTCACGGGTGCGTCCTCGTTTGAAGATGTCAAACTCGATCCCGTCAAGTGCTTGAACTTCGCTAAAGCGATAGCAATCGAGCAACAAGCGGATGCCTTGCAAAAGTACTTCGTCTGACAAGATACTGTTGTCTGACAGTTCTTCCCATTGTGACATAAGTGTATCTAGCTGTTGCAATTTCTTATGTACTGCACCAAAGCGAGCTTTTATCTCGACAATGTCGTAGTCGGATGAGTCTGAGGATAAGTTTTCTTTTATCAAGTCGTCTGCCTTAAGAGCTCTACTATCTACAAGAGATTCACGCAACGATTCGATTGCCAATTGTGCTTCGGCTAAGGATATTGTATCCTCATCACCAATAGTGCAGGCTGCGTCTATTTCAGTTTGAGGAGCCTCTTGCGGTAGTGTTGAAAGACTAGTTAAATATATCCATTCGAGAAAACGGAAGAAAGAGTCGCCATTGCCAGATAGATAAACTAATTCTGATGCACTCAAATTCAGCTGACTATCAAGCGACACGATATCGGTTATGTCATCAGACTTAAACCCTACACCGATACGTTTCAGTCCACCTAACATGCTATCGAGCCATTCGTCGATAGCTGGGTCGGCGATTTGCATAGTAGATTTTGTGTTGGGAGAGGGTACAGCAGCACTATTTAAGGCCACCATGACGCGCTGTTCTACGTGTGCACTATGCATTGGAATTTCAACCACGTCGGGAAGTGGAATGTTTCTGCCCTGCTGTACACAACTCATGAGGGCATCGACAGCCATGCGATTGCCTTCACAGAGCTTATATACACTTTCTGTTAGAATTACATCGCTCAGTGCGTCAAATGTGTCTTCGATGCGTTGTAGTTGTTTGACAAGCAACTTGATCTTTTTGTCGTACTTATTCACAAAGTCTTCTCCAAATACTTCATGTAGCCATGCTTTGAACTTTACAGAACTTTCTTTCTCCCAAAATAAATCGTACAACTGTTTTTTGTCATTTCCCGCTAGATAATTGTTACGTAAGTCGTGAAGTAGGCTTTCACCATTGATTATTGTAGTATGGGAGGTTTTTTTATCTTCAGGCACAGTGGCACCGCTTCCATTAGCGAGATAAACATCTGCCACCAACGGATATTTTTGACGTAGGAAAAAGATCAAAGCATCCATTTCAATCTCATCTGTGCGATGGCATTCGTGTAGAAATCTCTCGAGGTCGGCACCAAGTACAGCTCCGACAGATAGTCCGTTTTGTAAGCCGCGAATCAATCGGAGTGCTTCTCTAACTCGTACCGAAGATAAATTGACATTTAGACGATAATCCTCTTCCCTTCCTTCGCGAGCACGATTGTAGCTACTACGTAATACCGCGCCCGTAACTGCATGGTTGATTGAAGGTGCCAAGATGTATTCGTAGCTTTTTGCTTCTTGTTTGTCTGGTTTGAGATTGAAGACCCAACCAAATGCTCCAATTCGAACCTGGTGCTTTTGTTTACGAACTCGTTGACGTATTGCATAATTAAGCAATCCAAGCATCCAAGCATCTAGACGATATGTGAAGAGGTCATAGAACTCGGTTATAAGAAGTTCCATCTCTCTATCATCAACATTGAGATCTTTTATCAAACTTTTAAGCTCATCCCAATGAAAATCAATTTCGGACGTGAACTTCGTGTCTGAGATAGGTAAGCGATCGAAACTAGAAAGTAAATTAAGTAGTGCTTCACCAGGCTTTTTGTTGGTTTC
Source organism: uncultured Porphyromonas sp. (assembly GCA_964535945.1). Classification (GTDB taxonomy): domain Bacteria; phylum Bacteroidota; class Bacteroidia; order Bacteroidales; family Porphyromonadaceae; genus Porphyromonas. The sequence continues at coordinate 68,890 of CAZHWP010000001.1, forward strand.
GTCTCTGATGCCTAAAAGTGCAAAGAAGAACCTTTCTAAATCTGCCATGGCATGGCTAAGGTTTTTATTGCCTCTGAAAAAGACTGGATTCAATAGGCTTCTTTCGCAAAGTTCTTTGCGTGAGTAAAACGATGACGAGGTTGGTGTGCAACCGATCATTTCTAAGTAGTTCTTCACGGAGTTCTCATTTGATAGATTCCCTTCATGAATTACGGATCGATTGCTAATGGCATTCCACTTTTCGGTTAGCCATAATAATAGTTGCGAAACCTTATACAGTTGATCTCCCTTAAGTTGATAATGCCTGAAGTCTGTAATAGGGAGAATGCCGTATGGTTGGGAGCCTATGCGAATAGGGGGGAATAGACCACGAGCGGAAACATCATCACCAACAAAACTACATACTCGTTCTACAAACCCCTTCACTTTGCGGTCATATTGGTGTAATTTATCATTTGAGATGAAGTGGGATATTAATTTCCGATTTACAGTAAGTGCTCTTTGAATCTCATGATTTGATCCATTGGAAACCCTTAGCAACGGGTTTGTCTCGTGACTAGGATCCATGTTTAGTGCTGCAGCGAATCTGTAAGCATCTGATGTCTTATCATCAATGTTGCAGTATTTCAGATAATCTCGCTTGACATCATTCCTGTAGTGGGTTTCTGCCAATGTGACTTTAGATGTGTCATATGCAGTGGAATCACTATCGGTAAGTATGTTTGTGGGAGTGCCGATATTGAGTAAGTTAAGACCTTCTTCGCTATAAAAGTGCGCATGAAATAAGTCATTGATGATTTTTTTAGACTCAGTTTCTGAACAATCTTTAATGCCTGTGATGTAAATAGATTCAAAGCTCTGCCAATCTTTACCAATATCATCTAAGGGGATAGTAATGGCCATTCCCATTTTCTCGGCTTCGTAATAATTGGTCATCCATTTGATGCCACTATTTACGGTTAGCCTGCCTGATTCGAGATTTACTTGGAATGGGTCAATGTCTGAGTTTTCGTTCAAATTCAGGCCAATCTGTAGCTCGGGGAATGTGCGACGACCATAAAAAGTGATTGTTTTACTCTTGTTTTTCGAATACCGAATCGTGCCCTCGAAAAGGAATCGATCGGGTAATGTGGGGGAAGTAGGCTTGCCGAAATCATTTGGTTGACGGTAGTTGTCAAAGTATGGGAAAACGAGGTCTTTTCCATCCTTATTTAAATGTGTTATAGCATCTTTGATCCATGAATATGGAAGGTCTATTTTTCGTAACAATGTAATCATCTCGCCATGTAATCCGCTCATTGAAGACGGTGCCTTCAATATATCATTGCAGATAAGCTTTAGTTCGGCCAGTTGAGTGGACTCTGACTGTTCTTGACTAGATCTTCCGTCTAACCAGGCAGCAAGTCTATTCAGTAGAAGTTTATCATTGCCAAATAACAAGCGATTGACCACTTCTGTAGCTGAGCAACGAATCGAATTAAGGTGTTTGATAAATGCTTCTTTTGTTCGGAAGGGATCTGTGCTACTATCGAAAAAATCGTGTGAAAAATCGGCCTTCCCAATTAACCCTATGAGTTTATCGCAGTGATAATCGACCAAACATGTTAGTGCCTTAATCTTTCTTGGTAGCTCAGGGGTGATAATTGCAACTTTGGGGAATCCTTTTTTTGGAACTTTCAATAAATGATAGATCCTGCGAAGAGTATTGAATGGGGCGCATTCTTTCAATTCTTTTACTGGTCGTGTTTGTCGTACAATCCAGCCCGCACGATATGCTGGATACATTTCGCATAACCCGTCCCAAGCCTCTCGCTCACGAATTGAGTCGCCAAGGGCGAGTGTGTAACGTAGCCAGAATCGTTTGCCGTCGTCTGCCTCTTGTTTGGTTAGTAGGGATACAAACTTATTGATTCCAACTTCGTCGGGATAAATGCGGACGCAGAGGCTATCCCGTTTTGCAGTAATCGTAGTGTTGTGCGGTTTTTGGTACTGTTCAAGCAGAGTCGTATCGACAGGATGACGCCGTCCGTTAGCATTCTTGTCGAAGAGTTGTTTTGTCAATGAAAGCCAATTCTTTGCATCGAACTCAATATCATTATAGGCAAGTAACACGTTAAACTGTTGAAGCATTAATACGGATAGATTCTTCCCCTTCTGATAGTCAAAGAATACATTCTCTTTCATTCGCTTGAGTGTCTTGTAGCGATAGTAGTAGCGTTTTCCATCCTTGATCGCTAGCAGATGGTCAAGTTTCATTTTTAGTATCAAATGAATCAGATGCGTGTATCGAACTCTATTGAGCGGCTTTATGCGAATTTGTTCACGTAATTGAAGTGAAATGCTTGAGAGCTCATCGACAATCTTGCGTACAGTGTAATGATAAGACGATAATAGTTCTTTTCCTTGTTCTTGCCACTCTATTTTACCCAATCCGAAGTTTAAATTATCCATATTCGTATTGAAGTCATCCAGCAGAGCATCCCTAACTCCTACAATTCGATGAATACAATTGTTGTATTTGGCACGCTGATTGGCCTTCATAGAGGGGACCTTTTCAAGCTCTTCCATGATCGAATAAACAAATGATAAACTCTCCTCTAAGTGCTTGGTAATATGGTTCATCATGTTCCGATTGCCCTTCTTGGGGTTTAACACATGCTTCCCTCTGTATGGAGTGGTAGAGTAGTGAGTCAGTACTTCAATGCGTCGCACCATTTTTTCGAATTTACGAAGCAAAATAGTGGCACGATCTGCCTTGATACTCTTCACTGTAGGTATGCTTTCGGCATACTTACAGATGTCATCGCAGATCGAATTTAGTGAAGGCTGCCATTCGGCCGGAAAAACGCTGGCTATAGTATGGATATGGCGAGTAAGCTGGATAATAAGAGCTTTGTCTTCGTAGTATATCCCGTCAAGATAACCAATGAGCATTGCCAAACGATAGAATTGTTTTGCAATATGCTTGCGGTTGGTAATCGTTTTGTATTTGATGTATACAAGGCTAGGAATATCGCCTAGCTCATTGAAGGCTGTTTCATGTGGACATAATAAACTATGAAGAATAGCATCATTGAGTATGTGGTTCAGTTGTGAAAATACACCTGCTACCCGATGTTGCTCTTTTGTTTTGAAAGGACGATGCTTCTTAAAGCGAGTCTCTATGCGTAGAGGAAACATGACGAATGATGTATCTCGCGACTCTGAATGCAATTGACGAGTGACGATAGCTTCTCCTATCTGTTGAATTCTATTTTTCATGTCTGTACATGTGCTTAATTAATTAAGAAATCTCTGCAGGGTGCTGCCCAAATAACCGGTTGGTGTACCCTATCTTTTGCCCATGATGCGCTATCTGTAATCGTATCGCTGTTTTTGTTGTCGAAATGCAAAGCCACATCGCGTTCCTGAAAAGTTAAGTAGTGTTTTTCCTGTATCTGATCCGCATTTGTTGGGAATCCTACAAGATAAGTGTCGTTGTTTAGCCAAGCCGACATGGATGGCATTATCACCGAATTACCAGTGTAGCCCTCTATTGGAATTTGGGTTAAGTAGATAAATGTTTGTGGAAAGGCCTGTAGTAGCTCCCCTTTGATAGCAAATATTAGTAAGTCCTTTTTATCGTCTGCATGATTGGCTCCTAAGTGCCCCTGCCACTCATGTAAGTATTTAACATCCCAGTATGCTTCCTGGGTGGGGTCTTCTTCTGAATCCCAAAATTTTCGGAAATATGAACCACGTTCGTCTGAGGGATATTCGCGCCACAACAGCTCTCGTCCCATCTCGGTATTCATTCCACTTAAAAAGGACTCAACAAATTCGGTGTTGTTTTTGAAGAGAGAAATGCTGTTATCTGGCAGTTTGTCTACAGAAGGCAAAATGAATCGTTGCGACAACTCGCGCAAATAAAAGTAGGTGGGGTCGGGGTATTCGGGATAAACCATAATCGGGTATTTGGATCGAAGCAAATCCTCGATTATAACTTGATCTGTCATTCCTATTCCATTATAATAGGTTTCAAGTATTTTTTTCATCTTTTCTTCGGCTTCTGCGGAAGCGTCGATCAGATCGGTACTCTGAATGTCCTTTCCTTCAATTACAGGAGCTTTCGGCTCTTGAGGTGTGAACGTAGAGCTAAAGGCATTCCACTCTTGTGCGTAACGTTTTACTACATCGATTAAATTTTTAGTAGAGGTGCCAATTTCATTGACTGCTGCAGGCCCTTCTACCAGCTCCCATGCGCTATATGTTGTGCTGGCTTCATCAATCTCAATATACTCTGGTTCATAAAAGATACTAGCAAATTCGTCCAAAGCACTGATTGCATTTTTTATTTCTGGCAATAATCCAGTCTTCCCATCTTCAGATTTTATTGTTAAGTTACAGGTGTTTTTGTCTATCATTTCGAGCAATCCTAGAGAGATAGCATTATGGAAACAAACTTGATGAATTCCTTTCCTTGTGTCGTGTAATTCAACTCTGCCTTTTTTGAATACTCGGAAGTAGAGCCCTTTTACACCTTTGATGCTAACATCAACATATGTACCAATTTGGAAAAAACGTATTGTGATCTTTGGTTTGTTATTAAAGTTTTCCTCAAAAATCCTTTCGTAGTGCTTCAACGTTTTGTAACGTGACATATATTTGAGCGGATCCTCAGCTTTACCCATTACAAACTCGTGATCGTCACGATCTATGTCACCAACATTCCGAAGGTCGTATCCTTTTGATACTGATCCTTTTACGTATTCAGATTGAAGCATGCCGATATGGTAATCGGCTTCTATATCGAACGAACTTCCATTGAACTGAAGTTTTGAAACACCATATTTTTTATACCAATCCTGTGGAAGTAAGAAGGAAGAAAAATATGGAAATTTCCTGATATAGCAAGTTGATTTTTTGTTTGTTATTATACTTACGGGGTAGAAAAAAACTACGGACGATTCTGTTTCTGAGCTTGTATATCGTACTCCGACTCCCCCACTAATATTGTGTTTTTTTATAAACGTGCCAAAGATTCGTTGAAAGGTGGGGTCGGGTAATAGATAAGCATTTTGAGTTTCGTTTTTAGTGGTGGTAACTGGAACAGGCAGTATGTTATCTAATAAACGATTAGAACCACTTACTTTTTCTTTTTGCTCGTATGATCTTAGCAAGTAATCTTTATGTAGCTTGTTGTAGTTGCGTACTTTCTCCATGAAGTTGGGTAAGTCGCAATGCTCGTCGTAATAATCCTTGTAGCCATCTAAATCATCGAAGCCACTAAGCCATACCAAAATTTGCTGAACATCACCATTGTTCAATGCGGAGCCCCTGAAAGCTGGTCCTTGATTGAAGGCAAATTCGAAAGGGTGCTTCAGATCATCGATAGTAATGTTTTGCGTTTTGTGATTGTAGCTGAGTCCATTATACTCGACTTTCAATAACCCATCGAATGCCTTCGCCAATGGATAATTGACAGAGATGCTTTCGTAAGGGTTTCCTCTCTTTACGTTGTATGCCTTGTTGAGTACCTCATTTTGAAAGATTACTACTTTGGCTGCATTGTCATATAATGGTAGTTCGGTAATGTCGTCATTGGGCGCTTTTAGCAAAGTATTCATAAAAGCTTCATCCACACCTGTTTGTTGGATGTAATTTGGCTTGTCGTATTCATTTACAGCTTCAAGGTTCAACACAATGTTGTCAGCTGTTAGATCTTTTTGATTTGATAGATTGACCGTCCTAATAAAGCTGTCTGTACTAAGACCGCTGATTTCGCCAACTTTCTTTACAGCCTGCTTGGTTTTGTTCAATTTTTTGTTGACATGCTTCTTGGAGGTGGCTCGTTCGGTATTAGCTATTGCTAAGCGCTCACGGAGCTGCTGATTTAAACTGTTGATACGCTCTACTTGCAACCAAGCTCGCTGTACGAACTGTTCTTGGTATGTTTGAACAACTTTCTTACCTAGACCTCCTGAGGCGCGGTTGCGGATAGCTAGGTTTTGCTGACTTACCCAATCCTCGTGATAAGAATCGAGCGATGTAGAAAGTGCATGTTTGGCTCCATAAATCGGGGGTGTAACCCAGGGATCTTCTTCCATATTGGCTACTTGCCCAGTCCCTTCTTGTATGAGCCTATTTTCTTCGAAGACAGGACTTAAATCAAGTAAATCCTTTAAGTCTTTGCGTACATGGTCACTTTCTTGCCTTAGGGTGCTGCTATCAAGCTTCGTATTTGGTAAAATGCAAGCAACGGGTACATCGATGACTGGAGCTGCTGATGTAGATTGGGGGCTGTAGCTACATGAAGGGATACCACAGTTTGATAAATCCGCGCTCAGACTATTCGGTAATTTGTTTAGAACATTTTTGTCAATGGGATTCAGTTTCTTAGCCAATTTGAAAAAGACATTGCCACCAGCCGAAAAACTCCATTGATAATATATAGGGAATTCAGAGTTGCGAGTTCTCTTCTGTTGCTCTTCAAATGTTTTTGCCCATGCTCCAGTTTGTGTATCCGCTCCTTCAAGCTTTTCACCTAATCCATTCAGCCGTCCAAGTTCGAATGAAGGGATCAAGAACGCTGCATATCGTGTTGCTGAATTTTTAATCAGCCCTTCTAACTTTCTTGGTGCAAAAATACGTGATAGTCCAGCCTCGGGATTTTGGGCTAAAAATATGTTTAGCCACGAATTGTCTACCACATTGAACTGTTCAATTGTTGATAGTTGCACGTGTGCAAACAAGTGCAATTGATCAATAGGGGGTAATATTTGATTGTAATTCTCCTTAGTGAGATTTAGTTTCAGTACCTGAGATCCATCGGATTGGTTTTGAAGGCTATACTCGCCATCTTTACAAACAATTAGAGCCATCCATGGTCTAAGCTTTTTGTCGTCTGCAGCTAGTGGAGTATAACGCCAAGGTAGATCTTCTTCAAAAAATTCGATGCATGGCAGATAATCAGAACAATATGCCTCCGTGCCATCTAGTGGTACTGTTTGCAATACAGCGCTTGGGCTTATGCTTTTTACATCGACGTTGCCCACCAAATCGAACGAAAAAGATTCTTTTTTTTCACTTACATCGTTACCCACTGTTTTTCGTTTGAAATCAAAGTCGATATTGACAGATCCGCGAAGGCTTGTAGAAGACTCAGTTGCGGTTCCCAACTTGTCTATTTCCGTTATGTAGGTATTCAAACCTTTTCGCAGAAAGGGGAGAAAGGTATAATAGTTTGTTGACATTCCGATGGTGGTATTAATGTTGATTTATTGACTCTATCAATTCCTTGAATTTGCTCTCTTTCTGTATATCCAGAATAGTCATGTGGTGATCGAAAGAGGTCTTGTCACGACGTGCGTAGCCTAATCTGAATATCTGATTGTTGCTAGTATCCGATGTGTTTGTATTGGAGCTGTCAGTATTATCAACACTCTTTATTTCAGTTATATACTCAACTGCAGTTTGCTTATGACTATTATCAGGGGTATGATAAGAATTGAGCTGAGATAAAGTAAAGCCACAGCGCCATTGCAAATAGGAGGGCGATTCTAGCTTTTGCTCCAATGAAAGGTTTTGGTAGAGTGAGGGGGCGAAGTCTGCATGTTCATATTCGTATTCGATCGGATTGTTATTGATCGATATATTCTCGAGATTGATAGCCGAGAAATCGATTGGTAACATCCCATTATACAACTCCATCTTTTCCAGAGCATTGGAGTCTGTCTCTTCGTTTTCGTTACAGAAAGGGACTGCAGACTGCTTGAATGAAATCTGATCGTAGGGCTGTAGTACAATTCGATCCGTAGTCTGTGTCATTTCTCCAAAGTTCACTTGCATGTCTGTTAGCAAGTTCTCTTTTACTGTCCAGTTTCGTGAGTTATGGAGCTCGGCGATAAGCAATGGATATACTTCTACAGTCTTTTCTGGAAGAGACTGAGCTTCATCGCCCCAAACGAGGTCAAAAGAAATTGGAATTGGAATAAGGAGAAGCCAGAACTTGGCTGTGCCTTTGATACGCCATGGCTGAGGCCCTTCGATGCCAAGCGCTAGGTCGATAGATAACAATTTAACCGAGCCAATTTTAACAGCCATTCCAGCATAGAGATCGAACATAAACATGAACGGATCGAATTGGAATAAGCAATCAAAGCCAGCATAACCACTAATGCCAAATTTTTTCCATCCTACCAACAGATCTAGCCTAGCACCTATTTGGAAAGTGTTTGATGTTATGGCAAGGTAGGTCTGCAGAGAGATTTTTAAAATCTTATAGTCAAGCTGCATTCCCACTCGTTTCATGTCTGAAACCATCATGCCTTTTTCGGGAGTGTATGAAGGGTGGAAGCCCCCTAGAGATAGTATGAAGCCTCTGGTCTTGCCACCCCAAAAGAGTCGGAAGGCCATGTCACCAAACAACTGTATCCCTACAATATGTGAGTTGACGATGGAGGCATCAAACCAAATGCCCTCGACGAAATTAATTCCTCCAGCAAAGCAAACATTCAATTCGATGACATCTTCGGCATCTTCGATGCCTACGTGTAGGACGCCTACAATAATAATTTCTACAGGCTTGGGCAGTTGTAGTAGAAGGCCGATGTTGACGTCTACTATTGGCTCGAAACTAATTCGAGCAAGTAATCCGAGGAAAAACTGACCCTTTTTCTCGGGGAAATAGGTTTTGACAGAGGTCTTTATCTCAGAGAGGTGCTCCTTGATGTTCTCGACAAAGAATACGCTTTGAAGGGTTCCGCTACGTACGCCTTTCATAATCCCTTCGCGGTCTAGCATACGGTTCAGCCCAAGTGCTCCACCGATACGAGTGAGTGAGAAGCCCATGCCTAACGGAATGCCTGGTTTGAACGAAACCGATAGCATACCAACAAAACTAAATATCTGCCCTTCACGAGTGCCTAGGTTGCAAATAACCAAAGCGGACACTCCGAACTTCTTGAGAATTGTCAGTTCTATGGCTCCTATTAGCTCAGCACTTTCACTATCGTATGAAATAAAACCTCCACCTTCAACTGCTGGACACTCAATCGCAATTCCGATAGCACTTGGGAAACGGAATCGGCTATCAAAGTCCCAGTCGCCTATGCTACCACCTTTCTTCAAAAAGCTCAAACCAAATCCCAATCCGAGATCTTCGAAAGAAAAAGTTACGGCCTTGAAGTCTACCTTGAAAGATGAAAGTACATCAAAGTTGATATCTCCACCATCATCCATATCAAGTCCAGATTCGACTGAAAACTTTTCGAATGTAACAGGTCCGATCGTTTTGTGATTTAAATCAAAATCAAGTTTCAGCTTCACGTCACCTCCAAAGCTGAGCCCCTTTTGCAGATCGTAGGCGAGGGAAGTGCTAAAGCCGATTTCAATATCGTCTTTGAGAATCACTTTGAAGAAACTACTTGTTTCTTTCAGTTTTAGAGTCAGGATAGCATTTTCGATTGTGCCTTCGTATCCAACCTGAAGCGCATTCTCTTTGTACCCAACGTAAACCTCTTGAGGATAGTCTTTTATTGTGAGCTTTAAGTGTTCTTGGTCGAACACCTTCAAAGGCTTATATTCATCTTTGCGACTAAACTTAGCCCTGAGCATGATCGACAAATTGTCGGTACTTGATAACCCATGCACGCCATCGGAGTCGATGTAAAAACCGAGGCCATTTTGCAGGTTTGATTGTTCTTCGGAGTTTGGCATAGGGTGGGTGTTATTAAGGGTTTATTGTATGTTGCTATTAACAGCTATCATCAGACTTCTAAAAATCAATTCGTTTTCATTCTTTCTCTAATTCGTCGTTGCTTGTGTGCTTAGACACCTAGGCGATTGATGCTATCATTATACTCATTTTCATAATTGACGTTGAACTCTACATTCGGGGAGCTCATAGCAGCCTCTACAAGTTCTGCCATTTCTCCTTCAAGCTCTATGCTAAGCAAGTGCTTGCCAAATGTGAACTTGGCTTCGGCATTTGCCGATACAATGGGTATGACGAAAAACGCTGGCTTGCCCTCCTTATTCTCCCCAATAAAAAGACAAACTTGCAATGCAGCTGCAGTGTTAAATTCAAGATGAGTATCTTCAAGTTTACCTTTTAGATTTAGAAGTGTAGCGCAGAAGAACTTAGATTCTACATCGAGTGTATAGCCTATGTTTTTTACGTAGTCAGTGAAACCATTGGAAGGCATGTTGGGTAGTAAGTCGTAGAACGACTGCTTAGCTTCAGCTGGCATTTTTCCGAAGAAATCTTGAATAAAACGCAGTATGTCTGGCAATTTGACACTTCGAGTACTCAATCGAATAGCTTGTGGAATTACCCAACTCATCCACTTAATATAGGCGATTGCTTCGGAGTCAAGCTCAATTTTTACCTCTTTCAAAGCATCTGTATTAGGAGCTTCGAGCGTAATAGAAGATGATTCTTGGTAGTTTTGTAACTGTTTGCCTACCTTGACCACATCTTGTACTTGCAGAATCGCAGTACTATTATCATTAATGATATCCTCAATGAAGAGGTCGGCTAGTTCATATAGTGCATCAACGAGAAGCTGCTTTAGGCACTCTGTTATCGGGGTTAGTATGCGACGTTTTATAATGTCCCATACTTCTGCAAGTTTTTCCTCGTCTAAACTCTTATGTAGATCAAGCTTTTTGCATAAGCTATCATAGTAGAGGTTGGGATTGGGAATTGCAACTTCTGAAGCAGCAGTGCGGATTATTTTTAGGTAGTCTGTTATATCTATCTCGTCAAATAAATGTCCAATTGTGCCGTTGAAATCTGCCACCAACTTCTTAGCTCCCTCTTTTGTGAAGAGGGAAGTGATGTTTTTTAGGTCGGAATCAAACTCCTCTTTTAGCCGTAAAAATACTTTTTCGAATCGTTTTTCCCATTCAGTTGGAGATATGGTGTTTTTGAGGTCTTCCAGTGTTTCGTTACCCCAATCTTTCAACTTGTCAGCAGAGATTGATACTTCGAATAGATCGTGCAAATCTTTGCTCAATCCTTCCCAGTCGGCATTCAGGTAAGGTCGCAAATCGGGTGTAGACAAATGTTCTAACGCTTTTATTGCGAGTTCATGCTCTGAAAAGGATTCTGGTAGTTCTATCTGTATGTTTGATGGATCTATTTTGTTAAAGGCTTTTTCCAAGCGTAAACCCACCACGTTTAGCAAGGCTTTGTATTCATCCAAGAGGTCTTCTATTTTCATCTTCATCTGCTTGGCGACATCTTTCAGCATTTCAATGATCATCCTTATCATCATCACAATTGGCTCAATATTTTTCCATAACTCTTTTACAGCTTCGGATGCAGATGTAAGAATGTGATCTTCTAGCTTATGCAGCAACGAAATGAGCATGCTTTTGATGGATGAGAAGTCTGGCACATCTGGATTAAAAACGCGTGCCACTTGCATTATTCGAGTCAGGAGTTGCTCGGCTTGTTCGAAACTATCTACCTGATATAAGCCTTTTAGGTAGTTGATTGGTTCTGCAAATAGGCTTGGCAGTTTGTCCCAATGGATGATGTCGATTGTGATGGGGTAGCTACTATGGGAAATATTCTTTTCGGCATATTGCAAAAGACTGCTGGGACTCACACCTATTAAATCGGCACTAAGCTGAAGAGGTTTCGGTAGATCTGCGACGTTTTTCTTTAGATCGTTTATACTGTTTAAGACACTATCTGGTATTTTCAATCGGATGGTGGTAGTACCCATCAGACCAAGAAGATCGAGAATAGCGTAGATGCCGTTCACTGTGCGAGATACCTTCAGGTAAAAATCGGGATCCATTCCATCCTCTATTTGTTGCTCCAGAATTTCCGCCTGCTCACCTAGCCGATTTTTTACTTCATCTGCGCGTTGGGCAGCTTCGGACAATAGAAGACGTGCATTATTGCTCAGCTCGGATGTCGCATCTTGTAATTGATTGCGAACGTCAGATGCTAACTGCTTGCAGTAGCTAATTTCGTCGGCAAACACGTTACGTAGATTTCGTAGTAGGGTGATTAGGATGTGATCTAATAAGCGCTTACCCATCCGTTTTCCTAGCTCTTTCAACTTGTCAGGTGAAGCTTCATCAGACAGCTCTTCCATGACCTTTTCGAACTCTATATTTGTAAACGACTTAATTAGCTCTGTTACTCCTTTGATTGTTTCCAATAGGTCTTTGCCAATGGCAGTCCAATCTGGATCTTCTTCTTTACTAACTTTGTTGAACAAAGTCCCCAGCTTCTCAGTCAGCTTAAATAGACCTTTCAGGAGATCTTTTAACTCTTTCGTCTCATCATGGTGGCAGATGTCGAATCCTATACGCGCGAATATCGCTTCGATGAAAATCGTTACGGTCTCAAAGTCAGGTTCATCTTTTTGTGGATCTTCGGATTGTTTTCGTATTGACACGAATTCTTGCTCCAAGTCTTGGAGTAGAGCTTCTTTCGTCTTCGATAGTACCAAAAGAACTTTGGAGAGAATCGTAGTTTCCATGCTGAAAATATGTGTAAATTAATTGAGGCAATAAGTCAAAATCTGAAGCCTAATAAAAACAAGAAGAAAAAAACGACGATTTGTGTGAACAAAACAAGCTGAGACTAAATAATCGTAGTTGTTCTCTTCTGAAGAGGTAAAAAAGACGGCGATTTTCAAAATCGCCGTCTTTGCCAGTCTAAAATAGTGACCGCTTTAATTGTGCGCGGAATCTAAAGGTTGCCGTTCATTTCTGAGATGCGTATAGCGATACCACCGCCCTTTGTTTGATCATAGTTAAAGCTGTTTTGAAAAAATCGAAATCCTCAAAAAACAATAACTCCCATTCTCCGTTTGCTAGTCCTAACACGTCAGAGCCCATACACTTTTACTTGGCATATTGTCTTTTTTCTCCTTTCTTGTAAGACTTCGAGCCCGCGTCCAATCACCCTGCAAGATATTCACTGTTGAGACTTTCGTCTCAAACTAAACTGCTCCAAGTCACCAAACGCTGTTGGCAATTCTAGTCAGTTTATGTTCAGCGACATCACTCTTCCGTTGCTACGAAAGAGGGCTGTATCATTTAACACAGTCTGCTAACGTTGTAAGCAGACTTCCGCACCTGCAGAATGATACATAACTCAACCAACTCTCTGTTCCTGAAAAGCAACTTCGACTAGGTTGATGCTGTAAAGATATGAAGATGTTTTTAATAAACAAGCGTTTTTGGCAGTTTTTTTTGTCATTTTTTTTGCTTGAATTCTGATTCATACCATGATTGTATCTGTTGTGTTTAATATTCGGCCTGTCTTTGCTCCATTTCTGATGCTACAAATTCTTTGATCTTAGTTCTTTTCGAAGTGTTTATTTTGAGAATTTCTCCAGCTACGAGTGTGTTGCGTTTTTCTTACTTTTTTTATTTTCGGATTATTAGAAGATAAAGGTGGATTTGTGCCATAGTGTGGGTGTTGCCATACTCAATAATCTATAACATCCTCGATCGATCTATGCCTAAAGGGCATCCAATTCGATTCTGTGATTTTTCTGTATCTTTGATGCCAACTGAGCGCTGCCGTAAAGGAGCTTGCCTTGTGCAAAGCCTTTCGTGCAGGGGGCGAGGCCGATAGCCGAGAACTCGAAGAATGAAGATAGCAAAGAATAGCCTTACCATAAATAGCCTGAAGCTGATAAGTGCCGGAAGTTTGGTGCAGCTGTTTGCCTTGCTGTTACTGCCCTTGGTGGGGCGCATTTTCGATGCCGATGAGCAGGGGGTGATTACTCTTTTGCTCGGTATCAGTGGTACGCTGGCCGTACTGGCTAATGCACGCTACGAACCAGCTATCGTCATCGCTCCCAGTCCTTATCGCTCCTATTTACTACTCGGTTTTTCCTTCGTTGTCAATACGGCTTTCTCGCTATTTCTTCTCTTGCTTTGCTTCATCGCTCGACCCTTGCTTTTAGATTCGTCGCAAGCGGTCTTGGCGGCTTATATCTTCTACATTCCCTTGCTTGTATGGCTTTCGGCCTTGCTTAGTGCTGGCTTTGCATGGGCAAATAGAGAGAAACAGTACAACCGAATGGGCACCGCTCAGGTATGCCAGGGGGTAGTGAATAATAGCCTCAAAGTGGGACTGGGATTTGCTGGGATGAGTGTCTTGGCTTTGCTTTATTCCTATCTCTTAGGGCTTCTGTCAGGTCTTTTCGTACTGGGAGGTAAGCAGCGTTTCTTGGCGATGCGTAGGCATCTGACGTTTCGTAGAATGGCTGTGGCTGCCAAGGCTTATTCAAACTTTCCTCGCTATTCGATCTTTCAGAACCTGATCGATACGCTTATGGGTAGTCTCCTTATCTTTATGCTACCTCTGCAATACGAGATGAAGATGCTTGGCTTCTTAGGGATGGCTCAGATGCTCTTGCGGAGACCTATGCAGTTGCTCTCGGAGGCTTTGAGTAGGGTCTTCTTTCAGCGAATGGTCGAGATGAAGCAAGCGGGCGAGCAGCTCAGTCCACTCTTCAGACGCTTTGCACTACGCATTTTGCTCTTGGCACTGCCTCTCATCGTAGGATTGCCCTGGATCATGAAGCCACTTATAGTTTTCGTGCTGGGTGCCAAGTGGGCTCCTACAGCCTACATCGTTAGTGCCATGCTTCCATTGGTGAGCATCAACTTTCTGACGGCAATTTTCAACTTCATCCCCGATATCTTTGCTATGCAACGGGCGCATCTTCATGTTCAAGTGTGGATGCTGCTCTTTGAGTTTACACTCATCTTGGTAGCATCGTATTTCTTACCTTTCGAACGCTTTATCATCCTATATTATATCCTAGTATGTATCGAAATGGCACTTTTGCTTCGTTGGTACTACAAGATTATCCGACGTTATGACACTAAAAGTTTACGACAATAAAGACTACGCTGCGCTTGCCCCTAGGCTCTATGGATCTGGCTACGCTACGCTTCATGATGAGCTTTTGAGCCAAAGCCCAGCCCAGTACCTTGCCGCTGCCGAGAATTTCGCAGATTTGCAGGCAAGAGCACACCGCTTGAATGGCCATTGGGCTTATATCGAGGAGCGTGACGACGCTATTTGGGCGGCTGTCGATCGTAGCTGTTCACGCCCTATCTATTACCGACAAACGGTGGAGGGAATCGAATTTAGTAGCAACGGCTACGATTTGCTTAGCTCTGGCGATGAGGTGGACGAGGATGCAGCTTTTTTCTTCCGTTACAAGGGCTTTTGCTCAGGTTCATCGACTCTTGCCAAGAGTATCAAGCGCATTCCGCCTGGGCACTGTCTCTGTATGACTAGTGGAGGGAAGATCGAATTGTCTTCGTATTTTCCCTGTGGAGGCGAGCTGCTCGATATTAGCTACTACGATGCCAAAGAGATGGCGAAGCAAATGCTGATGCAGGCGGCCGGACGATTTTTGAAACTGATAGGCAATCGACCTATGATCTTGCTGCTTTCGGCTGGCCTAGATTCACGCTTTGTGGCCTATGCTTTAGCCGCAGCTGGTAAGTCCGATCAGGTGCTTGCTCTTACCTACGGCCGTCCCGACGATAAGAACCCCGAGCTGAAGAAGGCGCGATTGGTGGCGGAACGACTGGGCTTGAAGCACCGTTTTGTAAGTAGCTTGGGGTCTGAACCCGTACAGCCTTACCTATACGACGAGGAGTCGCTACGCTTCATAGACTATCTAAGTGGATTGGGATCGAGCTACTACTATCAAGACTACCGTCCCGCTAAGCAGCTACTTGCCGAGGGTGTACTGACGCCAGATACTTTTGTGCTGCCTGGGCATAAGGGCGATATGCTCGGAGGGGTAGATATGCTGTTTCATTTCTTGCATCAGGAGGTGAAAGATGAGCATCTAGCTTATGCTTTGCTCAATTATGAGAAGTTCAACCAACAAGTAGCTGCAGGTGATAAGTCACGACTCTTTGAGTGTTTCCTCGATCTGCAGGGAGAGTATAATGATAAGCATGCCTTCCAGCGTTACGAACGCTTTTTCGAAACCGAGCAAGCACCCAAATATACTTTCAATAGCTCCCGTGCATGGCGTTACTTTGGTGCCGAGCCAGCTCTGCTATTCGATGATATTGAGCTTAGCCAGTTCTTTTACAATCTCCCCTTCGAGTATCGTTGGGGCAAACGCATCTACTTCGAGGCGCTGCGCGATCTGTTTCAAGAGAAGTCTGTAAGCTTTGCCGACGATCGCGATCTGCTCCGCACGCTTAGCTCGCCCAGTCGTCGCATCAAAAACTTATTGCGTCCGCTATTGGATCCTTTGCTAGCCAAGCGGTCTATGTGGCGCTACGATCCTATGGGATTTAAGCAGCTGATGGCCCCGATGCCAGCCGTTGTGGCGAAAGATGGGCGCTTCAAGCCTGCTACTATCAATGGTCTCTCCTTTGCTTGGAACTACCTGCGTGCCGAGACGAAGATCAGAGAGGCTCGCTGATTAACTTATCTGTTGAGCTGCCGACAATAGATCTCGGGCTACTCGATGTCGAAGCCAAATAGTTGTGCAATGAGCTTGATAAGTAGAGCTAAGCTACCGAGGCTGAATATGAGGAGGAAGAATAGACGAAGGTACTGCGTAAGTACACGACGGAGTGTGCCCCAAAATCCATATCCAAATAGCTGCTTATAGGCATAGATCTGAATGAGTAGCACCCAGAGGATGGGTGCGTCGAAGAGGTCATTGAGGTCTCTTTTTCCAAAGAGTAGCAGCCCGATGATGGAAATGAAGCTGACAGCGCTGAGTAGGTATGACTGGAGTATAGTCCATTCGGCCCAACTGTATCCCATCTCACGGCTTTTCTTTAGAAAACTCCAACGCCCCGAAATGATGTAGAGAGGCAGCATGGCAATGATCTTGAGTGCGATGCTCTTTTGCCAAGTGCTGTTGATGAATGCGATGCTAGCTTTCAGTTTGCTGCCGAAGGCAATTTTTTCTCCAATCTGTTTCAGGCCTAGGAGATTGGACTCGTCTGTCGCAAGGTCGATACCCATCAGTTGGGTGAGGATATAGTAAAGGGCCGAGAGGAGAAATAGCAATTCGAAGGGGTGGAGGTAACGACTGCGCTTGCCATTGAGGAAGTCGCGTATCATGTAGCCAGGCCGAATGAGCAGGTCTTTGATGCTGCGCAAAAAGCGCGTGTCAACATTGGTAAAAGCGTAGAACAGGCTACGCAGGCTATCGTTTCGCTCGAGGCGGTTTTTCTCGATAGACTGTCCGCAATTGGAGCAATAGCGCCCATCGAGCTTTTGTCCACAATTGAGACAGTCCTGAGCTTCTACTTGTAAGGGTTTGGGTGCAGCATCGCCAGCTTTTATCTTGCTTCCGATTCTTGCTCTAAAATCCCTATACCTAGTACCCCAAGCTGCACATTTACGCGTTAGTTGTCTGCTACTTAGTCTGAGCCTCGTTGTCGACCGCGCCCAAAGACTTCGGCTTTTCTTATGCTTTGTATGTGCAGGCATGAGCTACTTTCACCGCTTAGGGCTGTATTGTTTCGTTGTTGTTGCTGGTCTCGCTAGCTGTCTCTTTGCTGCTTGCCTGATTGTACTTTGCAGGGATGGTTATCTCTGATCCATCGCGCTTGGCATAATAGTGCGGCGACATGATCTCGATACCTCGTTCGTTGAAGACGTCAAGTATATTTTCGAATAGAGAAGTTAATACTCCCGATTGCCTGTTTGCCTCGTGGGTATAAACCGATAGTTTATATTCGATGTAGAAGTCTTGTAGTTTACTTTGCGTAACGAATGGTGCAGGCGATTTGAGCACAAACTTGCTGCGATTTGCCGCTTCTATCAAGGCTGCATAGACGTCGGGCCAAGGCACATCATAGCCAATGCTAATGTCTGCCGTTAGTATGAGTCCGCTTTTATTGGCATACGAGTTGTAATTGATCGTGTTTACTGCGAGCACCGTCGAGTTGGGAATTGTTATCTCTTCATTTTTGATGGTTCGTAGTCGGGTAACAAGTAGATTCTTCTCGACCACATCGCCCGAAATATCTCCAATACGAATACGATCACCCTGTTTGAAGGGCCTCATATAAGTAATTACCAAGCCAGCCACCATATTGGCAATGGCCGATGATGAACCGAGCGAGAAGAGAATACCAATAAATACCGAAACCCCTTTGAAAATATCCGAATCGGAGCCTGGTAGATACGGAAATATCATGATGAAGGTAAAGGCGTAGAAAAGGAAGCGCACGATGCTATAGGTGGGCATGGCCCAGTCGCGATGGAAGCCTCCAATTTTGAGCTTGCCCGATTCGATCTCGCCAAAAATGTACTTCACAAAGCGTAGTAGGTAGCGCATCACGAAGAGGATGACCAGAATGGTGAAAACATTCGGAAGGTAGTCCCATACGGCCTTGCCGAGCTTGCTAAAGGGTCTGAAGAGTAGTCCAAACAAATCATCGCTCCAGCCCCGAGTAAAGGGGAATATGCTCAGCGTGATAGGAATAAGTAGATAGAGTAATATGAGTATCGCTAACCAACGTAGGGCATTGATGAATAGGTTGATAATCCGCAACTCTTGCTCGGCCGATAGAAAGGTGTAATCTTTGTAGCTGAGATCTTTAAGCCAAGTTTCCTTTTTCTGAGCAATGAAGGCTTCTAGGCGGCGGAAAGCAAAGCTAATAAGCTTAATCAGTATTGCTCCGATGAGTAAAGTAAGAAGCACCAAGCCAATGCGAGTAAGCATACGAGGAAGGCTGTTTTCGATGGTGGCATTGCGTATCGATTGGTCAATCAGCATGCTATACTCATCGGCCAGCGCCTTGGTTTCGCTGTTGCTCCAGATAGCATCGGTGTTTGTAACCGTCATCAGTATGTCTTCGCCACAGGTAATGTCGTAATACTGGTCTGTTTCTTCTGCTTTTAGTGAGTCTTTTCTTAAGGCGTCGTTTTTGTAAATTCGTTCGATGCGACTAGTTATTACATTTGCTCTGTCTTTGGCTGAGTATGATCCTAGCCTGGCGTAGAGTACGAATATGGTGTCATTGAGAGGCCCTATTACGGGATATCCTACCGCTGTTGCTCGTAGCGAATCCACTCGGGCTTTGCGTACCGCATAACGATCGCGCTCTCGCTGCTCGATACTCTGCAATTTTTGCAGTATCTCCTCTTTCTTGAGATTGTCGGTCGTTTTTAGCGAAGCTAGTTGCTCCTCCAACTTTGCACGATTTACGGAGTCTGACAGCCTCTGTTTTTCAATGCTCTCGAGTTGCTCTTTGTATTGTGCAAGCATCTCGGCATTGGTCGAGTCGGCCACTATTGCAGCTTGTTCCGTTTGGTCTATTTGAGTTGTGTCTGCTTGCGCTTGGGATAATTGAGGAATCATCCAAAGGAGTAGGAATAGGGCGTAGAATCTCTTCATAGGTGTTTTCGTGTGCTTTGTTCTTTGCTCGTGGAGCTTGCATTTGTCATTTCGGTGCTCAATCTCCTTGCATATCAAAAAGTATGAACGCTCCTTAATTAGGATGCTTTTTGCATAAAAACAAAGATAATGAAAAATTGAGACGAAAAGAGCAAATTCCTTAACTCTCTCAAAATGCTAAAGCGGAGATCTTATCCAATCGTCGTCAAATTTGCTGAAAGGACGTATTTGTCTGTTATTATGGCTTTTGAAATGTGGTCTAGTTAATACGTTCAGTTATTAAATAGTCTAGTAAAAATTCTTCGATATTTGGGTAAATTTACATATTTTGTGCTACTTTCCGATTTGTAGACAGAACCATTGTTGCATTTTATTTCTGGGTATTCTCCACAAAAGTCCTTGTTTATGATACAAAAGTTGAATTTGTATCATTTTTCGACCTGATTTTTTAATCCGTTGATATATAGTTGCTTGCGCATATACTGCGTGATTCCGACAAATCATTTGTATAAAATATTTACATGTAAGCTTGGTTTTGCATACTAATTGCGTAGTTTTACTATTGCGACTATGGATATTAATTCGAACTTTGTGATACAGAGACGATAGAAAATAATATTAAGTTTTGTGGGTGTTAAAAGATTCTTTTAACCTAAGCGAAGATTAGTTGGAGAGCCAAGTATAGCTTAGGATCAAAAATGTAGACCTGTTGTATTGATTGAGCAAATTGCCATTCAGTATTTTTGCTTAGTCGTGCTCCGATGGTGTAGTCCTGAATGTACATCATAATGGAGTAATACAACTTTTTGATGGGGAGCACAGCCGCTAGTGATAGTAGCTGTGCTCAATTTTTTTTGAGTGGTCGCATGGATAAAGCTTGGCTTAGAATACGCGAGCGATAAGCGCCTTTTGCGATTTGTGGTTCTATTGATTGTTTCTGAATTCTAAATCGGGATCCTATTTTATTTTTGAAGTTTTGCTGAGTCGATTGGCCAGATACAATAGCTTGTATACTGAAAAGAGTTTTAGATTGGGTGACGTACCAGTAAGGTTTTTCTCTATCGCTGAGCTGAGAAGCTTCCAAGCAACGGATAGAACTGACGCAAGTCCCAGTCGTTTTAGTCGATTGTACGTGTTTAGTACCTTCACCAACCCGTTAAAGCGCTCTTCGTGAGCAGCCAAATTGTCGATATAGCGCCGCGTTGTGGCTAAGAATTGCTCAGGCGTATCATCGTGGTAATGTAAGACTGGGTTATCTATATGTAGAATACCTACGCCAGCCTTGCCGAGAGCTTCTCCAAAGAGCAAATCTTCGTATCCCATACCCATAGCTGCTGGGAATCCGTGCTTAAGCATCAACTCTCGATCTATCATAAATGCCATTGAAATAAAGCCTTGATGAGGGCTTAGATTACGTTGCTTTGCGCTTTTACTTTCTACTTCAGTTCCGTATTTATAACGCAGGGGATTGCTCTGCAACTCTGGGTAGATAAAGCCGCCACAAACCAAGGCATCTGCTTGAGCAGCTTCGAGGTAACGCTCTAAGAACTGCGAGTCGGCAGGAAGTGTGTCGGAGTCGAGGATAAGCAATTGTTCTTTAACAGCCTCTTGGCTCAGTCGATTGCGCAGCAAGCCTGCCCCCATGTTTTGAGGAGCCTCGAAGAGTATACAAAGCCCCCTCTCGGCATAGTCTCGATAGATTCCATCGAAAGGTTCACCCGAGCAGTCATTGCCAAGGATGATTTCGTAATCCAAATCGAGCGCTTCTGCTTGGCTTTTCAAGGCTCGTAGCAAATCTTCACATGGATAGCGATAGACAGGTATTAATATAGATACCGAGGGCAAATACTTGGGTTGAGTCATTGCTTTTTATGTGTAGATGGAGATTCCAATAGATCGCTTACTTATTTATAGAATGGCGTACATGCCTCCTGGTAGTGCTTGTATTAAACCATCTAGCTCAAGTTCGAAGAGCTCGGTACTAATTTCGTTGATGCTTAGTCCCGTCTCTTTTACTATTTGGTTTATGCTGGCACTACCATGACGCTTTAGGCAGGCTGCCAGTGGCGTATCGGGCAACTGATCGCCTGCAAATACTAAATCTGTTTGTTCGGCCTTTTCTTGTTTTTGCTCTTTGTAGCCCAGTACTTCCAGTATATCGGCTGCATTGAATACCAAGCTGGCAATTTGCTTCTTTATCAGATCATTGCACCCAGCCGAGTATTTGTCGGTAGTTCTGCCTGGCACGGCCATTACCTCTCTGTTGTAGTCGTGTGCCAATCGGGCAGTGATGAGCGAACCTCCTTTTGCCGCCGACTCAATGATGAGTGTGGCGTCCGATAGCCCAGCTACGATGCGATTTCGGCTAACGAAGTTGAATCGGTCTGGATTGGTACCACTCGGGTAGCTCGTAAGCAAGCCACCGCAGTCGAGCATCCGTCTGGCGTCATTGCGATGGATGGCTGGGTAGATTCGATCGAGACCGTGGGCTAAAACCCCGATAGTGGGTAGGCCGTGAGCCAAGGCGGCTCGGTGGGCAGCGATGTCGGTGCCATAGGCCAAGCCACTTATGATTACAAGTTCGGGCAATGCTTGCGAAAGATCGGCAATGAGGCTTTCAACGAGCGAGTTGCCGTAGGGGGTGAGGTTGCGAGTACCGACTATACTTAACATCTGAGGGCTGTCGAGTGGGCTCTTACCTTTTGAGTAGAGCAGAATAGGAGCATCGATACATTGACGCAGGCGTTCGGGATAGTTCGCATCCGCTATGAAGTGCATCTCTACGCCATGTCGCTTTATCCAGTCGAGTTCTCGCTTGGCTTGCTCCATGACGCTGGGGGAATAGATGGCGTCGAGCAGACGCTGTGCAGACCTCTTATTCAGCTTTTGCCTTAGAGCCTCGCGGTCGGCGAAGATTTGTTCGGGGCTGCCACAGAGCTCCAAGAGGTGCCCAGCAATGGCATAGCCCACACCTTTTACCAAGGTGAGGGCTATCCGAGAGAGCTCTTGCTCTTCGCTGAGTTGAATATGATTTGGCCGATTAGCTGTTTCGCTCCTCAATCCACTCATAAGCATTTCTAAAGGCTTGCATCCAAGGACTTACGTCATCTTGGCGTTTGTCTTCAGGGTAATATGCACATTGCCAAGGGAAAATGCTTCGCTCTGGGTGAGGCATCATGGCGAGGTGGCGGCCATCGTGACTAGCAAGTGCGGCGATGGCATGTGGCGATCCATTGGGGTTGGCAGGATAGCCATCGTAGAGGTACTTGGCTGCTACGTGATACTCTTTCAGGGGCATAGGTAGTTCGAAGCGTCCCTCGCCATGCGAGCACCAAACACCAATCTTGCAACCCGCTAAGTTGCCAAGCATCACCGAGTGGTTGCTTGGGATCTCTAGTGTCAAGAAGCTGCTCTCGAGTTTCTTCGACTCATTATGCAGCATCTTGTGCTTCTTCTCGTGATCGGGGTATAGCAATTCGAGCTCGGCTACGAGCTGACATCCATTACACACACCGAAGCTAAGTGTATCTGGGCGACTGTAGAATTTGTCAATTGCGGCCTTTGCACGTTCGTTGTGCAAGATGCCTGCAGCCCAACCCTTTGCCGATCCTAATACGTCGCTATTGGAGAAACCTCCGCCAAATGCCAAGAAGTGAACGTCTTCTAAGGTTTCGCGGCCGCTAATCAGGTCTGTGAGGTGTACGTCTTTGACGTCAAAGCCAGCAAGGAATAGCGCGTAGGCCAGCTCACGCTCGCCATTGGTACCCTTGTCTCTGATTACTGCAGCACGAATGCCCGTCGCTTTTTTGCGGTCTGGGTCTAGCTTTAAGCAAGCATAAGATCCATCAAAGCCTTTCGGCATGCGGAATTCAATTGGCTGTAGTTTGTAGTTTTCGAAGCGATTGCCTGCATGCAGCTGTCCGCTCTGCTCACGATCGAGCAGATACGATGAGTGGAACCACACGTCGCGCTTGTGATCGATTCCGAAGAGGTATTCAGCTCCATCCTTTTTGATTATCAGCTGGCGTTCTTTGCTAAGCTTAGCGATAGCTAAGAAGCCTACACCAGCATCGTTGAGTATCTTTTCGGCACGCTTACGATCCTTTATTTGTAAGATGACACCAGGATTTTCGGCAAATAGAATCTTGATGAGATCCTCTTCGGCTATTTGATCTAAGTTGATATCCAAGCCGCCCTCTACATTGGCAAAGCACATTTCCAACAAGCAAGTAATCATACCACCAGCAGAAATGTCATGACCAGCCAATACGAGGTCTTCTTTGATCAATTCTTGAACAGCTTCGAAGGCGTCGCGGAAATAGGCACTGTCATTAACAGTAGGAGCCTCGCTACCAATCTTTCCAAGACTTTGTGCAAAGGCCGATCCGCCCAATGCGAGAGGAGCAAAGCTAAAGTCTATATAGTAAAGCGATCCTCCTGCTGCATTGTTGATTACAGGGCTCACGATTTGCTTCACGTTGCTCACTTCTCCAATGGCACTGATGATGACCGTACCTGGGCTAAGCACTTTTTCGTCGCCATACTTCTGAGTCATCGATAGCGAGTCTTTGCCAGTTGGGATATTGATGCCAAGATCTATAGCAAACTCCGAGCAGGCTTCTACAGCTTGGTAGAGGCGAGCGTCTTCGCCTGGGTTTTTGCAAGGCCACATCCAGTTTGCCGAGAGGCTAACACTATCAAGCCCTTGTGCAAGAGGAGCGAATACTATGTTTGTTAGAGCTTCGGCTATAGACATTACCGATCCCTTTCTGGCATCGGCTAGTGCTACCTGAGGAGCGTGTCCGATAGAGGTGGCGATACCTGGTCCGCCCCGCATATCCAGAGCCATTGCTCCGAGGTCGCTCAGTGGTAGCTGTATCTCTCCTTGGCATTGCTGTCTTGCCACGCGGCCCGTTACCGAGCGGTCTACCTTATTGGTGAGCCAGTCTTTACATGCTACGGCTTCCATACGCAGCACATTTTCGAGGTATTCATCGAGCTTGGCTAGTTCATAGCTAGGCATATTATAGCTGTGACTTACGGTTTCGTCCGTCATGATGGTGCGTGGAGGCTTGCCAAACATATCTTCGAGGCGAAGGTCTATCGGACGCTTTCCATTGTCTTTTTCGAATACCAAACGTCCATCGCCAGTGCTTTCGCCTACTACATACATAAGCGCTCTTTCGCGTTCGGCAATGCGTTCTATTGTGCCTAGGTCTTCTTGCTTCACGAGCATGCCCATACGCTCTTGACTCTCATTGCCAATGATTTCTTTTGCCGATAGGGTAGGGTCTCCTACGGGCAGTCTGTCGAGCTCGAAGTGTCCGCCGCTACCTTCTACCAGTTCAGACAGGCAGTTTAGGTGTCCTCCCGCTCCATGGTCGTGGATCGAGATTACAGGATTATTGTCGCTCTCGGCCAATGCGCGTACTACATTTTGCACGCGCTTTTGCATTTCGGGATTGGCTCGCTGCACCGCATTTAGTTCTATGCTGTCGCTAAAGTGTCCAGTATCGACCGAGCTTACAGCTCCGCCTCCCATACCGATGCGGTAGTTGTCGCCACCCAGCATTACCACCTTCTCTCCTGGCTCGGGCTGTCCTTTTAGGGCGTGTTCCTTGCGTGCGTATCCAATACCACCAGCGAGCATGATTACTTTGTCGAATCCGTAGCGGATGGCATCCTTTGCTTCTTGATGTTCGAAGGTTAGTAGCGAACCCGTGATCAGAGGCTGTCCAAACTTGTTGCCGAAGTCACTTGCACCGTTTGAGGCCTTGGTAAGAATCTGCTGGGGAGTCTGATAGAGCCATTTGCGTGGTTTCATGTGGCTTTCGAATGGGCGCTCGCCATCTGTGCGGCTATAGGCTGTCATATATACTGCTGTACCAGCCAGAGGGATACTGCTGCGTCCGCCAGCCATACGGTCTCTGATTTCTCCACCAGTACCAGTGGCTGCTCCGTTGAAGGGCTCTACCGTCGTGGGGAAGTTGTGCGTCTCGGCCTTTAGGCTCAACACCGTATCTATCTCTTTGGTGAAGTAATAGTCTGGCTTATCGGCCGATAGTGGTGCAAATTGTTCGGCTTTTGGTCCCTCTACGAAGGCTACATTGTCTTTGTATGCCGATACGAGTCCGTTAGGGTTGGCTGCCGATGTCGATTTGATCATAGCAAAGAGGCTGCTCTCGCGCTCTTCGCCATCGATAATAAAGGTGCCCCCAAATATTTTATGCCTACTATGCTCCGAGTTTACCTGAGCAAAGCCAAAAAGCTCACTATCGGTAAGTGCTCTTCCTAAGCGATTGCTTAGTTCCTTGAGGTATTCGATTTCGTCTTCACTCAGAGCCAAGCCTTCTTCTTGGTTGTAGGCCTCGATATCGTCGATTTCTTTGATTGCCTCAGGCTCTCTGTCTATACGGAAAAGGTCTTGACCCAATCCCTTGTAGAGCTCTTGTAGCATGGGGTCGTAGGTAGAGTGTTGGTCTTTGACGGCATAGAACTCTTCGATGCGAGTGATGCCAGCAACGTTCATGTTTTGTGTAATCTCCACCGCGTTGGTACTCCAAGGACTTACCATTTCGCGACGAGGTCCTACATAATATCCCGCTAGTTCAGACTCTTTACAGAGTTCGGCATTGGCAAAAAGCCATACCAAGCGCTCTAGTGCTTCTTTGCTAAAAGCTTCTTTGCTCTCTACTGCATAGATCGATCCTGTGGGGTGGCGAAAAAAACTAATCATATTGGGGTCTATCGTTTGAGTAATTGTTTCTGTTATTAATAGAGCTTATTGCTCTGTTTTTGTCTTCGACTTCCGACTCTGTTTTACGAAGATAAAGATCAGCGCTACTGCCACTATGGCGAGTATTGCATAGCCAATGAGGTGGCTGTAGCTATTTACCTTCTCGAGTAGTTGCTCGCGAGTGTTGATGCCTGGTACAAATGCCAGTGAGTAGCCAATGATGGCCAATACCACATTCCAAATACCTGCACCAATAGCTGTATAAAGAACAAACTTGCCGAAGCTCATCCGAGCCAGCCCTGCTGGGATCGAGATAAGCTGTCTGATGCCTGGTACCAAGCGGCCTACAAGGGTGGAGATAACACCGTTCTTATCGAAGTAGCGCTCGGCACGCTGCACCTTCTCTTCATTGAGTAAAAAGAGGCGTCCAACCTTGCTTTTTACAAATGCATAGACGATCGGTCTGCCCAGCCAAAGCGCAAGTGTGTAGTTGATCACTGCGCCGATTGCTGCTCCAAAAGTGGAGAAAGCCACCACCAAGTATACGTTTAGCTTCCCTTCGGTGGCAGCTAGGTAGGCTGCTGGTGGCACTACAACCTCCGAGGGGAAGGGTATGAACGAACTCTCTATGGTCATCAAGAGTGTGATGGTCCAGTAGTTGAGATTGTCCAGACACCATTCTATAAAGCCCATAGCTTATTTCTTTTGAGCCTTTTGCCAAGTATCTTTGAGAGATGCTGTGCGATTTAGTACTAGAGCATCGGGGCGACTATCTGTGTCTACAGTAAAGTAGCCAATGCGTGTAAACTGATACTGCTCGCCTGGCTTGGCGTCCTTGAGGAAGCTTTCTACTCTTGCTACTCGGTTTATCTGTAGCGAATTTGGATTGATCATCTCTGCCAAGCTCTTGTCTTTTACCTCGGCAGGATTTTCCGTTTCGAAGAGACGGTCGTAGATTCTTAGCTCAACGGGTAGGCTATCTTGGGCCGATACCCAATGGATTGTGCCTTTTACCTTGCGGTTGCTCTGAGGCATGCCCGAGAGAGTTTCTGGGTCATACTCGGCATACACGGTCGTCACATTGCCTGCTTCATCCTTTTCGCATCCTGTACAGCGCACGATATATGCCGATCGCAAGCGCACTTCCTGGCCAGGAGTCATACGGAAGTATTTCTTGGGTGCATCTTCCATAAAGTCGTCGCGCTCAATAAATAGTTCGCGCGAGAATAGGATGCTGTGCGAGCCAGCTTCGGGATCTTCGGGGTTGTTTACAGCTTGGAGCTCCTCGGTCTTTCCCTCGGGGTAGTTGCTCAGCACCAATTTGATGGGATCGAGTACGCCCGACACACGAGTTGCGTGGGCGTTGAGGTCTTCGCGTACGCTATGCTCTAGCAATGCCATATCGATGGTGCCATCGTACTTGGTGTAGCCTATACGATCGATGAAGTTGCGGATAGCTGCCGGAGTGTAGCCGCGGCGGCGCATCCCCGATAGGGTAGGCATGCGTGGGTCGTCCCAACCGGTTACCAAACCTTCCTGTACGAGCTGTAGCAGCTTGCGCTTGCTCATCATAGTGTAGGTTAGGTTTAGGCGGTTAAACTCGGTTTGGTAAGGGGCATAGTCGCTATCTTTTAATAACTCAATGAAATACTCGTATAGAGGGCGATGTACTTCAAATTCGAGTGTACATAGCGAGTGTGTAACCCCCTCGAAATAGTCGCTCTGGCCATGGGCAAAGTCGTACATTGGGTAGACATGCCAGTCGTTGCCCGTGCGGTGATGAGGATATTTGATGATACGATAGATAATCGGATCACGGAAGTGCATGTTGGAGTGTGCCATATCTATTTTGGCACGCAAGGTCATGGCACCTTCTTCAAACTCGCCTGCATTCATGCGATGAAAGAGGTCCATGCTCTCCTCGGCTGGCCTATCCCGGTAAGGGCTGTTGCTGCCAGGAGTGGTAGGGGTACCTTTCTGCTGTGCAATCTGCTCGGCTGTTTGCTCATCGACGTAGGCATGTCCTTCACGGATTAGCTTTTCTGCAAAGGCAAAGAGCTGTGGAAAGTAGTCCGATGCGTAATATTCATTGGCCCACTGAAAGCCCAGCCACTGGATGTCTTCACGAATGGCGTCGATGTACTCTACATCTTCTTTTACGGGATTGGTATCGTCGAAGCGTAGGTTGCAAATGCCTCCATAACGCTCGGCTATTCCAAAGTCGAGACAGATCGCTTTGGCATGGCCTATGTGTAGATAGCCATTAGGCTCGGGTGGGAAACGTGTCTGTACGTATCCGTTGTTTTTGCCAGCCTTTAGGTCGGCTTCTACCATTTGCTCGATGAAGTTGAGACTTCTTTTACCTTCAGTGTTGCTTGTTTCCTTAGCTTGATTGCACATGTTGCTACAGATATTTGGGTACAATTAAAAGCCAAAGTTAAGCATTTTCGCCCGATTACTTTCTCGCCACCCAGCTAAAACTGCAGAATTGTGTCGCCTAGGTCGAATCGACAGATGCAAGAAGGGGGGAAGCTTGCTCCAATCTTGTATCTTTGTAGGCACAATATGAAATCAAACGAAATGAACAGCCCTTTTGCTAAGCGACTGATCGAAGCGTGGCTACACTTCAGAAAGAGTAGCCCCAATCAAGATAGCCTTTGTCCCAAAGCTTGCTTCTTCGATATGGATGGCGTGATATTCGACTCGATGCCTATACATGCACAAAGCTGGGTGGGAGCTACAGCACAGTATGGTATCAGAAGCTGTGAGGCCGACTTCTACCGCCTCGAGGGGCAGATAGGATCTGAGACCATTCGGCAGCTAGTGGACAGAAACTTCAATAGGGAGGCTAGCCCCGAAGAAATCGAAGGGGTTTACAAGCTCAAAACAGAACTCTTCGTCAAGCTCGAAGGGCACGAACCAATGCTGGGTGCAGCAGAAACGATCGAGGAAGTTCGCCGTGCAGGCTTAGGTCTGGTCTTGGTTACGGGCTCTTCGCAGTCGAGTTTGCTGCATAGGCTCGAGCGTAGTTACCCTGGCGTATTTGACCCGAGTAATATGGTTACAGGACTCGACGTGGAGCGTGGCAAGCCGCACCCCGAACCCTATCTGAAAGCCTTGGGCTTACTAGGCATACAAGCTCACGAAGCTCTGGTTGTAGAGAATGCGCCTCTGGGCATACGTGCTGCGAGAGCCGCAGGAATATTTACACTTGCGGTCAATACCGGACCATTGCCCGACGAGCTACTAATGGAAGCTGGTGCCTCGGTACTGGCTGCCGATATGAATGAGGTGGCTGAAGGATTGCGTCTCTTTTTTGAAGAGCTCAGGCAGAGCTAATCCCCTTTGCATAGGGTTTGTAGATTTTTTATCTTTGCAAGCTAAGGCCTTATACTGAGGCTAAAGATACTTGATAGGAAATCAATTGAAGGTTTCCCCATAATGATACAAATTGCTAGAATTATGCAACGCATACCATTTCTCACACTTTGCTTCTTGCTGCTCTTCGTGGGGCTTAGCAAGCTGCAGGCTCAAAAGCTGGGGCCACTATTCCTTACGATGCCTAGTGAGCTATTGCCCCAATTGCCCGACGAGCAACGGCGCCCACTAATAGATGCCAACAGCTTACCGGCCGAAGTGGAGAGCGACCTCGGAGCCAGCGTCAAACTGCTACGATTAGAACCCTACCTCGAGCTTAGCACTAGTGCTGTATCGGAGCTAACGATGCAGTTGCTTCCAGTGCAGGGTAAGCCTGCGCTGATACTACTAATAAACACGGTACTCAGCCCTTATGCCGATTCGAGGTTAAGCATTTACTCTCAAGAGTGGCAAGCCCAAAACGTAGCAGCTTACTTCACCATGCCTAGCGTGCAGCAGTTTTTTGCACATAGACACTTGCCCGTAGCATTGCAAAAGGCTTTCGAGGCTAGACCCTATATTCGCATAAAACCGAGTGAGCAGGGCTTGGGCTTGGAGCTCGAACTCGATAAGACCATACTTTCCCAAGAGGAACAAAAGCAATATCAAAAGGAGTTGGAGCAACCCATAAGCCTAAGCATGCGCTGGCAGAATGGAAGCTATACTCTCTTGGCTCAATAATTTACTATCGTATTATCGCAGAAAATGGAACTTAGTAGAAAGAAAATTATCTATATGACCTCAATTCTTGGGGTATTGATCCTTCTTGTAGGTGTGTTTTATGTTATGTTGCGTCGCGAACGTGGTGCTCTAGAGCAGGATAGACAGCAGTTTGCTATGCTCGAAAAGGAGGCTATGCAAGATGAACTCGATAGACTGAGCGAGGAGTACTCACTGCAGTCCGACAAATTGTCGCTAAACTCTACCGAGATGCCACTCCGACCCAATAATGACTCGCTATTAGCCCAACTTATTGCCGAGCGTGCCAAGGTAGATAGACTATCGCAAGAGCTCAAGCAAGTAAAAGCCTCGAACGTCAAACGCATCTCGGAGCTTCGTAGCGAAGTGGCGACACTACGTGGTATATTGCGGAGTTATGTAGAGCAAGTAGACTCACTACATGCGAGCAATCAGCGCTTAATAGCCGAGAATAAAGAAGTGAAAGCCAACTACCAAGCCATGGCAGGGCAAGCTTCACAGCTAAAGAAAGAAAAAGATCAGCTTAGCGATAGGGTGCAACTCGCTGCCAAGCTCGATGCCGTGAATATCAATGTAACTTTACTGGATAGACGAGGCCGAACTGTGCAAAAGATCTCGCGTGGTAAAACCCTTGCCATGAGCTTCGCTATCCCCAAAAATATTACCGCAGAGCCAGGCGAGAAAACAATTTATGCACGCATTCTAACGCCTTCGGACGAGCTGCTTACAAAAAACGCGGGCAATCTCTTTCCTTTCGAAGGCAAGCAACTTGCTTACTCGGCTCGTAAGGTCATCGAGTATGGTGGCGAAGAGATGAGTGTACAGATCTATTGGGATATCGAAGAGGCCTTGATGGCTGGTGGCTATCGGGTCGACTTCTTTGCAGATGGCCATATTATCGGTCAAAAGCAGTTTTCACTCAAAGACTAAGTAGAGAGCAGCAAGTCTGTTTTTTTTTGGTGCGTTTACGTACCAATTCGCTCAGCTTCAAAAGGGAGAGCTTTTTCGGAACTAGGAGCAAGAAGTTCGCTGCTTTTGCTCTTCATTTGAAAACGTCGGACATTTTGAAAAAAACGTCCGACGTTTTGAAAAAGTTCTCCTACGTTTTCAGAAAAATGTCCCATGTTTTTAGCCGAATTTAGGCTTGTTTTTTTTGCTATTATTGGAATGGAATTTCATATCTGCCTGATTGTTAGCTGATTGTAGGAATCCATTATTTTGGGCCAACAGCTCCTTCGTACGCAAATAACGCAAGGAAATGCCGTTTTTCGCTGTTTTTTCTCGCTCGTAACTCTTCTATTGGTACAGTCATGTACCAATGTTGGGCTGGGCACAGCCAATGTTTCCATGCCAAAACGCCCTCTGCTTCCTCTCATTTACTCTACGCTGTAGGTTTAACAGCTGGGAAGAGAGGAGGCAGGGGGCGTAATGAATGTTTCTTGAAGAGCAAGAGGGCTACTCAAGCAATCAAGGTAGCTTTTTGCTAGGGCTTAGTCCTTGCTCATAGGAGGAAGGAGAGGCTGATTGGGGTAGATCTCGGCATGGAGATCGGCGAGATCGGCATTGCGTCTGTTTACAAATACATCGCCATGATACTTGCTCAGCAAATCTTGGAGGTGGTTATATACTTGTAGCTGCTCTTCGCTCAGCGGGCTCACCAGTAGGTTGGCACAGAGGTGTAGCCTTGGGAATAGTTGCTTGAGTACGCTGCGCCCCTTGTCTGTGATGTAAACCTTCATACTCCTTCTGTCTTCTTCGTTTGGCTTCTGAGCGATTAGACCATTCTTTGTGAGCCTACGCATGATCTCTGCACCACTGGTTTTCTCCATAGCGTTCATGTTGTTTAGCTCAGTCTTAGTCATCGAATCGGCAGTCATCAGACATACCAAGTAGGTGTACTCATCTTCGGTTTGTAGGTCTGATCCTTGTAGGGCTTTTTTGAAATAAAAGCGCGAGTATCTATGCATTAGACTAATGTGTCTGGCCACATCTTTCGAAATGTCTCTACGCTTGCCGCTATCTTCGGCTTTATTGCTATCTCTCTTTTCGGATCTCCAACGCAGAAAATCTGCAAAGTCTTTGATACTTGGCTGCGTTTCTGACTGATCGTACATGCGCTCGAATGCATCGAGGTAGTTGATCAGCTCTATTAAAAGCTCTTTGTATTTCATAATGCTATCCTCACTTAATAATAATTGGATCTTGTACTATTTAGGCTGTAAATATACTAATATTCGCCGAGAGGAATGCAGTTTGCATCTATTATTGGATATATATTTTTCAAAATAGCCGATAATGCTTGAAAATGGGCTGTAAATATGAAAAGAGAGAAGAGGCAGTGTCAAAAAAAATCTATTTTTGACCGTAGTCCCTTTTTTCTTGTGTAAGAGTTAGATGACACAGAGCAAAGTCTCTTATTGGGTAAGGTTGAAACGGAAGCTTAGACCAAACTTGCTATTGCGGATGGGGAAGGAGTTGTTATTGACCAAGGGTCGATTGCTATCCCAGTCGTAATAGAAGCGTAGATTGAGCATACGGCTTACGTTGTAATCGGCGCTAACACTAAGTCTATTACCCGCATTGCCTTGTGTGGCAAGTGTGTAGTTTTCTTGAATCTTACGAATGAGTGAAGCCGTACGATTAAATGAGTAATCTACTCGTATGGTCATACCTCCGCCTGTGCCTTCGCCAGCCTTACCAGCTGTGAGGCTTGACGTGTTTTGTGCATTAGCACTCTTTCTAGGACCGCGTCTTTTGTTGTTTTTTAGCCCAATGAGCTTCAGGAAGTCGTCGATCTTATAGCTCATACCCAAGCTGAGCTCTTCGGTACTAGACTCGATGAGTTGGTAGGCCGAGAGGTTTAAGTTTAGGTTGCGAGCCTTGTTGTACTTGGCGTTGATACCCAAGCCGCTGTTTAGTGTCAGTTCCAACCCGAAGAAGGGTGCAAAGCGGTCTTCGATTCTTACACCAGGTATATCGTAAGGCATCGATGGATTTGGGCTTATGCTAGTGGGTTCGCTATTTTGATCTTGCACGAATCCGAATTGGCTGTCATCAAATAGACCTTGCCAACCTAGATAGGAGCTATATCCATCGACGCTGTAAGTGCTACGGTAGGTATGCGAAAGTCGAACATTGCGGAAATGCTTCTTGAGCGACTCGATGCGCGAGAGTCCCGTATAGGTAATTGACCAGTTTGGAAGTAAGGCTTTTAGTGCTGGGAAAGGGCTCAGCCCTACACGGTTTGGCGAGCTTTGGGTATAGGCTGCCAAGAAGGCTGGGATAAGCACCTCGGCCGAGTTGTGAGGAAGGTTGATGCTGCTAGGGTCGATGGCCTGTCCGGCATAAGAGCTGCCACTAAAGAATCCGCCATTGGGGTAATGCCCTCCGGCATATTGCTCTAGCACTCGGGCTGCAATGATATCTCTATAACTTAGGAAGTTGCTGAAGGCTTGCGAAGCGTATCCGTCTGAAGCTTTGGGCTTAGCAAAGAAATTCCGCAGACCAATGGTGGTCATCATAAAGCTACCGCCATAGGTGCGAGGCATC
>CAZHWP010000002.1:0-31566 GCA_964535945.1 uncultured Porphyromonas sp.
AGGCTACCCAGGGAACACCGTTGCCATTTGGCAACGTCTTATCCCTGGGCTATATCCAGGGAATCCCCGTCAGGGATTCTACATGTTCGGTTTTATGGTTTGAATGCATCACAAGTGGAAAGCATCCCCGGTGGGGATTTATTGCTTACGCCAGATTATTATAATGTGTGTCGCTGAAGGGATGGGCTGCTGTGAGGGACGCCCACGTAGGGGCGCCCCTACGGGCTGCTTGCTATATGTTGTCATTGATGGTAATTTTCCTTGCTATCGTTACGGAATCGTCTGCAGCTGTAGGGGCGCCCCTCAAGTGGGCGGCCCATCATTGTGTTAGCGGGATTTGCAATCCCCGTCCGCAGGTGGAACCCCCAACGGGGATTAGGGCCGACACAAGAAGACTACGTGAAAAATAAAAACAGCTCCCTCCAAGCCAATAGTTTATTGGCTTGGAGGGAGCTGTTTGCTCTATCTAATCTGAAGTGATAGACTTCGCTACACGAGCAGGAGTCTCTACTGCAGCAATTCTTTATTTACCGATGCTACGAAAGCGCTCTTCGATAGGGGTCTGAGCCTTCTCGCCTGGTTGGGCAACGATACTTCCGAATGGCATCTGAGCTATCAGTTTCCAGTCGTTAGGCAAGCCCCATTGGGCAGCCACAGCCTTATCGATCAGCGGATTGTAGTGTTGCAAGCTTGCGCCAAAACCTTGCGATTCGAGCATGATCCAGACTAGGTACTGCAGCATTCCCGAGCTCTGATACGACCAAATGGGGAAATTGTCGGCATAGAGTGGAAATTGATCTTGCAAGCCCTTTACCACGCTCATGTCTTCGAAGAATAGGATCGTGCCAGCACCGCTGCGAAAAGAACTGTTTATCTTTTCCTCGGTACTCTTGCCAAGATTGCTACCAAGCGCTTCCTTGGTTATTTCCCATAGTTTGAGATGATCCTCTCCAGCCAACAGCACCACACGTGCCGACTGCGAGTTGAAGGCCGATGGCACTTCGAGCAAGGCTTTCGTAATCATACGCTCTACCTCCACCTTATCGACCACCCACTCGTTGCCAAGCGCGTAGTGCGAACGGCGTATCGTGGCAGCAAGGCCTAACATGTTTAATAACTCTTTTCTATCGTATGCATTTTGATTGTTTGCTTCTATTGTCATAATTATGTGTTTGTGTTTTTAGGACGACCTATACAAAGGTCTTAGTTTGTAAATAAATGTACGTTGATGAATGCTCTCTATGATAGAACCCTCAAATAGGGCGAAAGGTTCAATCCGCTCTGTTTCAACAATTGAGACTAGTAATGCAAAGATTACTCAGCGATCTATCTACAGAGTCTCATTATTACATTTGAGAGCCAACAGCTTCATCTTTATTGAGCGGATCCAAGCTAGAAATAAAGAGCGGCTTCAGCCTCAAAATCCTTTGCATGCAAAGAGGCAATTTGGTCTATTTACGTACCAAATCGCACCGCTTCAAAAGGGAATGCTTTTTCGGAACTAGGAGCAAAGAAATTCGTCGCTTTTGCTCTAGATCTGAAAACATAAGGTGTTTTGAAAAAAAGACCTTATGTTTTGAAAAAATCATCCCATGTTTCAAAAAAAACACCTTATGTTTTTAGGCTCAATTAGGCATGTTTTTGTTGCACCTTATAGACCCTAAATTCACACTGAGCTGATAACCAAGCAATTGCATAAATCCATTATTTTGCTGCAAGTCCACCTTCGTACGCAAATAACGCAAGGAGCAGGCTGTTTTGGGCAGTTTTTGAGGATCGACTCGCCCTCAATGGTACGGTTATATACCAATTTAAGCCTTGAGACTAGATAGAAACAATTCGAAAACGTAAACTATTTCTGACTAAAGAATGCTTGCAATCAAAAGTCTGAATGCACTAGCGAGCAAGAGCAGTCGAAGCGCATAAAGCTTGGTAATGGAACAAATTGCCCCCAATCTAGCAAGAATTGCATGGCAAATAGCAGAAAACAAAGCCTTTGGACACTATAGTATTGCCGTTTTGAGGCAGAAGTACTACCTTTGTGCCTTAATTGAATATAGTAAGAACCCACATACCCTATGAGCCGCAACTTTGCTGAGTATCAAGAACTAAATCTATCGGCAATCAATCAAGAGATGCTGAAAACTTGGAATACCGAAGAGCTATTCCTACAGAGCATGAATGCCCGTAAGGATGCACCCTCCTTCGTGTTTTACGAAGGGCCTCCATCGGCCAATGGTATGCCTGGTATTCATCACGTCATGTCGCGTACTATCAAAGACACGATCTGCCGCTACAAAACTATGAAGGGTTACCTCGTAGAGCGTAAGGCTGGATGGGATACACATGGCCTACCTGTAGAGCTAAGCGTAGAGAAAAACCTAGGTATCAGCAAAGAAGACATTGGCAAAAGCATCTCGGTAGATGAGTATAACGCAGCTTGCCGACGTGAGGTGATGAAATACACGCAGGAGTGGGAAGACCTCACCAAGCAAATGGGTTATTGGGTCGATATGGAAAATCCCTATATCACCTACGACAATCGTTATATCGAAACGCTATGGAACTTACTATCGCAGATCTATAATAAGGGCTTGCTATACAAGGGCTACACCATACAACCCTATTCACCCGCAGCAGGTACTGGCCTCAGCTCACACGAGCTCAACCAACCAGGCTGCTACCGCGATGTAAAAGACACTACCTGTATTGCACAGTTCAAGATAGTAGATCCCACCCCCGAGATGAAAGCTCACGGCGACGCTTTCTTCCTCGCTTGGACCACTACACCCTGGACCCTACCTAGCAATACGGCACTCTGCGTAGGACCAAACATCGAATACGTAGCTGTAGAGACATTCAATCCCTACAACGCAATCCCCATCACGGTGATCATAGCCAAAGCATTGCTCCCTGCAATATTCAACCCCAAAGGCGAATGCGAGGAGCTACCAGCAAGCTTCGATCAAAACGAAAAGATACTACCCTACCGCCTCACTACTCATAGCTGGAGTGGCAAAGAGCTTGAGGGCATGCGCTACGAACAGCTTATCCCTTGGGTAAATCCAGGCGAAGGGGCTTTCCGTATTATCACGGGCGACTTTGTAAGCACCGAAGATGGTACTGGTATTGTGCATATAGCTCCAACCTTCGGAGCAGACGACGACCGCGTAGCCAAGCGCCATGGAGTGCCAGCACTGATGCTCAAAGACAAAGAGGGCAATATGCGCCCCATGGT
The DNA here is from genome assembly GCA_964535945.1 of uncultured Porphyromonas sp. Lineage (GTDB taxonomy): Bacteria > Bacteroidota > Bacteroidia > Bacteroidales > Porphyromonadaceae > Porphyromonas. Next base: position 3,239 of record CAZHWP010000002.1, read on the forward strand.
CGATCTAACAGGCAAATTCTATCTGACCGAAGAGCTCGACGAAGAGTTTGTAGCCAAGCATGTCGATCTATTGCTATACGATATCTATGCCGGACGTTACGTCAAGAATGCATACGACAAGACCAAGAGTGAAAAAGACGAAAGTATAGATGTAGAGTTGGCAGTCATGCTGAAGATGCAGAATCGAGTATTCCGTATCGAAAGGCAAACCCACAGCTACCCCCACTGCTGGCGTACAGACAAGCCTATCCTCTACTATCCGCTCGATAGCTGGTTTATCAAAACTACCGCTGTGCGCGATCAGATGATAGACAACAACAACAAGATCTACTGGAAGCCTGAAAGCACAGGTACAGGGCGATTTGGAAAATGGCTCGAAAACCTCCAAGACTGGAACTTATCTCGTAGCCGCTTCTGGGGCACCCCACTACCTATCTGGCGTAGCGAAGACGGTAGCGAAGAGCTCTGCATCGGATCGGTAGAGCAGCTATACAATGAAATAGAGAAGGCTGTAGCAGCTGGCATCATGGAAAAGAATCCTTACAAGGAGTTTGAGCCAGGACTCTACACAGCCGAGAATTATAAAAAGATAGACCTACACCGCCCCTATGTCGATGAGATATTCCTTCTCTCGCCCAAGGGACAAGTGATGAGGCGCGAGATGGACCTGATCGACGTATGGTTCGACTCGGGCGCTATGCCCTATGCGCAGCAACACTACCCATTCGAAAATAAAGAGCTCGTCGAATCGGGCAAAGCATTCCCAGCAGACTTTATTGCCGAGGGTGTCGATCAGACACGTGGTTGGTTTTATACCCTACATGCTATCGCAACGATGATATCTGGCGAAAGCTCGTTCAAAGCCGTCATATCAAACGGCTTGGTGCTCGACAAGAAGGGCAATAAGATGAGTAAACGCCTCGGAAACGCAGCAGATCCATTCGATACGATCAAAACGTATGGTTCCGACCCACTACGATGGTACATGATTAGCAATTCATCGCCATGGGACAACCTTAAGTTCGACACCGAAGGCATCGAAGAGGTGCGTCGCAAATTCTTTGGCACTTTATACAATACCTATCAGTTCTTCTCGCTCTATGCCAATTTGGATGGTTTCACAGCCACAGAAAAGGAACTCCCCTTTGCCGATAGACCAGAGATAGACCGCTGGATACTATCGGAGCTGAACAGCTTGATCAAAGAGGTAGATACACAAATGGCCGACTTCGAGCCAACTCGTGCAGCTAGAGCTATTGGCGACTTCACTTCCGAGCACCTCAGCAATTGGTTTGTACGCCTCAGCCGCAAACGTTTCTGGGCTGGCTCGATGACCGACGACAAACTCTCGGCCTATCAGACCCTTTACAGATGCTTGATCACCATAGCCAAGCTGATGGCACCCGTTGCACCCTTCTATGCAGATCGCTTGTATCGCGACCTCAAGGGCAGCGAAGAGAGTGTACACCTCACGGAGTTTCCAAGCTACAATGAGGCCGAAGTATCGAAAGAGCTTGAGCAAAGCATGAAGGCAGCACAAACGATCTCGTCGATGGTGCTATCTCTACGCCGTAAAGTCAACATCAAGGTGCGCCAGCCGCTCGCAACGCTAATGATCCCAACTGTTAGTAGGGAGCAAGAAAAGCAGATCCGCGCCGTAGAGCCACTGATCTTGAGCGAGGTGAACGTCAAGGAGCTACGCTTCGTGGACGACAGCCAAGGCATGCTTGTGAAGCGCGTTAAACCCGACTTCAAACGCCTTGGTCCACGCTACGGCAAAGTAATGAAAGCTCTAGCACAGGCCCTAAACGAAATAAGCCAAGAGCAGATCCGCAGCCTTGAAAAGGAAGGTTTGCTACAGATGCAAATCGCAAATGAGAATGTAGAGATCGAACTTGCCGATGTGGAGGTAGTATCGGAAGACATTCCAGGATGGTTGGTAGCCAATGAAGGCATCCTAACCGTTGCACTCGACATCACGGTAAGCCCAGAGCTACGATCGGAAGGCTTAGCCAGAGAATTAGTGAATAGGATACAGAATATCCGCAAGCAGAGCGGATTTGAAGTATCGGACAGGGTAGATGTATTTGTGCTGTCCGATGAAAATATCGATCCGGTAATCGAAATGCATGGCGAGTATATAGCCCAGCAAGTACAAGCCGAATCAATCGAAATTGTCGATGCAGTAAGCGATGCTAGCGAGCTCGACTTCGACGACTTCAACCTCGTAGTGAAAGTAATCAAACACAAAGACTAAGGGATTATACGCCTTAGTATGACAGAAAAAAACACAAAAAAGATGGAAGCAAAGACACGCTATTCGGATGAGGAGCTACAAGAGTTCAAAGAGCTGATCATGGAAAAACTCGAAGAAGCTAATGCTGACTACGAAGACCTCAGGGAGGTGATCGAATCATCGTATGGCAACGATCTATCAGACACGTCGCCTAGTACGCTCAAGAATCTAAGCGAAAGTGCTGCTGTACAGTCGCGTGAAGAATCTATCCAGCTTGCAGACAGATTGCTTAAGTTCATAAACAGCTTGCAAAACGCACTGGTAAGAATCGAAAATAAAACTTATGGTATCTGCCGCGAAACCGGCAAACTGATCCCTAAGGAACGCCTGCGCGTTGTACCTCATGCTACACTTAGCATCGAAGCCAAAAACGCTCAGTCTAAGTAACACCACTTATTGGCTACCAAGCAGCCCATGCAGCTAAGTAAAGGACTAAAGCAGCGCTCATGGCTTCTCTTCGCCCTCGTCTTCTTGCTCTTGATAATAGACCAAGCGCTGAAGATATGGGTCAAGAGCACTATGATCTTAGGCGAGAGCCACTATATTACCTCTTGGTTTCAGATACACTTTCTCGAAAATCGAGGGATGGCCTTTGGAATCGAATTGGGCAATAAGCTTTTTCTTACCCTTTTCCGTATCGTTGCAATGGCTTTCTGTAGTTTTATACTCTATCGAGCCGCACAGACTAGGCGCTGGCCCTTGGGCTTCCTCCTCTGTTTAGCTCTCATCATTGCGGGTGGGGTTGGCAACATCATCGATAGCGTATTCTACGGCGCACTATTTTCGTCGAGCCATGGACAGGTAGCCGAGTTTCTGCCTGCTGGAGGAGGATATGCCTCGTGGTTTCACGGCTGGGTGGTAGATATGTTTTACTTCCCTCTTATCCATAGCCAGTTCCCCTCATGGCTACCCATCTGGGGTGGACAAAACTTCACCTTCTTTAGTCCTATATTCAATTTTGCCGACGCTTGTATTTCAGTGGGCGTAATCGTTGTATTCCTATTCTATGCGCGCTCTATCAACGATCTGCTCGAGCAGATAAGCCCTCTCGTGAAGGGACAAATAGATCGGGATGGCTCGATAGTAGGAAAAAGTGATGAGCTAACAGACTCGGACAATAAGGGCGATTCGAATGAAAACGCAAGCTAAAACTAGACTCCTGATAGCTCTTAGTTGCATCTTCGTATTGGCTGTGGGGGCTATCTCTTGTGGGGGTAGAGGCTACAAGCGCCTATCGGACAAGCAGATGCAAGCTCTAATGAGCGACCTCTATCGTGCCGACGCACTCTTCACTACTGTTAGCACAGAAGAGATTGCCGATAGCCAACGACTAGCGATCTATAACGACATTTTCAGCAAGCACCAGATTAGCAGTGCCGACTACGACAGCAATTTGGCTTGGTACAGTAGCAAAAGGCTCAAAAGGTACATCGTCATACTGGAGCGGCTCGAAGCCGATTTTCAAAACCAAGAAAGGCTACTGCTAAACGAGCAACACTATCAAAGTAGATTGCCTGGTGCCGAACGAGCCCCCGAATATTACATGCTCGATAGCGTCAATCTATTATCTGCTGACACGACATTGTTTTTCTTACCAGGTTCAAGGCGCATACTGATACCCCACACCATCATCCCTCCATACAACTATACTGCAGGTACACGATTTGGATTGCACTGCAGAGTAAACGGCTTGCATTTGGCTCCCGACGCCACATTTACGATGTACCTACGCTTGCACTTGGGCGATTCGGTAGCGTACATCGAAGAGAAGAGACTGATCCAAAATTCGGGTAGCCACCAGATAGAAATGGAGATACCCGAACCGCATCGTGTAAAGGCCGTCAATGTTTCTTTCGATTTGTTGCCAAAGAACGGTTCGATTACGCTTCTTTCACCGCTCAGCATAGATAGTATCAGTCTGGTACAGACTGCTCCTGCTTCAAACTCTTAGCACTGAGCCTCGATACAAGACGGCTTGCCCTACTCGATTAGCAGATAGTTTCTAGCAGATCCTATTTCGGATTTATATAATTGAGCTTTGGCTCGGGCAGATTTGTTAACCCCTCGGGCAATTCCAACTCCACTACTTGAGGCTCACCTGGCAACAAGTCAAAAGCATTTTGACTAAAAAGGACTCCTTGGATAGGCACTTCGATAAAAAGATCTTTCACCAAGACTGCCGACTTGAGCTTCAAATCCCAGCGACGAGCAGAGCGTCTTACTAACTCCATTTCGATGGCGGGAGCAACAGGGAGTGCCAAGTCTTTTGTTGGCAAAGCATAATGATAGCGTTGCGCCCAACGATCGGCATAGGCCGACCCCACATCTTGCAGCAAGCTCAGTTTGAGTAGCGTATTGGCTCTTAGATTTTCGGGCAATAGCTCAGGCCAATTCATCTTTACTGTAGTTACCGCATTTTTTTTGATCGTAATACCCCTCACGAAGCTACTCGGATAGCGTGTACCATCAAATCCGATCGGCTCGATACGGATCATCATCTCTTCCTCATCGTAGAGCAGATCCGAAACAATAGCAAGGCTTCCATCTTTGACCTGAGGCACAATAATAACTGGCTGATAGGCTTCGGCCACTTGATAGTGCATCGGTTTTCGATTGCCAAAATAATCGATCGAGCTCCACGATATCGCAGGCCACACATCACCTAGCTGCCAATAGAGGCTACCCATACAATAGGGCATAGCAGCCCGCTGAGCCTCGATTCCTAATCGCATACCCTGCCCCTGAACGATCAAGCCTTTGTAAACGAAATCGGCGAAGTCGATTGGCTCGGGCAGCTCCCTACGGATATAAGTCAATATGGTCTCATTGCCCATACTACTACGTTGGCGAGCAAGCATCGTAGGCGAATCGAGCGAGAGTTCATCATCTGCTGCAAAGCTTCGCAGAGTCTTCATTTCGGGGAAGGACTGAAACCCAAACTCACTCATAAAGCGTGGGATGCGTTCTTGGAGTATTTCAAATGGTTCCTTGCCATACCATACTCCCCAGTAATGACTTTCGCCCAACGCTAGTGTAGCTGGCCTACCCCAGTTGGCAGTATCTGGCGAGCTCTCTACATAAGGGCGAAGGGGATCGAGAAGGGCTAGTTTCTCTGGTATTAGCTTTTCGAATATCGTTCGGTAGTCTTGCCACATCTTGTCATACACCTCCTTGGTATAGCGTTTTTGCCAGCCCCAATACTTCAGCGCCTCACGCACTTCATTATTGCCACACCACAAAGCCAGAGAGGGGTGACGTCGCAATCGACGTACATTATATTCTATCTCGCGTTCCACATTGCTCAGGAAGGCCTCATCGGCAGGGAAGCTACTGCAGGCAAAGATAAAATCTTGCCAGATGAGGATACCCCTTTCATCGGCAAGCTCATAAAATCGTTCGTCTTCATAGATACCTCCGCCCCACACTCGTAGCATATTCATATTGGCCTCTTCGACGCTTCTAAACAAGTCTTGCCAATAAGCTTCATCTCGCTCACCCAAGTACATAGTCTGAGGAATATAGTTGGCCCCTTTGATATACAGTGGCTCCCCGTTGACCACGAAGCAAAAACTGCGCCCCCATTGGTCGGGCTCGCGTTTCAATTCGAGGGTTCTAAACCCAACTTTACTCGTCGAGCTTTGGGCTATAGAGCCATCGGCACGGAGAAGCTTCACAATCAATTGGTAGCGCAAAGGCAGCCCTCTCCCCAATGGCTGCCAGCGCCTAGGCTCATCTATGGTAAAAGTATCTTCGGCATTCGTAGCCCCAGGCTCGAGCTTCAAGAGCTGTTCAAAGACCAGTTTTCCACTCGGATCTAAGAGACTATAATGTATGGAATAGGACTGGGCATCTCCAGCCACTTTGGCTGGATAATGCAATGGAATATGCAGGCTACAGCTTGCATCCTTTTCGCTAAGGCGATACGTCAGATCCGCTTTTCCCCTCAAAGCACACGCATCCTCGAAACGCAAAGATATAGGACGCCAGATACCCATACTAACGAGACTTGGCCCCCAGTCCCACCCGTAATGATAGGGTGCTTTTCGGCTATAAACCGATAAATGCCCCTCCGACTTGTCATTGTCGGCAGGATACACAAAGTCATCTTCTGCAGCCCTTGGGCGTACCTCTTTGAGAGGAGAGCGCAGCTCGACTAAGAGTTCATTGGCACCCACTCGGAGGAGAGCTTTCACCTCCTGCTCGTAGCCCACAAACATATTATCGGCTTCCAAAACAGGCTCTCCGTTGAGGCTAACACTCGCATAAGTATCTATTCCTTCGAGGCATAATACAGCTCGAGCATGTTGCAACTGACTATCACTCAGCTCGAAAGGGATACGGTACTGCCAAGACTCTTCGGCAGGCCATTGAGCTTGAGCTTCATTTTGCCCCCTATTCAGATCGGGCAGCAGCCCCAATCGCAGCAAATCGCCCTGCACAGAGCCAGGCACTTCAGTAGGATACCAGGTCTCTTCGCCAAGCATCCTAAACTGAGCCTGATTTAAGTAGAGCGTATCGGATTGCTGAGCAAGCACCGAGAGGCAGCTCAGAAGGAGTATCATAAATAAAGGAATAAAGCGTCGCATCATCATGCAAGTACATCTTAATGGTTCGAGAAACAAAGATGCAAATTTTGCACCTAACTCACAATGCTAAGGCCGCTTCGTCGAAGCCAAAAGACTTATCGCATCGGCAACTCCATGAGCAGCAGCTCGGCGCCTGGGCTAAGGCTTTTGACAGTAAGTTTATCGATATTCCAAATGCCCATGCCATCACGCTCTAGGAGTATTGTATCATCAATTTGCACCGACCCCTTTATTACGAAGGCATAGACCCCATTTTCTGAGTTATGCAACTTATAATCGAGCTCGAAGTCGAGATCTAATTCACCCAATGAAAACCACGCATCCTGATAGATCCACAGACCTTCTTTGCTACCCTTAGGCCCCACTATTTGCTGCAGGCGATTCTTTCTGTCGGCTAGGTTCAGCGTCAACTGTTGGTATCGAGGCTGCACGTTTCTTTGATTTGGTATTACCCATATCTGCAAAAACTTTACAGGCCGGTCATTATTGGCATTGTACTCGCTATGGAAAATCCCCGTTCCAGCACTCATCACCTGCACATCGCCATGTCTTATGTATTGGGTATTGCCCATACTATCCTTATGCTCTAAGTCGCCCGATAAGGGGATGCTGATGATCTCCATATTATCGTGTGGATGAGTGCCAAAGCCCCTGCTCGGTGCCACTGTGTCGTCATTGAGCACACGTAGGGCTCCGAAGTTCATACGATCGGGGTTGTAATAATTGGCAAAACTAAAGCTGTGAAAAGACTGTAGCCAGCCATGACTGGCCTTCCCTCTCGAATCGGCTGGGTGTAATAGGGTTTGTTTCATTGTTATTAATTAGATTAAAGAAGTCTTGTAGGCTAAGAACAAGCTACAGCGTGAGATGTTTTGTCTCAGCACATTAAATAAGAAAAGGACCATACACCCCAACTATTGTAGCTTTAGAATTGTTGTATAAACAGAGCCCAATAAATAAGACAATAAAAACAGGACCCATTCTATGAAGAAAAGATCATTTGTATTAAGTCTTCTAAGCCTCTTGCTTTTTTCAAGTTCGGCTTATGCACTCGATTCGCTACAGAGCAAGCGCATACTTGAGTCGGGTAATATTGGAGCAGTAAAGAAAAGCACAGACTCTCGACAGAGGCCTGGCCACACAAAGGATATCAGCCTAAACAGCATCAAGGAGGGCGAGATTCCGATCGTGGCTTGGTATGGACTTCTACGCGAACACATTTCTCTGCGCAACTTCATCGATATGCGCAAAGCTGGCTTTACGCATCATATTAGCTACATCGATTCCGATAGGGAGATAGCAAAGTCCTTTAGCTATGCCGAAAAGGCAGGTATCAAGCAGTTCCTTTTTCTCGACATGAAGTTTGTAAACACAGAGACGATGATCAGACGCATCCGTCAGTACAAGGATCATCCCGCTCTAGCTGGGTATTTCATCTACGACGAGCCCGACTACGAGCAGCTATACCAAGTGAAAGAGTGGGCAGATAAGATATACCAAGTAGATCCCCAAGCAGATATCTACGTCAATTTGTATCCAAACCTGGGCAATCCAAGCTACAAGAAGTACGTAGATAGATGCATCAAACTGTTTCCACGTCTTAAGCAACTATCCTTCGGGCACTACCCCATCCTATCAAACCACATTCGCTCGCCGCTGCGAATGATCAGACCACAATGGTACAAGAACCTCGAAACGATAGCAAACAGCACCCAGAAAGCGAACTTGCCATTCTGGGCTTTTGTAATGAGCTCGGCACATACCATCCCAGGTGTCTTATCGCGCAACGAATATTACCCCATTCCTACCCTTGCAGACCTTAGGCTCCAAGCTTATTCCGACCTCGCCTATGGAGCCAAAGGGATTCAGCACTTCACCTACTTTGCCCATTCCGAAATGGACCTCTATTACGATGCTCCTTTCTTCAATGGCAGGCTTACTCCTACCTACCAAGTAGTGAGCACCCTAAACAAAGAGATACAGGCGCTATCCGAGATATTCATGCGTAGCCAAGTGGAAAGCGTTTATCACCTTGGCGATGTGCCGAGAGGAGCCAAAAAGCTAAAACAAAAAAAGCTACCCAAGCCTTTCAGAAAAGTGTACATAAATGGTAGCGAAGAGGGTATATTAGTATCGACGCTTAAAAGTCCAAACAAAAATTATCTGCTGATACAAAACAAAGACTTAAAAACAACCTTGACCCTCGGAGTGGAGATGAGCATGCAGGGAGCAGCTTGGCAAATCGATAAGAGTACTAGAGGTGAAGCGCGCATCGAAGAGAATTACGTTAGTTATCAGATTAGCCCAGGCGACATCGTTCTATTTTCTTTCATCGAATAATATCGAAATTTAGTTTCACTTATAGCAATCGGACCCAATTCTTGGCCTTCATTCAACTTTATTAACTTAACTTTGTGGGCAAATCTAATAATCAACAATCAAAAAAAATGAAACGATTAAGTCTTTTACTTCTTACTCTATTTACTTTTGTACTAACAGCTCAAGCCCAACAACGCATCGTCGAATACCGCGTACAAGCGGGCATGAACGTATCGAAAGTTGCCAACTTTGGCTCAGAAGACTTGCTACCAGGTTTCCGACTCGGAGCTTCATTTGACCTACCACTCACCAAATGGGGACTCGATCTTCGCCCAGGACTATTCATCGCCTCGAAAGGTGAGAAAGTAAAATTTCAAGATAGCTCGGCCACTATACGTCCTATCTACCTCGAGATACCAATTCAGGTAGCCTATACAGGTGCAATAAACAGCGACCTCAATTACTATATCGCTGCTGGTCCATACCTTGCTATAGGAGTGGGTGGAAAATTCAAGCCTTGCGAAGGATTGGCCACCGTGCAAGAAGAGTTTTCGCTCTTTGCCAAAGGGAAAGCCGACAAAGCACCTATGAATAGATTCGACATGGGACTGATGGGTAACATCGGCCTCGAATTTAGCCGCTACTTCCTAGAAATGGGTGCAAGCCTCGGATTGCTCGACGCTGTAAACCCACAACCCAGCAACTACTGGAGTACAGGTGACAAATCGGCACTGGTAGGTTCGGCTCACATCTCATTCGGTGTAAAATTCTAACGAAGAGAAATAACTAAGAAAAAGCCTTGCGAGTGGCAAAATAGCTCGCGAAAATTCGAGACATAAGCCGTAAGTGCAAAGTGTATCTAGCAATTTAATAGATAACTATGCACTCGCTTATGTCTCTTTTCATTATCTTTGCATCAGCATAGAGACTCTGCATCTCTGAATGAGATTGATGGGGTCGAATCTTCCTGCCGAGGCATATGCTCCTAGTCTGGCGGCTTTGGCATTTTGTACCTGCTGGCGAGAATAAGATTTCCAATAACTCCAATGCAGTTATTGCAATCAATCTCTGTACATGAATAGTTTCAAGACACAACAACAAAGCATATAAACAAATGGATCTGATTAAAGACGTTATCCGTCGTGCGCAAGAAAATAAGCAACGGATAGTATTGCCCGAAGGGCTTGAGCCTCGTACGCTTGAGGCAGCAAACAGACTAATTGCCGATGGCGTGGCCGAAATCATTTTGATTGGCAACGAAAACGAAATCAAAGCTAAAGCGGCCGAACTAAAGTTTGAGCACATTGCTAATGCATGTATCGTTGACCCCATCCAACACAGCAAGAAAGCTGCCTATACCGAGCTACTACTGGAGCTACGCAAGAAAAAAGGCCTCACTCCCGAAGAAGCAAACAAGTTGGTCGAAAACCCACTCTACCTCGCTTGCCTTATGATAAAGAGCGGCGATGCCGATGGCGAGATCGCTGGCGCTCTTAATACCACAGGCGATGTGCTTCGTCCTGCACTACAGATCATCAAAACAGAAGCTGGCATGAGTAGCGTAAGCGGTGCCTTCTTGATGTTTACAAAAACTCCTGAGTACGGTGAAGACGGCTTCTTGATCTTTGCCGACTGTGCCGTCATCCCCAATCCTACTGCTGCCGAATTGGGTCAGATTGCCGTTGCAACAGGCCGTACAGCACGTGCCATTGCAGGCGTTGAACCTCGAGTTGCTATGTGTAGCTTCTCCACCAAAGGTAGCGCCAAGCACGAAATGGTAGATAAAGTGGTGGAAGCCACTCGCACAGCCCAAGAGATGGATCCAAGCATCCTGATCGATGGTGAGCTACAAGCCGATGCCGCTCTGGTAGCAAGTGTTGGAAACATGAAAGCACCTGGTAGCCCAGTTGCAGGAAAGGCCAACGTATTGGTATTCCCATCGCTGGAGGTAGGAAACATTGCATACAAGTTGGTGCAGCGCCTAGGTAACGCCGAAGCCGTAGGACCAATCTTGCAAGGTATGGCTGCCCCTGTCAATGACCTCAGCCGCGGCTGCTCGGTCGACGACATCTACAAGATGGTTGCCATCACAGCCAATCAGGCTATCGCCCTCAAAAAGTAGAGTAGTACTCGAAAGGCAACGAATTTGAAGTGCCACAATACAAGGGAAAGGTACTTCGCAATTGAAATAGACAAACGATAAAAAAGATACAATATGAAAATTTTAGTCTTGAACTGTGGTAGCTCCTCAGTAAAATACAAGCTATTTGACATGCCAGAAGGCGATGTGTTGGCACAAGGTGGAGTAGAAAAACTTGGCCTGCCAGGTTCGTTCCTCAAACTTGTAAAGCCCAATGGCGATAAAGTGGTACTAGAGCGTCCACTCCCCGAGCATACAGCTGCAATTGAGTTCATCTTGAGCGTCCTTACAGATAGCGAAAACGGTTGCATCAAGAGCCTCGACGAGATCCAGGCCGTTGGTCACCGCTTGGTACATGGCGGCGAGAAGTTTAGCAGCAGTGTAGAGATTACTCCCGAAGTAATCAGCAAGGTTGAAGAATGCATCGACCTCGCTCCGCTGCACAACCCACCCAACATCAAGGGAGTAGATGCCATCAAGAACCTTCTGCCAAAGATTCGTCAGGTAGGTGTATTCGATACTGCTTTCCACCAGACTATGCCAGACTATGCTTTCATGTATGCTCTGCCATACGAACTATACAAAAAGCACGGTGTACGCCGCTATGGCTTCCACGGTACTAGCCATCGCTACGTAAGCAAGCGTGCTTGCGAATTGCTCGGCTTGGACTACAACAAAACGCGTATCATCACCGCTCACATTGGCAACGGAGCCTCGATGGCTGCCGTAATGAACGGACAGAGCGTAGATACTAGCATGGGTCTAACTCCTACCGAAGGGCTTATGATGGGTACTCGCGTAGGTGATGTAGATGCTGGCGCACTGGCCTTTATCATGGAAAAAGAAAACATGGACGGACATGCGCTTTCTAAAATGGTAAACAGCGAAAGTGGTGTACTAGGCGTAAGCGGTGTATCGAGCGATATGCGCGAAATCGAAAACGCAATCGAGGAAGGCAACGAGCGTGCTATCCTGGCAATGAACATGTACGACTACCGTATCAAGAAATACATCGGTGCCTATGCAGCAGCAATGGGTGGTGTAGATGTACTCGTATTTACAGGTGGTGTAGGCGAAAACCAAGATTCTACACGTGCAGTTACTTGCCGCGGCCTCGACTTTATGGGCATCGAAGTGGACGAAGCGCTCAATAAGGGAATGCGTGGTAAGGAAATGCTCATCAGCACACCAAACAGCAAGGTAAAGGTAATCGTAGTGCCTACCGACGAGGAGCTCATGATTGCAAAAGACACGCTGGAGCTACTAGGCATCAACAACTAAGCCCCAAGCATTAGACAACGAGCCATCCCTGCTCGATGCAGAATGGACTCGCTATTTCAATCGAGTAGGAGGTAAACACTAATTGTAGGTGCTTTATCTCCTACTTTAGTATTTACCGACCTCTCACAGCACCACGCATGCCGTTCGGCACCTGGCGGTTTATTAAACATGACGAGAGAGGTAGAAGCCCAGAATAGGCTTATATCCAAGATGCTCGTGCAATAGATTACCGAGCGTATGGTGCGGGATACCCAATCTAAATTCGTAATGAGATAAAGAATAATTCTTTAGTCATTCCTCATTATGTGTGTATTTTTTTACATTTGCACTGGCAAGTTTGATCGATCTATTTTCTAGTTGACAACTACTTAGATCCGATGCATTTGCGTTGTCTGAGTTATTTTGTTGGCTCAAAACTAGCTTTTTTAGCTTGCTACCTAATTATAAAACAAATATAAAAATTGCATGTAATGTTATCAAGGGGTCTATCGTGTGGTCTTGTGCCCTATTTCTTCAGTCCCTTGGTCTTTTATTAAATATCTATTGACACAATGATGAGACAATATTCTCTTATACGAGCTTGCATAATCGTGGCTTTCTCCATGCTTGCATTTTCGTGCACTAAGAAGCAAAACAATTCAGATTCTTTTGCTCCCGTTACTAATCTACCTCCAAGTATTGAGATCAAATCCTTATCCCCAGTTTCTTTTACACTCGACAAAGTTGAATCTTCGTACGTTGGTTATCTAGATATGAAGCAAGATTCAATCTGCTTGATAGATCAAAGATTTGCTTCTATTTTTCTGTTTGATAAGCAAGGGGAGTTGAAATCGCGTTATTTAGGCTTAGGCGGAGGAGCAAAAGAAATTGATACAGGTATGATCGAAGGATATGCAGATATGTTGAATTCATACTTTTTCATCGGCCCTATGCGGGATTGTTTTATATATGACAAAGATTTTTCCCTCCAGAAGAAATTCATATTAAAGCTATCAGATCAGTCCACTACACCTAGCTACGATACCCCTAAGATATACACCAGTACAAATTCGAATGCGCTGATGAAAGCATACGATAAGTACGTATATTACACGGTTTTCTCGGAGTATCCAGGGCTTAGCTTTATAGATTCAAGCGATGCCTATAAGGACTGCTATAAGAATGTGCATTATTTGGCTAAGATTAATACAGAAACTGGGGTTTTGGAAGATGTTTTGGGGCATTTCCCCCAGGTTTATCAAGAAGACCCAGCTATCAAGCAGTTTTTCAATGTGCATTTCGACATCGAGCAAAGTTCGGGTCGCTTCTTTGTAACATTCGAAGCAGACTCGCTGATCTATGAATACGACAAAGACTTCCTGCCTCAACGCACCTATGGCTATGCTGGCAAAAATATGCAAAAGGCAACGGAAATAATGCTGACCGGCGAAGACTTCCAACGTATCAACGAGAGCTCTCGCCAAGAATCGGGCTACAATACGGGGCTTAAGTTTATTGCAGAGACGGGCTTGCTATTCCGCAGCTATCACAGGGGTGGCTCTGCCCAGATGGATGGCTTGCAGATATACCGCGATGGACAGCTAATAGGCGATGTAGATGTACCTAAGGGATTCAAGCTGCTGGGCTATCATGCTCCCTACTACTATGGCAGTACGGGGGTTGACGAGGAGGCAGAGAAGATAGAGATCTACAAATTCGAAATTTAAAAGCAGCATATGAAGACTCATCTGTAAAGCCTTAGATTCTTAAATAAGGGCCTCCTTGAGCTTTGTTAACTCGTAACGCTCAGAACGATACATAAACGATAAAGCAATAAAACTCTCGAGCTACTTCCTAGGAGCTAGACTGGGTGCTCTGTATAGGATCTAGATTAATAAATACGATGTGCATATTCAAAAAAGTGGCATACCTAGCCACGATCCTCCTATTGGCAGCTTGTTCGGGCAAAAATTCGGCTAGCCCAGAGGCTGCTAAAGCGAGTGATTCTTTGTCGCTGCAGGCTGCCAAGCAGGCTACCGAAGTGCAGCTAATGAGCTTGCAGCGTGTCGACTTCGAGCACGAGCTGCTAAGCAATGGCAAGATAAGAGCCAGAAACTTTGCCGATCTGCGCTTCCGTAGCGAAGAGCTGATAGCAGAGGTCTGGGTAAAGAACGGCGACAAGGTACGCAAGGGGCAGCCTATAGCTAGCCTCGATCTCTTTGCGCTCAAGAACACCCTTGCTCAGCGCGAGAATAACTTGGCACAGGCCGAGCTGGCGATGACAGATATACTCGTGGCTCAGGGATATGACCCCAAGGATCGGGCTCGAATTCCTGCCGAGCTCCTAAGCCTTGCCAGTATAAAAAGTGGCTACAAGCAGCAGCAAGCACTCTATGAAGAGGCCGAGCATCGGCTGCAGCAAGCCACACTGAGGGCGCCCTTCGATGGGCTGGTTGCCAATCTGGAGCAGCGCAAGCAAAACCTTGCCGATCTTAGCAAACCATTCTGTCGCATCATCGGGCGTGAGGGTATGGAGCTCGACTTTCAAGTAATGGAGAGTGAGCTGCCTCTCTTGCATTTGGGCGATCGGGTGCTTGTACTACCCTTTGGCAATGAGTCGGCAGCCAAGTCTGGACGCCTGAGCGAGATCAATCCCCTAGTCGACGAAAAGGGCTTGGTGCAGGTCAAAGCTCAGGTCGATGCCGCAGCCGAGCTCTATGATGGCATGAATGCTCGTGTGCTGGTGAAGCGAAGCCTGCCCAATCAGTTCGTAGTACCCAAGTCTGCGGTACTGCTACGCTCGGGTAGGCGCGTGCTTTTTTCGCTACAAGACGGCAAGGCATACTGGCACTATGTAGATGTGCTCTTTGAAAACCTCAGAAGCTATTGCGTCGAAGGCGATGAGCTCAAGGAGGGTATGCAGGTCATAGTCAGCGGCAACGAAGATCTGGCTCACCATAGCCCCGTAAAGCCTCAAGCTGCCGAGCAATAAGCATGAATGAATTTCTGCTCAAACGGCCTATAGCCGTAGTCATGAGCTTTTTGGCTCTCTTTATTCTGGGGATAGTCTCCTATCAGGGGCTACCTGTTTCCTTATTGCCCAATATAGACATCCCGCATATGAGCGTGCAGCTCAATGCCCCCAACAGCTCGGCTCGCGAGCTAGAGACTGCGGTGATGGCACCGCTGCGCCGCCAATTGCTGCAGGTAGGCGGGCTTAAGGATCTGCAGAGCAAGAGCCGCGATGGCAAAGGAACTATAGAGCTATTCTTCGACTATGGAGTCAATACCGACCTTGCCTTTATAGAGGTCAATGAAAAAATCGATGCCTCGCTCAATATCCTGCCCAAGGATCTGGATCGACCCAAGGTGATCAAAGAGAATGCTTCGGATATCCCCGTCTTGTACCTCAATCTGAGCCTGAAAACACAAGAAGCCTTTGCCCCAAACAACGAGCCTCGCTTTCTGAAGCTCTGCGACCTAGCCGTCAATGTCATCAAGAAACGCATCGAGCAATTGCCCGAGCTTGCCATTGCCGATATCAGTGGTGTGCCCTCCAAGCAAGTGCAGATAGTGCCAGACTGGAACAAGATGAAGATGGCAGGCTTTGGCAGTACCGACATAGAGCAGGCGCTGCTACTCAACAGCGTCGACCCTGGGGCTATGCTCGTGCGCGATGGGCAGTACGAATACAATATCAATTTGTCTAAACAACTGCGCAATGTGGAAGACATAGCCGATATATACCTCAATAATGAGGGTCGCCTCTTGCAGCTGCGCGATCTGGCCGAGCTAAGGCTCGTATCAGGCTCGGAGCGCGGGCTATGCTTCTACGAAGGCAAGCCAGCGGTATGCATGGCTCTCATCAAGCAAAGCAGCGAGAGTATGGACCAGCTCAAGGCTAGCCTTGCCACTATTGGCAAGGAGATGGAGCAGCTATACCCCGATCTGGACTTCAGCTATAGCCGCAACCAGACCGAGCTGCTCGACTATAGCATTGCCAATCTGCAAAGCAATCTGCTACTGGGGCTATTCCTCATACTCATCATCGCCGTCTTCTTCATGGGCGATATCCGTTCGCCCTTCATCATAGGGCTCAGTATGATTTGCTCCATTGTTATCAGCTTTGCCCTCTTCTACCTGTTCAATATATCACTCAATGTTATATCCCTCTCGGGGCTAATCTTTGGGGTGGGAATGATGATCGACAGCTCGATAGTAGTGAGCGAGAATATCGACCAGTACAGGCTGCGGGGCTACCCTCTGATGGAAGCCTGCTCGAAAGGGGCTACGGAGATGATTAGTCCCATGCTGAGCTCCTCTCTTACTACTGTGGCGGTATTTATTCCCCTAATATTCCTAAGTGGAGTTACAGGAGCGATCTTTTCGGATCAGGCTTTTGCGATTGCAAGCAGCCTATTTATTTCGTACGTTAGCGCCATACTACTGCTGCCCGTGCTCTATTATCTGGTCTATCGCCGCAAGCTGAAGCCTCGCTTCTGGAGCCGTACACTTGAACGCCTCAGAGAGAGCAAACAGGCCGAACGACTATACGACCGTGGGATCAATTGGGTCTTTGCACACAAAAAGCTCTGCCTGCTAGGCGTTGCACTGACGCTACCGCTGATGTTGCTCAGCTTTCAGTTCATCAGAAAAGAACTGATGCCACCGATAGAGCAAAACGAACTCATGCTGCGCATGGAGTGGAACGAACAGATACACCTGCAGGAGAATGCTAGGCGAGTCAATGAATTATTAAAAGCCATTAGCCCATTGCTGCAAGAGCAGGCTGCCTATGTGGGAGCGCAGGACTTCCTTGTCAATAGTAGTACCGACCTGTCGAATACAGAATCTGAGCTCTACCTCAAGGTGAAGAGTCCTACCGACTTGCTTCCGCTGCAAAGCAAGATCGAGCAATACTTTGCTCAAGAGTATCCCCAGGCTCAGCTAGCCTTTGCGCCGCCAGTGAATATCTTCGAAAAAATCTTCGATACACGCGAGCCCGAGCTAGTGGCAGAGCTTAGCTCGAAAGGTGCTACGCATTTGTCTGTCGAGCAGCTACATAGCTTGCAGCAGAGCATCGATGCAAAGACAGGTATCAGATCGGGAGCGATTGCCACGCGCAAGCAGATGGAGCTGCATGTAGACTGGCAGAAGTTAGCTCTCTATGGAATAGACTATGCCGATTTGAAGCGTGTGCTACAAAGTAAATTTAAGGATCAAAGGCTTAGTAGTCTGCAATCGGCTGGCGAATACATCCCCATCACTATTGCAGCCGAAGAAGCCCAGCTAGACGATGTCTTAAAAAACGCTGCCCTGCCCCTACGCAATAAGGATGCTAGCCTGCGCGGAGAGCTACCCCTTAGCGAGCTAATAGACCTACGTAGCAGCTCCGACCTGAAGGAGATCCACGCCAACGCTCAAGGCGAATACACGGCCATTGCCTACGAGCAAGTAGCCAAGCCTGAGCTCTTGATGCAGCAAGTGGAGCAGGGTGCAAGCGAACATCCTGAGAGCAAAGTCAGCTTCACGGGAGCTTTCTTTAGCAATCAGCTGCTGATGCGCGAGTTGAGCTTTATCTTTTTGCTTTCACTCCTGCTCATGTACTTCATACTCTGTGCCCAGTTCGAAAGCTTTACGCAGCCTATTCTGGTGCTCTTGGAGATCCCCATCGATACAAGTTTTGCCATCTTGCTGCTTTGGCTCCTAGGCTATTCGCTCAACCTAATGGCGGCTATCGGTATTATCGTCTCCTGCGGTATCGTTATCAATGACTCTATACTCAAGATAGACTCCATCAACACGCTACGCAAGCAGGGGCTACCACTCATAGAAGCGATACACAGTGCTGGGCGCAGACGCTTGCGTGCCATCATCATGACCTCGCTCACCACTATCATTGCTGTTGTACCCATACTTTTCGGTGGCGATATGGGCTCGCAGCTACAGCGACCTCTGGCACTTGCTATGATAGCCACTATGAGCTTAGGTACGCTGGTAAGTCTATTCATTGTGCCCCTGCTCTACTGGTCTTTGACATACAGAGCAGAGCGCAAGCGTTTGAAAACGAATTCGTAAGCCTCTACTTATGAAGCCCCAATCTCTGAAGCCTCCGAATAGCTCGCTGCGTAAAGCTTCCGCTTTTACCATCATCATCATCTTTATTGCATTGGCTGCATTGGGCTTGTTTTTGAGTCCGTTGCTCACCATCAAGCTTTCACCCTCGCAGTACTTGCCTTCGCTTAGTCTCAGCTATAGCCTGCCAGGCTACTCGCCTAGAGCGATCGATACCGAGGTCAGTAGCAAGCTAGAGGCTGCGCTCTCGCGCATTGAAGGCGTAAAGGGGATACAGTCCGAGTCGGACAATGGCAGTGGCTTCGTGCGCCTAGAGTTTGACCAACATACCGATATGGATGCTGCGCGACTAGATTGCTCGGCTATACTACGGCAGCTATGGGCTAGTATGCCCGAGGGACTTAGCTATCCTAACATCAGCCAGCAGCGTGCAGAGGGGAAGGCTTCGCGTCCATTTATGGCATATACACTTAAAGGTGAGGGCTCGGAAAGAACTATAGAGGCTTATGCCGAAGAGCAGCTAAAGCCTGCGCTGGCTCGGATAAAAGGTGTAGCTACGGTAGGTATAAGTGGCACCAGTAGTATGGAGTGGAGGCTGCAGTATGACCAAAGGCTGCTGCAACAAATGGGCATAAGCCTAAACGAAATAGAGACAGCAATACATAATTACTATCGCGATGAGCCGCTAGGGCTATGCCTGATAGAGCAGGAAGGTGCGCAGGAGTGGATGCAGCTTATGCTGAAAGGAGAGAAATCGACAAAGGGGTTCGATGCATCAGCTATCTTTCTGAAGCAAAAGGATGGAGCACTTATAGGGCTAGACAAGCTGCTAGAGGTGCAGCGAACAGAGGCACGCAAGCAGAGCTACTACCGCATCGACGGGATGAACTCAATCTATGTATTCTTGCAAGCTGAGGAGCATGCCAACCAGCTGATGCTGAGCAAGGCGATACGAGCAGAGATGCAAAGGCAAAGCAGCAAGATACCCGCTGGCTACGAAGCTGTGCTAAACTTCGATAATAGCATCGAGATAGGCAATGAGCTTAATAAAATCTACCTACGAACGGCTCTCACACTCTTTATCTTGCTGGCATTTATCAGCCTTATCACGCGCAATAAGCGCTATATCATACTGATCGCTATCAGCTTAGTTGTAAACCTTTGTATAGCCATTGCCCTCTACTACCTGCTGGGCATAGAGATCCAATTGTATTCGCTGGCAGGCATTGCTATCTCCCTCAACCTGATAGTAGACAATAGCATCGTAATGGCGGAGCATATCAGGCAGCGCAGCAATTTGAGTGCCTTCTTGGCAATCTTGGCGGCTACGCTCACTACGATAGGGGTCTTGAGCATCATCTTCTTCCTCGATGATGCGGTGCGCCTCAATTTGATGGACTTTGCTGCAGTGGTGGTGGTCAATCTATTGGTTTCGCTCTTGGTGGCTCTCTTTTTTATACCAGCCCTAGCCGAGAAGATTGGCTTTGCAAAGAGAGCAAAAAAGAACTTTCGCCCAGCCAATCGCCGAGCGCTGCGCTTTTCGAACTGCTATAAGAGGCAGATTCTATTCATGAAACGCTATCGCTATGCCTGCTATCTATTGCTCGTTTTGGCTTTTGGGTTGCCCCTATCCCTCCTGCCCGAACGCTTGGAGGGCAAAGGCTACGGAGCCGAACTATACAATAAACTCATCGATACACGCAGCTATCGCTCGAAGGTCAAACCCAGTCTCGAAAAATACTTAGGCGGTAGCCTAGGGCTCTTTGTGAAGAAAAGCTTTAAGTCGCATCGCTTCGATCGAGCCGAAAGCCGCCCCTCGCTACAAATCCAATCGAAGCTGCCCAATGGCTATACGATCGAGCAGATGAATAGGCTGATGATAAAGCTAGAGTCGTATCTGAGCCAGTTTCCAGAGATACAGCGTTTCGAGACCTTTATAAGCAGCGCCAAGGAAGCGAGCATTACGGTACTTTTCCGTAAGGACGTGGAGGCAGGCCCCTTCCCGTATCGATTCAAAGCCGAGCTTATAAGTATGCTACAAAGCTTAGGCGCAGGTTATTGGGGTGTATATGGCCTGGCAGACCAAGGCTTTAATAACGAGGGTGTAGGTGCAACGGGGAGCTATATTGTGGAGCTAAGAGGCTATAATTATGATGAACTCTGGCAGCAGAGCGAACTATTTACCCTGAGTCTGAAAGAAAACAAACGCATCGGCACAGTATGGGTGGGCAGCGATCCGCTACAAAGTGATGCCGATTACAAAGAGTATATACTGAGCCTAGACAAACGAAAGCTAGCGCTCGAGGAACTTAACAGCCAGAGTCTGTATCAGGCTTTGAATGAAAAATTTAGCAGCGATTCTTATCTCACAAATATTGTACTTGGGGGCAACTATGAGGCCTTGAAGATCTCGTCGAAGCAGAGCAAGAGCGAAGACCTATGGTCGCTGCTGCATAGCCCGATACGCATCGGGCAGAAAAGCTATCTACTTAGCGACTTTGCCGAGCTGGAGCAGCGACAGCTACCGCAGCGTATAGTCAAGAAAGACCAAGAGTATAAGTTATTTCTACGCTTCGAATATATGGGTTCGCAAGCGAATGGCGAAAAACTATTGAAAAGCAAGATCGACGCTTTTGCAGCTACCCTCCCCATGGGATACCATATCTCTAGCGATGTGAGCCTAAAAGACTGGATGACTGAGGAAAGCAATTACTTTCCCTTGCTGATCATCATAGGCGTCATCATCTTTTTCACAACGGCAATACTCTTCAATTCGCTACGTCAGCCATTGGCTATACTCTTCATCATCCCCATATCCTTTATAGGTATCTTTCTGAGCTTCTCGCTCCTAGCTGTTCCCTTCGACCAAGGGGGCTTTGCAGCCTTTGTGCTTATCAGCGGTATCACGGTCAATGCAGCCATCTACCTGGTCAACGAATACAATAGCCTACGCAGGCAGCGACCCAAACTTTCGGCAGCAGACGCCTATGTGAAGGCTTGGAACGCCAAGATTAATCCGATCTTTCTGACGGTTGTTTCTTCTGTGCTTGCCTTTATCCCCTTTATGATAGGCAAGGATAGTCAGTCGTTTTGGTTGGCTTTGGCTGTCGGTAGTATTGGGGGCTTGCTCATCTCTATCCCTGGCATCTTCTTTTTCTTGCCGCTCTTCCTCCTTCGCAAAAAGGAGATAGCTGCGCCTAAGAACGAGTGCTGAGTTCCTGACTTCGACAATGCGCCATCCCAAATGATTCGATTCTGAATCGTGTTAATAGAATAGATGTACAGACTGTTGATTTGACTTGCCCATTGAAGTGAAGCAAGTATGATCGATCTAGGCTATAGCCTTCTTGCAAATGATGGCGTTCGCTTTTCCCCTGCTGAGGGGATAGGGGTCGTCTTCGTTGACCCTAGGAAGGTGCTGCTTCGCAAGCACCGATCCTGGGGCTAATAGTAAAGAAATGCCCTGCGGACAAGAGCGGACGTGTAGAGAGAACGATCGAGCAAACTTTTTGCTTACGTCACTCAAATGAGCAATTTGAAAGACATAAAAACCGAATAATCAGTCACATACAAAAACCAAGGGGTGATGCGTGTCGAAGTCAGGAAGATAATCAATTCGCTCTAATCACGAGAGAATTGCAGACGCTTTTCTAGAACTTGCTAGCTCCAAAATCGCAGCATAACAGCCCGTCTCGGCATAGTTGGTTCAATGGATGAGAAAGTAGACTGCGGCTCCAGCAAGGTAGCCGAGCAGCGCTAGCGGGGTGAAGCGCTTGAGATAATAGCCGAAACCAATCTTTTCGACACCCATCACGGTTACCCCCGTTGCCGATCCGATGATCAATAAGCTACCACCCGTCACGGCGGTGTAGGCAAGAAAAGTCCAGAAGCTACCATCGGCAGCCATTGGCGAAAGGGCATGCGAAGCATCAATCGGATACATACCCATACTTGCAGCCACCAGAGCCACGTTGTCTAAGAAAGAAGAACAAATGCCTATAATCAGCGCCAGAATCTCCATATCCGCAATACGCTCTGTTAGCTTTTCGCCCAGCGTAGCCAGCAAGCCACTCACTTGCAATGCTGCCACAGAAAGCAATACACCCAAGAAATAGAGTATCGTAGCAAAGTCGGTCTGGTGCAATAGCTTCACGATGTGCAAATTGTCTGCCGCCTTGATCGCCTCTTTGTGTCGAGCAAAGAGCAAATCGGTATAAAGCCATAGTAGAGCCAAGCCAATAATCGCCCCTAGGAAAGCGGGAATACCCAAAAAGATCTGATAGACTGGCACCAAAACCAAGGAGGCTACACCAATAATGAAGACATTGCGACGCGCATGCGGAGGCAGTTGCGCCAGTAGCGTATCGTCTTGAGCTGGTGCTAAGGCACGTAGCTGAGCCCCTTTCTTAAAAAGGAAGAAGTGGGCTAAGCTAACAGGCACAAGCAGATTGGCCAGGGCTGGCAAGATGAGATGAAGCATCTGATGCGAAGCAGAAATACGCCCGCCTTGCCACAGTATAAGCGTTGTCACATCGCCAATGGGCGACCACGAGCCGCCAGCATTGCACGCTATCACGATCATGCAGGCATACTTCATACGATCGGTCTTGTCTGGCACCAATTTGCTGAGCACAGTTATCAACACGATAGCTGCAGCTAAGTTGTCGAGTAGCGCCGAGAAAAAGAAAGCCGATAAGGTAAGTGTCCACAGTAAGCTACGCTTGTGTCCTGTGGCCAAGTACGAAGTCATCTCTTTGAAGCCCCCATATTTATCGACCGTCTCTACGATCATCAATGCGGCTAAGACAAAAAACAGCGTGGTAGACACATCGCCCAGATGCTCCACCAAACGAGCAGAAAGGAACTGTTGCCCCTGCACAAATTCGGTTTGCGATTGCAGCAACGGGTTAGCCAACAAGAAGGCTTTAAATCCTTCATTTGTTGGATCAACACGTCCTCCTGCAATAAGGATAGACCACAGCGCCACACACATCAGGAGTGCAGTAGCTGCCTTATTTACCCCTACTCGATCTTCGAAGGCAATCATCGAGATACCGAGTAGGAAGATTGCAAACATGAACATAGGCAATGGTATTATCTATTGGGCTGAACGAGGTACAGCAAAGGCAAAGTTCCTCTTATGAAAACTATCTCAGCAGATTAGTCTATAAAGCGGTAGCGAATACGCTTTGGCTCCACATTGCCCATACGCATACGCTTGTTTTCTTCGTATTCGCTATAGCTACCCTCGAAGTAAAACACTTGGCTATCGCCTTCGAAGGCTAGTATATGCGTTGCAATACGATCTAAGAACCAGCGGTCGTGCGAGATCACAACGGCGCAACCAGCAAACGACTCGAGCCCCTCCTCCAATGCACGAAGCGTATTGACGTCGATATCGTTGGTCGGTTCGTCCAATAGCAACACATTGGCACCACTCTTTAGTGTCAGGGCCAAGTGCAATCGATTTCGTTCGCCACCCGATAGCACAGCACACTTTTTCTCTTGGTCTGAGCCAGTAAAGTTAAAGCGACTCAGATAGGCACGAGCGTTCATCTCCTTGCTACCCACTTTTATCAGATCGGCACCTCCACTTATTACTTGATAGACACTCTTGTCGGGATCAATATCCTTGTGCGTTTGGTCGGCATACCCTACCACCACAGTTTCTCCTACATCGAAGCTACCAGCATCGGCCTGCTCCATGCCCATAATGAGCTTAAAGAGTGTAGTCTTACCAGCACCATTAGGGCCTATTACCCCCACGATGCCGTTTGGTGGGAGCATAAACTCGAGGTTTTCAAACAAGAGTTTGCTGCCATAGGCTTTCGAAACACCCTTTGCCTCTATCACCTTATTGCCCAGTCGGGGGCCATGAGGGATGAATAGCTCGAGCTTTTCTTCGCGTTCGCGTTCATCTTCATTCAATAGTTTCTCGTACGAATTCAGACGAGCTTTACCCTTGGCATGGCGCGCCTTTGGAGCCATATTGATCCACTCCAACTCACGCTCGAGTGTCTTGCGTCGTTTCGACACCTGCTTCTCTTCTTGAGCCATCCGCTTGGTTTTTTGGTCGAGCCACGAAGAGTAATTACCCTTCCAAGGAATTCCTTCTCCTCTATCGAGCTCGAGTATCCAACCTGCCACATGATCGAGGAAGTAGCGGTCGTGCGTAATGCAAATCACCGTACCGGCATACTGCTGCAAGTGTTGTTCCAGCCAGTCGATACTCTCGGCATCGAGGTGGTTGGTAGGTTCGTCGAGTAGCAACACATCGGGCTGTTGGAGCAGCAGTCGGCATAGTGCTACACGGCGGCGCTCACCTCCCGATAGCTGATCTACAAGCTGATCTTCGGGCGGACAGCGCAGCGCATCCATCGCACGCTCTAGCTTTTGGTCAATACTCCAGGCATCGACAGCATCGATACGATCTTGGAGCTCGGCTTGTCTATTGATGAGCTGATCCATTTTATCGGGATCGTCTAGTACATCGGGATCGGCAAAGCGTTCGTTTACTGCCTCAAACTCGGCCAGCAAGTCAAATATGGGCTGTGCACCCTCTCTCACCACATCTAGCACGGTCTTTCCAGATTCGAGCTGTGGGTCTTGGTCGAGGTAGCCCACCGAGTAGCCAGGCGAAAACACCACATCGCCTTGGAAGTCTTTATCTATACCTGCAATGATCTTTAATAGAGTCGATTTACCCGAGCCATTCAGACCGATAATGCCAATCTTAGCTCCATAAAAGAATGAAAGGTAAATATTCTTGAGTACTTGTTTCTGCGGAGGAAATACTTTACTCACTCCTACCATCGAAAAGATGATTTTTTTGTCGTCTGCCATGCTTTGTTTCTAAGTATTATTCAGTAACTACTACTTGCTAGTCATCTCATCGCCAAGAGCTGTGCTTCGACAAGCTTCGACAAGATACACAAACAGCAGTACAAAGGTACTTTAAATATCAATACCTCACGGACCCCCCATGCATTACAGCATTCACTAGTGAAGGCAAGGGGCGATTTGAGAGCCAGCAAAGCCGATTATGTATTTTTAACAAAAACTTAGTAGGCACATTAACTAGATTTCAACTTACTTTGATTAACTTAGCGAATACTTCCAAGAGGGTTCATGAAAATGTATAGCAAACTGAGTTGCAGTTGCGCTGTTCCCTCAGATATTTAAGTCATTATATTAGATTTACCTATGTCAAAAATCAGAGTATTACTAACAGGAGCAGGTACAGGTGTTGGTCGCGAAATATTTGCGCAGTTACTCAATATGTTAGACAGCTTCGAGCTGAGTGTCTTCGACATAAAGCGAGGGAGCACCATGTCGATATTCGAAAAGAACAGGAGTCGCATCCATGTATTCTATGGCGACCTGCAAAACATCGAAGACTCTAAAGAAGCCTGTCGCAATCAAGACTTTGTGATCCATGCTCATGCCCTACCCAAGGCAAATTCGGAGAAAAGGCTACGCCTAGCCGAAGACGCAAACGTGATGGCCACACGCTATCTGATCGAAAATCTGGAGCGTCTCTCCCCAGGATGCTTCATCAGCTATCTCTCTACAGCTGCAGTCTATGGCGATCGGCTCAAAGCCCCTATGATAAGTGTAGAGAATATGACCTGCCCCTCGATGGGCGACTACGATGCCCTCACACGACTACAGGCCGAGAAGCTCATTATGGAGTCGACACTCGAGTGGACCATCCTACGTAGCGGATTCATTATGGGACCCGACGCAACGCAGCTTGGCGGACTATTTTTCAATATCCCATTGGCTACCCGCTTCGAAGCGGTACATCAAGACGACCTATCCAAAGCACTCATCAATACCTACAAGCACCGCAGCAAACTATGGGGGCGTGTATTCAATGTAGGTGGTGGCGAAAGCTGCCGTAGCACCTACAAAGATTACGTCAGGCAGGTATTTCAGATCTTTGGCTTCGGGCCTATGCAGTTTGCAGAGAAGACCTTCGCTGCACGCAATGCCTGGGGAGGATATTTTGCCGATAGCGACCAGCTCGAAGAGATCCTGCAGTTTAGACAGATCACGCTCGAAGACTATTACGCACAGCTACGTAGCGAACAACCCATGATCAAGAAAATATCGAGCAAGCTCTTTGGCGGCATGCAAAAGAAAAATCTCATCACCAAGAGCGAGCCTCTGAGAGCATTCAAGACAAACGACAAATCAAAAATCAAATATTACTTCTAAGACCTTTCATGCTTATAGAATTACTGAAGCGGAATCGGAGCTACAGACGCTTCCGCCAAGAAGAGCGTATTGCCAATAGCGACCTCATGAAGTGGGTCTCGACGGTTCGATACACAGCCTCTATGCGCAATGCGCAGCCACTCAAATACCGTATTATTTCAGATCCATCCCTTTGTGCAGGCATATTCCCACTGCTCGGTTGGGCGGGCTATTTGAGCGATTGGGATGGACCCGAAGAGGGCGAGCGACCAGCAGCCTACCTGATACAACTACTCGACAAACGAATCTCACAAACCTCAATATTCGACGAGGGGATACAGCTACAAGCCATTAGCCTAGCAGCGGTAGAAGACGGCTACGGAGCCTGCATCATCAAAAACTTCAAAGCAGCAGAGCTAGCCGACTTTGCAGGCTTGCCCGAGTACTTTGTACCCACAGCAGTAATGGCACTTGGTATACCTGTCGAAGAAGTACAGATAGAAGAACTGAACGGCGAAAAAGACATCCGCTATTGGCGCACAGAAGACGGCGTACACCACGTACCCAAACGTTCACTTTCCGAGTTAATCGTATAAGAAAGGGAGAGACTAATAAATGAAGCCTAGCTGAGAATAGTAGGGCACCAGAAGCCACTCAATCGGGCTGTTCGAGCTGGGCACCATAGAGCAGAGCGATACGCTCTTCTAGGGCTGGAGCATCGCCTTGGCGAATGCGGATGATGAGCCTACAAGTCTCGCGAAAATCCTGCTCCAACACATCGGCAGCGGCATCTTTCACATAGCGCATCACCTCGCCCATAAGCGGATAGTCGAAGGCGATCGTCATCTGCTTATAGAGGATACACTCTTTCGGCTCGGCTTGCAGCAATGCTTGCCGAGCCGCTTCTCTATAGGCCACGATTAAGCCTCCTGTACCCAACTTCACTCCACCAAAGTAGCGTACTACTGCCACCATTACATCGCTTAGTTCGAGCGATTGCATTTGCCCCAAAATCGGTTTGCCTGCAGTGCCCGATGGCTCGCCATCGTCGTTAACACGAGTCGTTTCTCCCTCGGCACCAATGCGATAGGCCCAGCATACGTGTCTGGCATCGTAGTATTTTTCTTTGAGTAATGCTACATATTGCAATGCTTCCTCTGGGCTGCTCACCGGATAGGCAAAAGCCAGAAAGCGACTTCGCTTTTCTACCAATTCTGCTTCTGCAGGCTCGGCAATACTTTGGTAACTATCAACAATCATTTGGCGTAAAAAAAACGATGCAACAGATGGATTATTACAGTTCATGCCCAGCGATACCAGTATCCTGTTCACGCTGATGGTATTTCTCGGCTAGCACAGCCAGAAAGGCACTTATATCTTTGAGGCTCTGCACCGTCTCGGGGCTGATTGGCTTTCCACTCATGCGCAGCATCAAGTATCCGTACACAGCTGT
>CAZHWP010000002.1:31576-36325 GCA_964535945.1 uncultured Porphyromonas sp.
CTTGGCCCTAAGCTGTACTACAGCGGGCAAGATCTTGTAGTAAAGTCCTTGATACACCACTTCTATCTCACTCTGCATAAGCTCTTGGTGCAGCGCCTCGAGATCCATCTGCACAATATGCAAAATGGCTAAGTGTCCACGCTCACGCTTCCCTTCGCCGAGCATCATGTCGAGCAATTCGCTATACCACTGTTCGAGTTCGGCAAGCTCCTGCTCATCGATTTTGTAATGAGCCAGCAGTTGCTCTCTGATCTTGTCCATATCCAAGGAATAGGCACGTATCAGATCCTCTATCTGCCACATATAAAGCAGGTACTCGACTATGTTTTCTCTCTTTTTCTTGCGAGCTATCTTCATAGTAATTCTTCATTTTCTTGCTAAGATCCTATCGGGAGCAGCTTCTAAGCCTCAAGTGACTCAGTTCACAGACTTAGACTTTATCAGACGCCTTGCCACACGAGCATCGGCATCGTTTGGCGCAGCCTCTATGCCAAGCAGCTGGCAAATGAGGGGGTACAAGGTAATATTGGGTATAGAAGCAAACTGCTTGCCCTTTTCGAAACTTGGCCCCACTGCCCGAAAGATGGCTTGCATTTCACGTGCCTCATTGTCGTAGCCATGAGCCGCAGCCAGTTCGTTCCTTGTACGCTTGCGAAAATAGACGTAGCTACCCACATCTGGCAGCAAGAGTATCTCTGCCAGACGGCTACTCTTGCCTGCATGAAAGCGCTTGGGTAAATCCTCTTTGTAGTAAACTTTACAACGAGGTACCTGCTTTAGGAGCCGATAGGCTTGCTCCCGATAGCTGGGTTTGGGCTGTAGCTGCACATAAGCCCCATCATCTACAAAGTCGAAGCTATCGCGGGGGAGATACTGATTGAGGTCGATGATATGCTCGGGTTTATAGGTAGCCATACCATGATCCGACACCAATAGGAAGTCTATTTTATCGGCATAGTCGAGCTGCTTCATTTGCGAAAAGAAGTAAGCCAGTACAGCATCTAGCTCCTCTACCTTGGCACGGAGTTCTTTGCTTTCGGGCGTATACTTATGCCCCGTTTCGTCGGGCTCTTCGATGTAAAACATCAGCAATCTGGGGCGTTCCTCTACAGGTAGCTTTAGCCATCCTATCACACTATCCACACGGCTACGGTACGAAAGCTTCTTGCTATACTTCTTCCACCTCGAAGCCTGCATGCCATTTACCTTCGCTTCGCTCCCTACCCAATAGAACACAGCAGACTTAATGCCTTGTCGCTCGGCGGTATTCCATATCGGCTCGCCAAGCCAAAAGCGTCCGTCCTCTACCGCCGTACGCTTACTAATTCGAAACTCTCCCAACTCCTTGTCTTGAAAACGATTGGACACGATGCCATGATGATCGGGATAGAGCCCCGTAGCCATGCTGTAGTGATTGGGGAAGGTAAGCGATGGGAAGCAGGGCTGGAAGGCTGCACTTGTGCCCACTCGAGCCAAAGAATCGATCGTAGGCGTATTGGCCAAAGTGGGATAGTCTGCACGGAAGCCGTCGAGCGATAGCACCACTACGTAGCGCTGCTCTTCGAGCTGCTGCAAATTAGAGCGACGTTTGCTCGAGACACAACTTGGCAAACTCGACAAAAGTAGAAACAAAAGGGGGATAGCAAGAGCTATACTAAAGGACTTTTTCATAAAAAGCTGTGATGGGGTCTTGATAATTGCTTGCCCAAAGTTAGCACAAAAAAGAAGAACGCAAGTCTCCGCCACATTTGGCCATGCTCTGCATACACTTTAGCCAAAGAGAAGGATTGCGAAATTAGCCCATCAATTAACAAATGAAACAGTCTTGGAAATGACTTTAGCCTAACTATCGAGATGCTCTTTTTTCTACCAATCCATCTCAGCTTCTCTAGTGTAATGAAAAATAAATACAGAGTTCTTTGCCCGAAACATCAGCTCGATCAAGAATGGCTTTTTAGTACAAAGCTGTACCATCACAAGGCTTTCGAAGAGAAAAAATCGCCAAAAAACGCCCGCTCCTTGCGTTATTTGTGTACGAAGGAGCGATTGGGGCAAAATAATTGATTCTCACAAAGAGCTGACTATCAAATATATACAAAAGAAAAGACAGAAAAGAGCCGAAAATATCTAGCCTAAACTCTGCAAAAAACGTCGATAGTTTCTTCCAAATCGTCGGAGAACTTTTTCAAATTGACGGAGAATTCAAAAAAGTTCTCCGTCGAATTGAAATGTTTGCTGAATGCAACGAATTCTTTGCTCCTAGTTTCCAAAAAAAGTTTCTCACGGAGCAGAGCAATTTGGTACGTAAACGAACTAAATCGCTGCTCTCGACTAGTGAGTCAGCAAATGGATTTTCCATTTTTCCGTACCCTCATTCCGAGATTCAATAAATAGCTAAGGCTTTTGCCGTTTTGCTACAGCATCTTAACTTTGCAGAGAGAAATCTCGACACAAGCGCCAGACAAAAGCAACGTCTCGGCAAGAAAAGCCCCAAGAAAAAAAGATGAAACGAATTCGCTACGCCTCACACAGACTATGCCTAGATCGGTACTGGCTACCGATGCCCCTATGCTGTATAGAGCCCGATGGCAAATTTGCACTGCTACAGCTCGAGGGCGAAGGTGAAGCGATTAGTTTTTTGCCCGGCAGCCTAGTCTTGCTACCCTCCAGCCAAGTATTCGAATCCGCGGCTACACCCCAGGAGATACAAGTCCTCAGCTTGGGCCAGATGCAGAGCTTGATACAAAGCTATCACTCGGGTAGCTATACGCTCTGGCATAGCGCAGCAGGCTCACGCCAGGCAAAAGCTCTGACCCAGATTCTGCTCCCCTAATGGCGCAGAGCGATAAGGAGCGTTTGCAGAATCGAAGCATATAAAAGATCGAAGGTTTACAATATTGCAGAATGAGTCCCCCTGCTTACTTTTTATTGCGGGGGTGGTATTGCTCTATCTGACTACGAAGCATCTCTCTATCGATATGGGTATAAATCTGGGTGGTACTGATGCTTTCGTGCCCCAGCATGAGCTGGATGGCTTGCAGATTGGCACCCCCCTCGAGCAGATGCGTTGCAAAGCTATGCCTAAAGCTATGCGGACTGATGCTTTTGTCGATACCAGCAGCCAAAGCCAGGTCTTTGATGAGCACAAAGACCGTGATACGTGAGATAGCCTTGCCAATTCGACTAATAAACACATACTCTTCCTGCCCACGCTTGGGCTCTACCCGGCCTGGCGAAGCGAGGTAGCGCTGTAGCTCTTCGACAGCCTGTTCGCTCATTGGCACCAATCGCTCCTTGCGCCCTTTGCCCAGCACACGCACAAAGCCGTCGGCCGCAAATACATCACTATGCTTGAGCGCACACAGTTCGCTTACACGTAGACCGCTACTATAGAGCAGCTCGATGATGGCTCTATTGCGAGGCCCCTCTGGCTTGTCAAGGTCTATGGCATCGATGATGGCGTCTATCTCGTCGAGAGATAAGACGGTAGGTAGCGACGTACCGATGCGAGGCCCCTCGAGCAGCTCGGAGGGATCGCGATCGAGGTAGCCCTCATCTAGAAGAAAGCGAAAGAAACTCTTGATACCGCTAATGATACGTGCCACCGATCGTGTAGCAATCCCCAGATCGTAGAGCGAAGCAACGAAATGCTGCAACTTGAGGTAATCGATTTCTTGTAGTTTGACCCCCTCGGCAGTAATATACGAGCTCAACTTATCGAGATCGAGCAGATAAGCCTCGATGCTATTGGAGCTCAGATTGAGTTCGAAGCGAAGATAAGATTGGTATTGCTCTTTGAGCGCTTTTGTAATCATTAGGCAATAAATATATAGTAACTTTGTACACAAAGATAGCAAAGGACAAGCTATAATACACGATAGACTATGCGTATAGAAATCATCAATGGCCCCAATCTGGGCCGAATCGGCCAGCGCGAAACCAGTATCTACGGTCATCAAAACTTCGAATCGTGGCTCTCTGCCATACGAAAGCAATACCCCCAGCACGAGATAGGCTACAGCCAGTCCAACTGTGAGGGGGCGATCATCGACTTGCTCTACGAGGCTGCCGAGAGCAGCCAAGGCATCCTGCTCAATGCTGGGGCATATACGCACAGCTCGATAGCGATACTCGATGCCATCAGAGCGATCGACATACCTGTAGTAGAAGTGCACATTAGCCAAGTCTTTGCCCGTGAAGCATATCGCCGCCACTCGATGATTGCCGAGGCTTGCCAAGGTGTGATAGCAGGCTTTGGGCTCGATAGCTACAGGCTTGCCATCGAAGCCCTACTCCATAGAGACTGAGCGCTGCGACACTGCTAAGAACGAAAACCTAAGAAACGTAAATTAAGATGAAACAATCGAAGATAGTTGCAACGATTTCAGACAAGCGTTGCGAAGTAGAATTTCTACAAGCCCTCTATGATGCGGGGGTGAATGTATTTAGACTCAACTCGGCACATATGGACGAAGAGGGATTCGACCGTGTAATAACTAACACACGTGCCGTATCGCCCTATATAGGCATACTGATGGATACCAAAGGGCCCGAAGTAAGAACCGGGATCTGTGTTGAGCCAATCGAATTTGCCGAAGGAGACCGTGTAAAGCTTGTAGCCAGGCCAGGGGAGGAATGTACCAAACAAGCCATCACGCTTTCCTATCCCCAATTTGCCCTCGAGGTAGAGCCTGGCAGCCGTGTATTGATAGACGATGGCGACCTCGAGCTACTCGTACAGGAACGTAT
>CAZHWP010000002.1:36335-85795 GCA_964535945.1 uncultured Porphyromonas sp.
CGAAACCCTCGACTGCGTGATGCTGGTAAACGGCATACTCGAAAGCCGCAAAAGCGTCAACGTGCCAGGAGTGGGCATCAACCTACCTTCGCTTACCGAGCGCGACAGGAAAAATATCGCCTACTCCATACGCAAAGGGATAGACTTCATAGCACACTCCTTCGTACGCTCCAAGCAGGATGTGAAAGACATACAAGAGATACTCGACGAAGCGCGTAGCAATATCAAGATCATAGCCAAAATAGAAAACCAAGAGGGGGTAGACAATATCGATGAGATACTCGACCTTGCATATGGTGTGATGATAGCCCGTGGCGACTTAGGTATCGAGGTACCTCAGGAGCGCATCCCAGCCATCCAGCGCGAGCTGATACGTAAGTGTGTGGCAAGAAAGCGACCCGTAATAGTAGCAACACAGATGCTGCACACTATGATCAAGAGTCCACGCCCCACTCGTGCCGAGGTAACCGACGTAGCCAATGCTGTTTACTACCGCACCGACGCTCTCATGCTCAGTGGCGAGACAGCCTATGGCAAGTACCCGATCGAAGCTGCCCAGACTATGAGCCGCATCATAGCCGAGGCAGAGAAGAGCAAGATCGCTGCAAACGATATACGTATCAATTACAAAGACGACGACCTTACCACTACAGCCTTCCTAGCCAAGCAGGCGGTCAAAGCCGTTGGCAGACTAGGAGTAAAAGCCATCGTAACGGATAGCTTCACAGGACGCACAGCACGCCATCTGGCAGCCTTCCGTGGGCGTGTGCCAGTCTATGCCATCTGCTATCACGAGTCGGTAATACGTCACCTATCACTCAGCTATGGGGTCATCACACGCTACGAGCCATTACCTCAGGGTTGCAACACAGGGCTGCTAAGTGCCCTAGAGCACCTGATCGAGTCGGGGCACCTGACTGCCGATGATAAAGTGGCATACATGAGGGGCATGCGTGGCAAAGAGGGTTCTACTACGGCACTCGAAATTGACTTGGTAAAGCACTTGATGCGTCGCGAAGAAAAGTGCCAGCTCGAAGATTGAGCCGAAGCAAAGAATAAGAGCTGCCGCCGGCCTACTACCCAAAGCAGAATAAAAACAGATGCACACGAACGAGAAACTAGAGCAGTACCTACTCGCTCATTGCCCCGAAGAGCCAGCCTTGCTACGTGCGCTCAATAGAGATGCCCACGTCAAACTGATGCGCCCACGCATGCTATCGGGGCATTTTCAGGGACGCCTGCTCGCCATGCTCTCGCAGCTCATCCGGCCGCGCTACATCCTCGAGATAGGCACCTACACCGGCTATGCTTCTATATGCCTATCGGAGGGACTAGAAGATGGAGCTTTACTATTCACGATTGAGAGCGACGACGAGATCGAAGACTTCAACCAGCGCTACCTAAGCCAAGCAGATAAGGCCGAGCAGATACGGGCTTTGCAAGGCAATGCCCTCGAGCTGCTTCCTAAGCTGCTCGAGCAATACGCCTTCGACCTCGTCTATATCGATGCCGATAAGCGACAGTATACAGCCTATTTCAATATCCTCATCGACAAACTACCTGCAGGCTCTCTGATTCTGGCAGACAACACGCTGTGGGATGGTAAGGTACTGGCAGACGATCCCAGCCACGATGCACAGACGCAAGCGATCATCCAATTCAACGATAGGATACAGGGCGACGAGCGGGTAGAACAGATCATACTACCGCTACGCGATGGGCTATCGCTCATACGTGTCAAATGATTCCATGCTCATTGATGCCTTTTGAAAAGGCCGCTCTCTCTAGCCCAAATGCAATCTCCAAAATAATACCTATTTTTGTATGCCTAATCGCCTCTAGCGACTATGGAGTAGGCATCCATCAAATCAAACTAGTATTTATCAACATATAACGCAAGAAGAAAAAATGACAAAGAACATTGTCTTAGCTACAGTGGCTACCGCCATACTGTTGGCTCTTACAGCCTGCTCGGGCAAGCTAAAGCCTATGAGTAGCAACCTGATACAATCGACACCTCAACCGCTCGAACTAGTAGGAAGCAAGGTACCCGTTACCATCAACGCCAACTTTCCTGCCAAATGGTTCAACAAAAATGCTCAGCTAAGCGTAAAACCAATACTACGCTACCAAGGAGGCGAAACGATGGGACCTTCGTTCCGCTACCAAGGCGAGAAAGTAATGGGCAATGAGCAAGTTATTTCGTACAAAAACGGTGGCAACGTAGTGATGAAGTTCGACCTGCCCTACAAAGAACAAATGGCAAAGAGCGAGCTATACCTAAGTTTCGATGCTACGATCAAAGGCAAACGCATCAA
The DNA here is from genome assembly GCA_964535945.1 of uncultured Porphyromonas sp. Classification (GTDB taxonomy): domain Bacteria; phylum Bacteroidota; class Bacteroidia; order Bacteroidales; family Porphyromonadaceae; genus Porphyromonas. The sequence continues at coordinate 38,654 of CAZHWP010000002.1, forward strand.
CCTGCCCGACGTAAAGGTGGGCGATGGCGTGATCGTTACCGAAGCCCTAGCTACGGCACTAAACGTAGATCCTGCACTGGCACCAGACGCTTTCCAGCGCATTATCAAAAATGCCTACGATGCCAATATCATGTTCTTGATACAACAAGCACAGATCCGCTCGAAAGAAATGTCGAAAGGGGAAGTAAAGGACTGGAAAAACTTGGTAGCAAATGCCAATGAAGACCCACGTCAAGAGGTATCGGTAGAGATCCAAGCATATGCTTCGCCCGATGGAGGTGTCGAGCTCAACGAAAAGCTATCGGCCGAGCGCGAACGCAACACAAACAAGGCGCTAAAGTCGGAATTTGCAAAAAGCAAGATACAGGGCGTTGATATCGATGCACACTATACAGCTCAAGACTGGGAAGGATTTAAGCAACTAGTCGAAAAAAGCGACATCCAAGACAAGGAGCTTGTGCTACGTGTGCTATCCATGTATCCCGATGCCGAACAGCGTGAGCGTGAGATCAAAAACATCTCGATGGTGTTCCGTCAGCTTGCCGACGAAGTACTGCCACAGCTACGTCGCTCTAGATTGATTGCCAACGTAAAAGTAATAGGCAAGAGCGATGAAGAGATCAAAAACTTCGTAGCCCAAAAGCCTGCTGCGCTCAACGTCGAAGAGCTGCTCTATGCCGCCACACTTACTACAGACAAGGCCGAGCAACAACGCATTTACCAGCGTGCCACACAGCAATTCCCCAACGACTACCGCGCCTACAACAACCTCGGTATGCTAGCCTATCAAAATGGCGACTTGACTACGGCCGAAAACTTCTTCAATAAAGCTGCAGGCATCAAACAAAACCCCGAGTCGGCTATGAACCTCGGTCTACTCGAGCTCAACAAGGGCAATCAAGACAAGGCCACCGAATTCTTCGGATCGGCAGCGCAGGTACCAGAGATCGGACAAGCACTCGGACTCCTATACCTCAAGCAGGGCGACTATGCACGTGCCGTACAAGCATTTGGAAATAGCCAAACAAACAATGCCGCAATCGCTCACCTACTAAGCAACGACTACAGCCGCGCCAATCAGGTGCTGGATGCCATTGCCAATCCCGATGCTACGACACACTACATCAAAGCAATCGTAGCAGCACGTACAAACAATATCGACGCCACCATTAGCAACCTCCGCCAGTCTATCCGCATGGATCACAGCATGATGAGGAAAGCTATGAACGACCTCGAATTTGCCAAATACGCAAGCAATGCAGCTTTCAAGGCGCTGCAACGATAAGCAACCAGCATGAATTAGGAGCAGTGTAATCGCTGCAACTTAGTAATACGAAATGAGGAGGGTCTGCCACAATTTGATGTTGGCAGACCCTCCTATCTTTATAAGACTTCTTGCCGATAGAATTCCAGACTTCGGCAGTGAGTCACCCAAATGAGCAAATTGAAAGATATAAAAACCGAATAATCAGTCACATACAAAAATCAAGGGCATATCGCTTACTCAGTCGACACTAAAAAATGATCTTTTTAGTGTAAAATCTACCTGAAGAGCGTGTAACTTGGACTAGATATACTCCACGTGAGAGATCACCCAGATACACTTCCTCATGTAAACTTCCGTTCAAATTCTCTTGAAGCAGAAGCTGCCCATCCATTCCGAAAATCATAAGCCGACTAAGGCTAGAATTGCTATCTATTTTCAAATTCATACCCTCGACATGGATGGCAAGGTCGCTAGACTCCTCGTAGCTATCCAACATCGAGTTTACTATAGGCACGATGCTCTTAAGCAGACAATCTCCATTGTCTTCTCCTCCGAAACGAGTGCCAAAAATGTATAGGTGCTTACCTTTCGGATCGAAGCTCTGCCCATGCACAAACATATTGGAGTACTCGCTATCTGTCTGCCATGTGGGAGCAAATTCGCTGGCATCTGTCAAAGCCAAATGACTGCGACCATCTATTCCCACCTCTTCCCCAAAGGTCGATACCGCCAATCTGTTGCCATCGATCAAGCTTGCATATTCAGGGATACATGGATTAAAGGCTTGCACACTTTCCCTATTGCCCTCAGCACGTCTAACCCACATGCTTCCACCCATATTATAGAGACTCGAGTTAATGCAAATGAGCTCGCCCTTCTCGTTTAGCAAAAGCTGTCGTATTGGGGTCTGCTTCAAAATCCCCGTAATGTCGAGGAGGCTACCGTTTTCAAAAGAAAATAGCTGAGACACTTCTTCGGGTAGTGGATCACCAGGCTGATATTGATATGCATAGCGAAGCCCTATGCAGATTCGTTTTGAATCGCTGTCTTCATCAAGACTTGCGAGAGTAATAATGTTATTTGTACTAAACAGAGGGGAAAATTCATAGTTATTCACCCCAGACTCTAAGATCTGTTTGGCTGTAACGATAAAAGATTTACCACTCGAGGATCGGAAGCAGGACACGATGTTCTCTCCACCGCTTTGGTAGATTTGCTCCCAAGACTCACCCGCATCTGCCGAAACTAAAAGCTGAGGATTGCTACCCGGCTCCTGCTTGATCACATAGACTCTCCCATCTTGGCAAGGTAAGAGGCTTATATCCTTTTGGTCAAAAAGGGCTATTCGCCTCCAGACGCTATTCCCTTCTGAGAGCTTACACACGAATAGTCCCTCGGGAGAATAGGATGGCTGAACTTTTTTCCTAACAAGGCAATACATATTGCTCTCCGAATCGATGGAGATTTGCCTTATAGGGTAAGAGTCATCGGGCATACTTCCCGTAATTGGATGCTCCATCTTTGTCCACAACTGCTCTTGAGCAGTGCAAAAGAAACTCACTAGGTATAAGATACCTATAAATAGTACAAACTTTTTCATATCATATATTTTTTAATCTTGACGGGTGTAAATTTTTCTAACTTTCACACTGACTACCCCTCTTATTTTTGAGCTAAATCACTGAGAGAGAGAGAGAGAGAGAATATAGACAGCTAATTTAGGATATTTAAGCTGTATTCCAACAAATTTCAGTACAAAAAAGCAGCCTGAATACTACAAGTATTTAATAACTAAGTCTGGGGAGAGCTATCACGAACTAAGTGCAAGCTAAGTCTCTATCTCGACTAAAACCATTAACTTTGCAGTCGATGCAAAAGCAGTACTCCATAAAGAAACGCTACCGATTGCTCTTGCCACTCATGTTTGTGGCTTGGATAATGATGATGATACAGGCCATGCCACACCATCATCATAGCGATGCGCGTATCTGCATGGAAAGCCCCGAAGCGCACTGCCATCTCGATCAGCAGGCCGATCACGAAAGCCATCACTGTAGCGACGAGCTAAAGCCATGCAATAAGCACTTCGACATCGAAAAGCCTCGACTCGAGCAGCAAAACTTCAAGCCGACAGTGCAGCTCTTAGCGATACTACTCGATCTGGAGCCAGACATAGCAGCCGCACCTACGCTTCGCTGCAGCCGTGCACGCGCACCAGCCCAAGTGGGGCTGTACGATCGTTTGCTCTCGAAAGCCATTGGCCTGAGAGCCCCTCCCCAATTCTTATAAATCGCTTATGCCCTGCCATATTCTTGAGCAGCGGCATCGCTCCCCCTATTTCCTTTCCTAAGATAAAAGGCGCTGTCTATGAATTGCAGCACGCCTTTAAGAGAGCAGGTCAAAAAAAATAGAATTTTGACAGAGCCCCATCTATGAAACATTTATAAGAATCAAACCTATGAACATCAAGAAAATAGCATTGTACCTCTGCTTGGCTACAAGCCTTGTGGCATGCCAAAACAAAGGCTCGCACGACGAGCACCAACACGCAAAGAGCGAAACAGAACACGATCATGATCATGATCATGACCATGACCATGACCACGAGCATGAAGGACATGAGCACAGTGCCGACGAGCACAACGAAAAAACGAGCATCGAACACCATCACCACGACGAAGACTTTGCCTATGGCGATGAGATAATCATAGCCGCCGAAAAGGCTAGAGCGGCAGGCATAAAGGTCAAAAAGATAGAGCCAAAAGAGTTTAATCACATCATCAACTGCAGTGGCAAGCTCGTAGCCACTCAGGGTGGTGAGGCTACAGCTGTAGCACCCTATAGCGGGGTAGTACGATTTGACCGCAACCGCACCGAGGGCATGAGCGTGAGTAAAGGGGAGAGGCTACTCGGCATCTCTGTAACGGCAACCTCGCAAAACGACCCCAGTCGCGAAGCACAGATAGCCTACGAACTGGCCAAGAAAGAGTACGAAAGGTTGCTGCCGCTTGCCGAAGCAAAAATAGCAACAGCAAGCGAACTGACTAATAGCAAGCAAGCCTACGAGATGGCCAAGCTACGCTACGAATCGACAAGCCGCCACGGCAAGGGTGGAATGCAAAGCGCTACAGCTCCTATCACAGGCTACATCAAAGCCGTACTGGTGCAGGAAGGAGACTACGTGCAGGAAGGGCAGGCGCTGATGCAGATAAGCCAAAACAAAGAGCTTATGCTACGTGCCGAAGTATCGGAGCGAAACTACGAACAGCTGCACCAAATACGCTCGGCAAACTTCAAGACTTCGTATAGCAACTCGGTTTACCAGCTCGATTCGCTTGGTGGAAAGTTACTATCGGTGGGGCAATCGGCAGGAGCCAACTCCTATTTTGTACCCGTTACATTCTCCTTCATCAATAGAGGCGGCCTAAGAGCAGGGTCGCTGGTAGATGTACAGCTCATCTGCCGCCCCAAGCTCAATTGCATCGTAGTGCCACGTAGTGCCCTTACCGAAGAGGAGGGACAGTACTTTGTATATGTGCAACTCGATGAGGAAGGCTACAAAAAGCAGAAGGTAAGCCTGGGGCAAAACAACGGCAAGGAGGTAGAGATACTTGAGGGACTCAAAGCTGGCGACTACGTGGTAAGCAAGGGCGCCATCCTCGTGAAGCTATCGTCGGCCACTGCCACCATCCCAGGACATACGCACTAAGCAGATAGGAGAAGAGGAATATGCTGAACAAAATCATTCAATTCTCGATAAGCAGACGAGCCACCATACTGGCGGCAGCTGTACTGCTCTTGGTGGGAGGATTCTTCAAAGCCAGACAGGCCGATGTAGATGTATTCCCAGATCTCAACGCTCCTACGGTAGTAGTCATGACCGAAGCAAACGGAATGGCTCCCGAGGAAGTAGAACAACTGATCACCTACCCCGTAGAAGCAGCTATGAACGGCGCCACCAACGTGAGGCGCGTACGCTCTTCATCGACCACGGGATTCTCTATCGTGTGGGTCGAATTTGACTGGGGTAGCGACATACTCGATGCCCGACAGCTCGTAGCCGAAAAGCTGAGTGTAGTCAATGAGCAATTGCCAAAGAACGTAGGCCGACCCATCATCGCTCCGCAGAGCTCCATCATGGGCGAAATCATGATCGTATCGCTCAGCTCGGATAGCAGCTCCATGCTCGACCTCCGCACGCTGGCAGACCGAGTAGTAAGGCCCCGATTGCTATCTGTAGCTGGAGTAGCTCAGGTCTCTGTGATCGGTGGAGACATCAAAGAGTACCAGATAGCACCCGATCTGATGCGCATGAAGCACTATGGCATATCGCTCGACGAACTACTAAAGGCAAGCCGAGGCATCAATCAAAACAGCAATGGGGGCACACTGTATCAATATGGACAGGAGTACCTCATCAGAGGCATTTTGGCTAGCGACGATCCCGAAACGATCGGAGAAGGGCTGGTAAAGAATACCCCCGAGGGCCCCATACTCATCTCAGATATTGCCGAAGTAGGGATCGGGAGCAAAGAACCCAAGCTTGGGCTCGCCTCGGAGCGAGGCCAAGAGGCTGTATTGCTAACCGTGAGCAAACAGCCCAACGTAAATACGCTGAAGCTAACCAAAGAGCTCGACACGACCATCGAAAGCCTCGAGCAAGGCTTGCCCGCTGGTGTACACGTTTCGAACGACATCTTCAAGCAAAGCCGCTTCATCGATAGCGCAGTAGACAATGTGGGACGTTCGCTCTTGGAGGGTTCCATCTTTGTAGTGATCATACTCTTCCTTTTCTTAGGCAAGATCCGTAGCACCATTATCTCGCTCGTTACACTTCCCATCTCGCTGCTCGTTACCATACTGGTAATGCAGTATATGGGTCTCGGCATCAATACGATGAGCCTCGGTGGTATGGCGATAGCCATCGGTTCGCTAGTCGATGACGCCATAGTCGATGTAGAGAATGTGCTGCGACACTTGAGGCAAAACCGTCTCTTGCCCAAGGAACAGCGCTTGAGCATCAAGCAAGTCGTATTTGAAGCCAGCAGCGAGGTTCGAATGCCGATACTGAATTCGACACTGATCATCGTTGTCAGCTTCGTACCCCTATTTTTCCTATCGGGTATGGAGGGTCGTATGCTATTTCCACTCGGTATAGCCTTTATAGTGGCACTTTTTGCCTCTACGCTTATAGCCCTTACACTCACACCGGTACTTTGTACCCTACTGCTGGGTAGCAAAAAGGAAGAAGCCTATCGTGAACCCAAAATTGCTCGCAAGCTCAACGAGGCTTATGCCAAAGTGTTGGATTGGGCCTTGGCACGAGGCAAGGCTATCGTAATAGCGATCGTGTCGCTCTTCGTCGTGTCGCTCTTTGTCTTCTTTACCTTCGGGCACAACTTCTTACCCTCTTTCAACGAAGGCTCTCTGACTATCAATATCAGTAGTATGCCAGGCATCTCGCTCGAAGAGAGCGACAAGATAGGCCGCCGAGCAGAGCTTTTGCTACTGGAGGTACCAGAGATACAGACCGTAGCTCGCAAGACGGGTAGAAGCGAACTAGACGAGCATGCCTTGGGGATCAATACCTCCGAGATAGAAGCACCCTTTGTACTCAGAGGAAGAAAGCGTGCTGCATTTGTGGCCGAAGTAAGGCATAAGCTCGATCAACTTACGGGCGTGAATATAGAGATAGGCCAACCGATCAGCCACCGTATCGATGCCATGCTGAGCGGTAGCCGCACCAATATTGCCATCAAGCTATTCGGGCCAGACCTGAAACGTCTATTCGCACTCGGCAAGCGCATCGAGGGTGAGATAGCGTCTGTAAAAGGCATTAGCGACCTCAACGTAGAGCAACAGATCGAACGCCCCCAACTCAAGATCGTACCCAAGCGCCACCTATTGGCTAGCCACGGCATTAGCTTAGCAGAGTTTGCAGAGTTTATAGCTGTAGTCCTAGCTGGCGAATCTGTATCGCAGATATACGATGGCAATATGATCTTCGACCTCACCGTACGCTTGCCGATAGAGGATCGCAACGAGGCAGAGAAAATAGGCGAACTGCTCATCGACACCTCATCGGGGCAGAAGGTACCCCTAGCCAGCGTTGCAGATATACTCTCCTCTGCTGGGCCAAACACCATCAACCGTGAGCAACTGCAGCGCAAGGTCGTAGTCTCTGCCAATGTGGCTGGGCGTGACCTACGAAGCGTAGTAAACGATATCCAAGACAAAGTAGCGGGCATGCAAGCACTGCCCGAAGGATATCACATAGAGTATGGCGGACAGTTCGAGAGCGAACAGCGTGCCAGCAGCATTCTTCTGCTCAGCTCCCTGCTCTCCATTGCCATCATATTCCTACTGCTATTTTATCAATTCCACGATTGGACAGAGGTCAGTATCATCCTCATCAACCTACCCTTGGCATTGATAGGAGGCGTCTTTGCACTACTCGTTACCTCACAGCAAGTGAGCATACCTGCCATCATCGGCTTTATATCGCTATTTGGCATCGCTACACGAAACGGGATGCTGCTCATAGGACGCTACAAGCTACTAGAGAAGCGACGCCCCGAGCTTAGTATCGAGGAGCGCATTCGCAAGGGCTCGTCGGATAGGCTCATTGCTATCCTGATGACGGCACTCACCTCGGCACTCGCTCTGGCTCCCCTAGCCTTTGGAGGCGAGAAGCCTGGCAACGAGATACAGCGCCCTATGGCTCAGGTGATCTTGGGAGGGCTACTCACATCGACTCTCCTCAATGCTTTTATCATTCCCATCGTCTATACCGCCTTTAGCAAATGGAAAGCCAAAAGGAACAATGGCAACAACAGATCAAACAGAAACGACAATGAATAATACGAATCACAATAAAGCATACAGCCTCAAACTGCTCATTGCCTTGCTACTAACGATAGCTGCAGCACTATCGGCAAAAGCTCAAGAGCAATCCATAGCCCAAGTGCTACAAGAAATAGAGCTAAACAATCCCGAGCTACAGAAGGCCAAGTATCTGGCTGAACGCGAAATAGCCGAGCAAAGCACAACGAATAGGCTCAGCGACCCACGCATCTCTTATGCTCACCTTTGGAACAAGGACGACGGCAAAGAGCAGGTCAGCGAAATGGTACTGAGCCAAGAGTTTGACTTCCCTGGGCTCTACCTAGCACGAGCCAAAGAGATCAAGCAAAAGAAAAGCGCAAGCAACTTGCGCCTACAAGCCGAGCGCCAACGCATCCTTTTAGAAGCCAAAGAGCTATGCCTCGATCTGATAGCCCTCAGAAAGCAGCACGAAATCCGCAAGCAGAAGCTATCCATCACGCAAGAGCTACTAAGCAAGTATGAGCAGAATGTCGAGAAAGGGCAGTCGAGCATACTCGACCTGAGGAGTATTCAAGTAGCCAATCTAAACGCGAATAGCGAGCTTCAGATCTTAGCTCTCGATATCGAATCTACCCTACGCAAGCTGGTACTGCTCAATGGTGCTAAGCAGTTTAGCAACATGCCTACAGACTTCCCCGAGATGCAAAGCCTCGATAGCTACGAAGGGCTATGGCAAACTGCAGAGCGAGAACTTGCGACGCTAAAAGCCTCAGACGAAGAGACGCGGGCAGCCCAAAGCGCAGTAGCTAGCGCCAAGATGCAGGGATGGCCCAAGATAGAGCTTGGCTACCGACGCAATACGGAGCCTCGAGTTGCTTTCAATGGCTTTGTAGTAGGCTTGTCTATCCCGCTATTCTCCAATTCGAATGGTGTGAAACTGGCTCGTGCCGAAGCAAAATACGCAGAGCAGAGCAAGAGCAAGCTCCAAATGGATATGTCGGTGCAGTATATGCAAGATTACAAGGAAGCCCAGAGGCTCAAAGCTACCTTAGAATCCTACGATCAGTTCCAAAGCCAAGACAAAGCGCTCGAGCTACTCAACAAAGCGCTTCAAGCGGGGCAGATAAACATGATCAACTACCTCAATGAGCTCAATCAGCTGCAGGAGCTCGAGCAAAACCGTATCGACCTGAGTAGCCGCTACCACAAAAGTGTGGCGAGACTATTCCTACATAAGCTATAAGGATACAAACTTCTACCGTAGGGGCGCCCCTCGCTAGGCGCCCCTGCAGCAATCCTCAGCCGTAACAAGAGCTAGATATTTTCTGTTACCGATCGTTTTTCTTGAAGAAAAATGACGAAACGCTTGCAGGATTCAAAACTTTGCTTACCTTTGCAGCAGTTTCGAAGAAAAAACAACAGCAATCTTTGATTTTCCTATCGAGACGATCTCGGGGTGTAGCGCAGTCCGGTTAGCGCACCTGCTTTGGGAGCAGGGGGTCCCAGGTTCGAATCCTGGTACCCCGACTTAAAAGCTCAAACTCTTTATTGAAAAGAGTTTGGGCTTTTTTTTGTGTCACAGATACTAAACAAGCTCCACCAAAATTCCACAGAATGCTGTATCACACATGGGCAAAACAGCAAGCTAAAAAAAGGGCAGATGAGTGTCCCAAAACGCTGAATCATTTAAACCCTATGAGTATAAACTAAAAAAAATCACAGCAAAACAAGCAAAAATTTGCACAAAAAAAAAAAAATACCTTTGCAACCGTTTTACAAGCAATCTCATTAAGGGTCTACACTTTTAATAAGCTTTTAGAAGCAGATATACAACAATTACTATCACTATAAAAAACACAAAGAAAAATGCAAAAACTCAACACACTCTCCCTTAAGAAAACCCTCCTCTTCGTACTCATTGGTTTGGGACTAAGCAACATCACAAATGCTCAAGAAAACAGCTCAATTAGCAAGAATGATTGGGTACTAAAAGCCGGTGTAGGTTTCTCTTCGGCAGAATTTATGAAAAATGGATTTGCCAGCGGATTTTCTGTAGGCAAGCGTTTATTGGACGATGTTCTAGAAGTTGGTATTAGCTTCAATCACTCTACTCAGATGAATAAGGAGTTTTCCACTACCCATTCCAATGCAACGGGAGGTGCTCCTACACTAATATTGGTGGATATGTACACCGACAGCCCATACGAGAAGCACGAAGCTGGCAGCCTAAGCAATACGAAAGCTTATGCTGGCTTTAGCCCAGTAAAGCTGATTTGGGAAGATAGCAGACACGACTTCCTAATCGCTGCGAACTATGGAGTAGCAACTCGTCAGCACGTCTATATTTACAGTCCTAACAACAATTCACAGACAGATATCATTACAAGATCTCATGTGAGGTTTTCTTGGGGTGCACAAGCCGCTTACGAATACCGTTTCAACAAAACTCTTGCTGCAGGTTTAACAGCTTTCTACGACAATCAGAACGAAGACATTAGTGCATTGGCAACGCTCAACGTACACTTCTAAGAGAGCCCTCAACAGCTTATTGCATAAGCATTGAGACCGCAGTTTCACCAAGAGGGTGTGTCAAATATTTGACACACCCTCTTTTCAATTTGTATGAATCGCAAGCTACGGCAATTTATTCTCGCTTCTTCCTCATCAGATAAAAAGCGCCGGGATTTTTGTCATTTGGCAGTCCAAAAACTTGAGTATTGACAATCTCCCAGCCGTTTTCCGACATAATATTCAAAACCTCGGCGATGCTCCTCAGCTTCGTCGCACGTCCTTTCATTTCCAGCTTGGCTGGAAGAAGCTCTTCGGGAAGATTGCCAAAATCAATTCCGATACGTCCGTTTCCGCCAAAGTAATACAGAACTTGCTCTATCTGAGCAAAATAATAAGTGGCATCCACCAGACTTTTCTCCCGATCGGGTTCCTGAGAAAAAGCGGGATAAGTGGCTATAAAGCAGACGATAAGAAACAATAACTTCTTCATAATAACGTAATTTTTAGATGTTAGAATGGAACAAATCTAAGAAAACCGGATCAATTCACACAGCAGAGAGCAGCAACTCTAGAGTAAAAAATTGCCAGACTACACGGGGTTTGGGCTAATTTTCTTACTTTTACGGAGATATGGCATAGCGAAGCCTAACAAATGGCGTAGCGAAGAGCCAGTAACAAACCTGTTTACTTTATAGAAAGACATGTCAAGCTTAGACCCCAAGCGCTTCGAAGGAACTATTGACGGCAAAGAGGTGAAACTCTATTGCCTACGCAATAAGAGAGGCAATGAGCTCTGCCTAATCAACCAAGGAGCCAAGCTCGTAGCCCTTACGATGCCTTCGAGAGAGGGCAAGAAAGTGGACCTACTGCTAGGCCACGATTCGCTCCAAGATTACATCGATAGCGAAGAACAATACTTCGGAGCGCTATGTGGACGCTTTGCCAATCGGATTGCTCAAGGGAAGTTTAGCCTCGATGGCAAAAGCTACCAATTGGCTTGCAACAACGGTCCCAACTCGCTGCACGGAGGCATCAAGGCCTTCAACTCGGTGGTGTGGGATGCCGAGCAGCTCTCCGCAAACCGTATCAAGCTGAGCTACCTATCGCCCGATGGCGAAGAAGGATTCCCGGGCAATCTGCAAGTAGAGCTCGTATATATGCTTAGCGACGACGATGAACTGATCGTAGAGATAAAAGCCGAAAGCGACAAAGCGACCCCCATCAACCTTACCAATCATAGCTACTTCAATCTCTCGGGGCATGGTGTAGCAAGCATTCACGATCACATCTTGGAGATGGCTGCCAGTCGCTACCTACCTACCGACCATACAGCAATACCCGTGGGTGCACCACAAGACCTAACTGATACACCGATGGACTTCCGTAAAGCAAGCCCGATCGGGGCACGTATCGACGAAGACTTCGAACAGCTCAAGATCGGTCGTGGATACGATCACTGCTATGTACTCGACAAGAAAGAGGCTGAGCTCGGCTTTGCAGCAAGATGCACATCGCCACAGACGGGGATCACGATGGAAGTCTATACCGACCAGCCTGCTGTGCAGCTGTACACAGGCAACTGGATGACGGGTAATATGCGCGGCAAGTATGGCGAGCGCTACCCAGCACAATCGGCACTATGCCTCGAAACGCAACACTTCCCCGATAATCCAAACCGCCCCGACTATCCGAGCTGCATACTACGCCCGGGCGAAGTCTTTGAAAGCACAACGGTCTTTCGCTTTTTCCTATCCGAGACAGAAGAGTAAAGCACGACAGCATACGATCGAACACCCAGCAAAAAAAAATCAATAAATCATAATAATAATGCAAGCGAATCAACAAAAAATCAACTACACCGTGCCTTTCATTGCCATGGTGATACTGATGGCTTTGATAGGCTTTATTACAAGCATCAACCAACAGTTTCAAGCTCCACTTCAGGAAGCCTATCTACAGGGTGCAGGTGCACTTAAAAACACCTTTGCCACCCTACTAACCTTTGCTTTCTTCCTCGCCTACCTCGTCATGGGGCCTACAGCAGCCAACACCCTGCAGAAGCGCGGCTACAAAGGCACACTAATCGTAGGGCTTATAGTACTATTCTTGGGCTTAGGAGCCTTCGAACTATCGGCAATCCAATTCGAGAAATGGCCACTCGACTTCCAGTTTGGGACCATCACCCTACCACTAAGTTTCTTTATATTCATTGCTGGCTCGTTCATTACTGGGGCTGGGCTTACCTTCTTGCAGTCGTCGGTCAATCCCTATGTAGTAGCCTGCGACGTAAAGGGCACCACTGGCGTACAGCGCCAATCGATTGCGGGTACGGGCAATTCGATCATGACCACGCTGGGGCCTCTCTTCGTAGCATACTTGATATTCAAGGGCGCTACAGGCTCCGAGATTGCCGTCGATTCACTCTTCATCCCCTTGGCGCTACTCTTGCTCTTTGTGCTGATTCTCACCTTCTCGGTCAATAAGCTCAACCTGCCCGACATACAAGGCACCACAGTGGCTGCCGACGAGAAGCTCGAAAAGAGCGTCTGGAGCTTTAGCCACCTGAGGCTTGGTGTGCTCGCCATCTTTGTATATGTAGGTGTAGAGGTTTGTGTGGGAGCCAATATCAATCTATTTGCTACGGGCGACCACGGATTCGACATCAAATCGGCCGCCAAATTGGCGTCGATGTATTGGTTAGGTATGCTAATAGGCCGCTTCGTTGGAAGTTTCATCAGCAAGGTTTCGGCTCAGACACAGCTCGCCTTCTCGAGCATCGTAGCTGGCATCTTGGTAGCATTGGCTATGCTCATACGCAGTCCGTATGTACTCATCTTCGTAGGTCTTTTCCACTCGATCATGTGGCCAGCCATCTTTGCACTTGCTATCGACAAGCTAGGCAAATACACAGCCAAAGGCACTGGAGCCCTCATGATGGGTATAGTAGGTGGAGCCATACTCCCCTTTGCACAAGGACTATTGGCAGACGCATTGGGCTCTTGGCATTGGACCTGGCTCATCGTAATCGTAGGCGAGGCCTACCTACTCTATTATGCCCTCATAGGCTATAAGGTACGCCAGCTACCCGAGTAATCATCTATTAATCGACAAAACAAAACTATGCAACAGAAAAGTCTTTGGCAACACTTCGTATCGTGCTGGTACAAGTATGCTACATTCAATGGTCGTGCTCGCCGCAAAGAGTACTGGAGCTTTGTACTCTTTCAATCTATCATCTCGCTCGTCTTTCTGATACCTATGTTTTCGAGCATCGATTTCGAAACGGCACAGATCGGTGGCTCTTACTTCTTATTTGCTGGTCTCAGCAGTCTATTCTCTATAGTAAGTTTCCTACCTGGATTGTCAGTAACAGTACGCCGACTTCACGATCTAGGCAAGGGTGGCGGCTGGATATTCATCTCACTGATCCCCTTAGTGGGCAGTATCCTCCTACTCGTTTGGTTTTTCACAGAGGGCGAAAGGCAAGAAAATCGCTTTGGTGCAGATCCTAAAATAGACGAATTAAGCTACTAGACTATGACTACAGATAGGATCAAAGCAGCCTTTAGAGAACGCTTCGCAGCAGAAGGGCGTATATTCACTTCGCCTGGACGAATCAACCTGATAGGCGAACACACCGACTACAACGGTGGCTACGTATTCCCAGGAGCAATCGACAAAGGGATCTCCTGTATGATACAGCTATCCCCCGAAAGCAAGAAGGTGAGGCTCTACTCGATAGACCTCGACGAGGAGTGTAGCTTCGGTCTCGACGAAGCCGATGCCCCTCAAGAGCAATGGGCGCGATACGTCTTTGGCGTCTGTCGCGAGCTGATCAAGCGGGGCTACGACGTACTGCCCTTCGATGCCGTATTTGCTGGCGATGTACCCCTCGGAGCAGGCATGAGCTCGTCGGCAGCACTCGAGAGCTGCTTCGGCTTTGCCCTCGATCGGCTACACAGCTTCGGCATCGATCGCTTCGAGCTGGCTCGTATAGGACAAGCCACCGAACACAATTACGTAGGCGTAAAGTGTGGCATCATGGATCAGTTTGCCTCCCTCTTAGGCAAGGCTGGCAAGCTAATGCGACTCGACTGCATGACGATGGAGTATCAATACTACCCCTTCGATCCACAAGGATACAAGCTGATCTTGCTTGATACGCGAGTGAAGCATCAACTGGCAGACTCGGCATACAACCGTAGGCGTGAGAGCTGCGAAGCTGCTGTAGCAGCAATAGCCAGCAAGCATAGCCAAGTACAATTCCTTCGCCAAGCAAGCCTCGAGATGCTCGAGGAGGCTCGTCCTCTCATTAGCGACGAAGACTACCTGTGCGCCAAATACGTCATCGAAGAGGTAAAGCGAGTAGAAGACGTCTGTGTAGCATTGGAAGCCGACGACTACGAAACTGTAGGTGCCAAGATGTATCAGACACACTGGGGTATGAGCAAACTCTACGAAGTGAGCTGCCCCGAGCTCGATTTCTTGGTACGCTTTGCCGAACAGAAAGGCGTAAGCGGAGCCCGAGTGATGGGTGGAGGATTTGGAGGCTGCACCATCAATCTGCTACGAGAGGAGCTCTACGAAAGCTTTGTAGGAGAAGCAACTAGAGCCTTCGAGCAAGAGTTTGGGCACAAGCCCCTACTCTACCAAGTTCAGATCTCGGATGGTGCAAGGGAGCTTTCGAACGAGTAGCTGCACCCAGACCGACCTATTGATGAAAGCCTGCAAGGAAAAGCCGTTTTCCTGCAGGCTTTCATCATTATAAAGTTTCTAAAAAGCTCTTATTTTATAAAAAGAGGAGAAAAATTCGAGCAAATTGCAGGATATCATGAATGACGCTACAAAAGCTTTTCTTACCTTTGTATGGGTCTTCATAGATCATAAACCACAACAACACATATCCTATGAAAAAAACAAACACGCACATGGTGCTTCCTTACTTTGACACTTCTTTTACTGCCACCGCAGCTAAAAGCCCAAAAAGCTAGCACAGCAAATCCCACAAACCCGAGAGCAGAAACAGTTACTTACAATAACTTCGTGTACAAAACCGATTTCGAGGACGTAGTCAAAGACAACTACGATGAAGAAATCATTACCATCAACGGCATTCGCTGGAAATGCATCAATGCCAAAATAGAAAACAACCCTCTGCGCACCATTCCCGAAGGCAAGAAAGCTTTGGCACTAAAGGCCTATCGCTCGCACGTCAACGAAGATGGCTGCACAACTTTCGAGATGCTCGACGACCTACCAGAGGGAGCAAACAAAGTAAGTTTCGAAGCCGTAGCCTTCGGTCAGGATGGACTATTCACTCCCGACGGCTGGCGATTTGAGTATTCTACAGACCAAGGAGCGACCTGGGCATTCCAAAAATTCTCTATGCCAGCCAAGCCAGAAGTAGTTGAGTACTCGGTAGAAACCTTCGAACCAACACGCTTCCGCATTCGCTATCTACCAGATCCACCAGAGAGCGACAAGAAAGGACAGCGCATATTGATAGACGCACTGAGAGTGACTCACAATGACGACTTCAATACACCGGCTCGCATCATGATGGACCTATACGATGGCTATCAGACGAGCAATAACTACCTCACATTTTCGCCCGACTTCAGAGGCGAGTTTGGGCTAGCAGACCCAGACACCCCAGGCGAATGGACAGACATGTTTAATAGCTACATCGAGGTAAGGCTAGACGGCGAGGTAGTGAAGAAGATCTCTGCCATCCCCGAAGACTATGTAGCTAAGATCGAAAACATCTCGGCTGGCGATCACCAACTCGAGATAGAACTGAAGCACGTAGGTACCGAACAAGTATGGGGACCAGAGAAGCTGATTCGCAAAATAGACTTCACGGTAAAACCCATCGAAAGCATCAAGGGACTTGCAGCACTAAAAAATGCCGAAGTAGGTAAGTTTTATGAAGTAACTCCAATTGACAATACCGAAGAGAATCGTATCAATGTGAATATGCTCGAAAGGTACAGAGCGCAGAAATACCTACTCGAAGGCAAGAAAGGAATCTTGGTAGATGACCCACGCTACTACAGCTACCAACACAAGATCATTCCAGACAATCAGCAGGTAGTAACGAAAATGCGCGGTCAGCTTGTCGAAATGGACAATAACCTCGTATTCCTACTCGACCGCAGTATGGATCAAGACACCCTCGACATCGCGTACAACTTCAAGACCTTCAAAGCTCAAAACTTTGCCGAGCTGAATGCCGAAACAGGAATCGAAGGGGTACCCATCTTTATGGACCTGATCGAATTTCCAGAAAACCTGCACAACCTAGCAGTAGCTCCAAACGCTACTTACACGATACTCGACAAAGATGCTGCCGAATTTAAGGTCTACATTGGCTACTCACAACGCCTCTACAGCAATCAGCTACAAGCATTGCCAGACAGCAAGGTAAAACTATTTGCTATCTACGGCAATTCATTTAGCCTAGGCGAGCCATGCCTCATCCCTGTATTCTGGACCAAGACCAATACGGTAGGTGTAGAAGACGTAAAGGACGACCATCTATACGCAGCCTACTACTCAAAGCAAGATGGAAACCTCCACTTGATGGCTCCAGGAAAAGCCAAGGCGATGATCTTCGACATGAAGGGTGAGAAAATTGTAGAACTCAACTTTGTCGACTCGCACAATAGGGCTCTGACTGCAGCTCCTGGTGCATACGTAGTAGTAATCGTAAGCGATAGCGGAAGCAAGATGTTTAAGATCATGAAGTAAGTTGGCACGAAGCCTGCATACTTGCAGTGTGGAGCTAACTCAGAATAGGTCTCTTCGGGAGATAAGCGATCTGAGACCCCGACAGTAAAGGCCGTATCAAACATACTGTTTGATACGGCCTTTACTTATATCTAACACTTGCACAAGCGAGCCTTATCCGGACTTCTACAAAGCGTCAGCGTGTGTGATTCATTTCAGAGTCACACAAATAGAATAGAACACTTAGATTATTGATATGGCATGTGAAGGACGATTCATCGATCTACGATCTGGCTTTCTTGCGTCAGCCCACATCCCCGTTGGGGATGGTATTGCTGCTCAACTGCTGCAATGCGTCACACAAATCTGTGAAACATCAATCATAAGAAGCTAAATATCAGATGTCTATAAAAAAGCAGGCTAATCGCTGTCGAAGGCGTGAAAAACCAGCGCTTAATCTGTAAAGCATCAGAAAAACGAACGAAATACAAATTGCTTAGATCGAACTCACGTTAAGATAATTGACTCATACTTCGAAATAATGGGAGTTTCCACAATAGCAAGAGAACAGGATTTTGGTCTATTTTCGTACTAAAAGCCACTCATTCAAAAGGGAGGCTAATTTTGGATCTAGGAGCAAAGAAAATCATCTTTTTGAGCTTCATTTCACTACCAAAGGTGTTTCCACTCAAAACATAAGGTCTTTTTTCTAAAACACAAGGTGTTTTTTTCTGAACACAAGGTGTTTCCTTCAAAACACCTTATGTTTGACCACGACTTGAGGCATGTTTTTCTGGAGTGTTTTTTCATTGATTTTGCCAAAACTCTGACAATCAGCCGATTGTGAAAATCCGTTATTTTGAGTCAACTGTTACTTCGTACGCAAATAACGCAAGGAGCGGGCAGTTTTTGCCCTATTTTTCGCTACTCTACCTCTTTCTTGGTACAATTCTGTACCAAAGCACTTTGTTTGGCATTGGATTGCAAATCCCAGCCTTTGATCTTGTAAAGAATTTGCAATCCCGCCTCCTAGCAGTGTGATCCACTCTTCCCCAGTCAGAAAGTTCGGCGTACGACATAGCAAGCAATAGCATTGATCGGAGAAAACAATACTTGCGTAGCAGGCAGATCTGCTTGCGTGGCGATAGCAGCTTTGTCTTTCGGGTGCTGGCTAGCAGGCTAATCCTGGCTGGGGTTATCTACGGGCTTGAGCCCTAGCGACACCGCCTTTTTGAGCATAAACTGGTAGGCAGCTTCGTATTCGTTGGGGATCTTGCCATCGAGGATGGCGTCTTTGATTGCCTCTTTGATCTGCCCCACTACAGGAGAGGGGCTGAGCGCAAAAGTGCTCATGATCTCTTCGCCACTAACAGGAGGCTGAAACTGTCGGATGCGATCTTTGGCCTCGATCTCCCGAAACTTGCGTTCTACTAGCTTGTAGTTATCGAGATAGCGCTGCACACGCTGCGGATTCTTGCTCGTGATATCTGCTTGGCAAAGCAGCATTAGGTCGTCGACATCGTCGCCAGCCTCGAATAGTAAGCGGCGTACAGCCGAGTCGCTTACACCGTCATCGACCAATACCTGAGGGCGCATATGCAGCTGTACGATCTTCTGCACGTACTTCAGCTTCGAGTCGAGCGGCAGTCGCATACGTTTGAAGATCTTTGGAAGCATCTTAGCGCCAGCAAAATCGTGATTGTGAAAAGTCCACTGGCCATTTACGAAGCGTTTGCTACGAGCCTTACCTATATCGTGCAAGAGAGCAGCCCAGCGCAGCCAAAGGTCGTCGCTTTTTGCCGCCAGGTTGTCTAGCACGCGGTAGCTATGCGCCAGATTGTCTTTATGCCCCACCCCATCTACCGTTACGGCACCTTTGAGGGCATAGAGCTCGGGCATCAAGATCTTCATCAGTCCCGTTTGCTCAAAGAGCTCCAGTCCTATCGATGGCTTGGGCGATTCCATTATTTTATTGAGCTCTACTATAATTCGCTCGGCCGATACGATTTCGATACGCTCGGCATTACGCTCGATCGCCTCGAAAGTTTCAGAAGCCAAAAAGAAGCCAAGCTGCGAAGCAAAGCGTATGGCACGCATCATACGCAACGGATCATCGCTAAATGTAATATCTGGGTCGTGAGGTGTACGCAGTATCCCCTCGTCGAGGTCGCACATACCATCGAATAAGTCGATGGGCTTGCCAAAGCTACGCTCATTGAGTGATACTGCAAGTGCATTGATCGTAAAGTCGCGGCGGCTTAGGTCATCTTCGAGCGAACCATCTTCTACGATAGGTTTGCGGCTATGGCGCGAGTAGCTCTCTTTACGAGCACCCACAAACTCGAGTTCGTGGCCCTTATACTTGACCTGTGCAGTACCGAAGCTTGCAAATACCGAGAGCTTGGCACCACGCCCCAGCTCCTTGGCTACCGAGCGCGCCAGTTCTATGCCTGGCCCTACGCAGAGAATATCTATGTCTTTCGACACTCTACGAAGGAATATATCTCTCACAAAGCCACCCACAACGTAGGCTTCGACACCTATTTTATCGGCCACTTCCCCTATAAGGCGAAAGACGGGCTTGTCGATTTGCCCCAAGATGAGCTCTTTTTCTTCGTCGCTAAACTGCATTATCCTTCTATTTAGGTGCAAAGTTACTGAAATAGCAGCAAAATAATGCTTACTTTTGCATTTGGGAGAAATAGTATCCCATTACTACGGCACCACAATGGTGCAGAATATGACTATTATCAAACAGAAACAATGGCACAAATTGACGAACTCTTCAAAAAAATAGTATCTCACTGCAAAGAATACGGCTTTGTATTCCAGTCGTCTGAAATCTACGATGGGCTTGCAGCCGTATATGACTATGGGCAGTACGGATCGGAGCTTAAGAAAAACATCAAAGACTATTGGTGGCAGAGCATGACCCTACTCAACGAGAATGTGGTGGGTATAGACTCGGCAATCTTTATGCACCCCACGATTTGGAAAGCTTCGGGACACGTCGATGCGTTCAATGATCCATTGATCGACAATAAAGACTCCAAGAAGCGCTATCGTGCCGATGTACTCATCGAAGACTTCCTAGCAAAGATCGACGAGAAGATTAACAAGGAAGTGGCGAAGGCAGCCAAACGTTTTGGCGATGCCTTCGACGAGGCTCAATTCCGTGCCACCAACCCACGTGTAATGGGCTATCAGGAGCAACGCGACGGCTGGCACAAACGCTTTGCCGATGCTCTAAACGACTCGAATCTCGATGAGCTTAGACAGATCATCGTCGATGCCGAAATTGCTTGCCCAGTAAGTGGCACGCGAAACTGGACTGAGGTGCGTCAGTTCAACCTCATGTTTGGCACCGAAATGGGCTCTACTGCCGATGGTGCGATGAAGGTATATCTACGCCCTGAGACTGCACAGGGAATTTTCGTAAACTTTCTAAATGTGCAGAAGACCGGACGCATGAAGATTCCCTTCGGCATCTGTCAGATAGGGAAAGCCTTCCGCAACGAGATTGTAGCCCGCCAGTTCATATTCCGCATGAGGGAGTTCGAACAGATGGAGATGCAGTTCTTTGTACGCCCAGGTGAAGAGCTCCAATGGTACGAACGCTGGAAAGAGTTACGCCTCAAGTGGCACCTTGCACTAGGCTTCGGCAGCGAAAAGTACCGCTTTCACGACCACGACAAGCTTGCTCACTATGCCAATGCGGCAACGGATATCGAATTCGAAATGCCATTTGGTTTCAAAGAGGTGGAGGGCATACACAGCCGTACCGACTTCGACCTGAAGCGTCACGAAGAGTTTAGTGGCAAGAAGCTGCAATACTTCGACCCCGAGCTGGGATCGAGCTATGTGCCATACGTTGTAGAGACCTCTATTGGCTTAGACCGCATGTTCTTGTCGATCCTCTTTGGCGTTTACGACGAAGAGAAGACCGAGTCTGGCGACATACGTGTCGTTTTACGCTTGCCAGCTGCCCTAGCACCAGTCAAGCTCGCCGTACTACCGCTAGTACGCAAGGACGGTCTCGACACAAAGGCACAAGAGATAGTAAAGAATCTACGCTTCGACTTTGCATGCCAATACGACGAGAAAGACTCGATCGGTAAGCGCTATCGCCGCCAAGATGCCATAGGCACCCCCTTCTGTATCACTATAGATCATCAGACGCTCGAAGACAATACAGTAACCATACGCCATCGCGATAGCATGGAGCAAGAGCGAATAGCTATAGACGATCTGCAAGCCATCATTGGCGAAGCCGTATCTATGAAGAAACTTCTGAAACAAATACAATAATGAAGAGAATAAGCAGAATCTATCTTCCCTTGCTAGCCATCATCGGCCTGCTGATTGCAACAGCATCGTGCAAGAAAGAAATGAATGCAGAGACACAAAGGCATATTGACAACAATGCTGCTTTTGCCGAATATGAAAAGAATAGCGAATACCGCAAAGTGAGCATGGACGGCATCAGCGGACATGTAATGATGAAGTGGAATAAGCTTGGCGAAGGCGAAGTATATCCCATCTCTACATCGCGGGTAGATGTGCACTACATCATGAAGTCGCTGATACGAGACCAAGTGATCGAAGACAATTTCCAAACCGAAACACCCACACGACTAACGATCTACCGTAGTGAAACAGACCGCACGATCTATGGCTTGGCTGTGGCGCTACAAAACATGGTAGTGGGCGACGAATGTGAAGTGATCATACCCTGGTACATGGGCTTTGGCAATGTGGGCAAAGCCGCTACTGCCACTACTGCTGCCGTGCCATCGTACACGGCACTGCGTATAACCATCAGGCTTGAAGGAATCGTATCCGAAGCTGACAAAGCTGCCCTTTAGTTAGTATGGACAAAAAACTCCCCTTAGAGATATTAGTTAGCAACGACGACGGCATTCATGCACAGGGGATGCGCGAATTGGCTCAAGCACTGAGCAAGATAGGTCATGTAACGGTAGTTGCTCCAGATGTAGCTCGCTCTGGAGCGTCTGCTGCCATTACTTCGGCCAATCCGCTGCGTCTAAAGCAGCATCACAGCGAAGGGAATATCAGCTACTACAGCTGTACTGGCACGCCAACAGACTGCGTAAAGCTTGCCCTAAACGCACTCTTCAACGAACGCAAACCCGACATTCTATTAGCTGGTATCAACCACGGTGCCAATGAAGGCATTAGTGTCATATACTCGGGCACCTTGGGTGCAGCCATGGAGGGAGCTGTGGCAGATATCCCCTCCATTGCCGTATCGCTATCCGATCACAATGAGCTTTGCGACTTTAGCTACGCCATTGAATATGCGCTACGTGCCACAGACTACGTACTAAAAAACCGATTGCCCTACAACACCCTTCTAAGCATCAACGTGCCGAAAGGAAAACCACTCGGTATGAAGATCTGCCCTGTAGGAAATGGAAAATATACCGATGAGTACATGCAGTCGGTCGATAGCCGTGGCAATACTGTCTATTGGATGGGGGGATCGCAGATCAATAAAGATGCACATCCGGAAGTCACAAGCGATATCGAATACCTCCGACAGGGATATGCTACCTTATCGCCAGTACACCTCAATATGACCGACAGAGAGTTCCTGCCTCAATTGGAGAGCGATATGGACGGAATCTGCTAGATGAGATAATAACAAAAAAGCCCTAGACAAGCCCCAGAAACGAATGCGATATTTCATAGTGGTAGGTGAAGCGTCGGGCGATCTACACGCCTCGAACCTAATAAAAGCATTGCGAGAAGCAGATAGCGCTGCTAGTTTTGCCTTTATGGGAGGAGATTTGATGGCAAAAGCTGCAGGAAAAGCTCCCCTTATTCATTACAGCGAAATGGCCTTCATGGGCATAGCCCCGGTCTTAAAAAACTTAGGAAAGATTAGGCGAGTGGCTAAAGAGCTACAAGCCGAGATGAAAGCCTTCGAGCCAGACATCTTCATCGCAGTAGACTATCCTGGCTTCAACCTGCGCTATATGCTACCTTATGCCAAAGACGAGCTTGGAATCCATACGACCTACTACATCTCGCCCAAAATATGGGCTTGGAAGGAATGGCGCATAAAAAAGATCAAACGCTATGTGGATCTGATGCTCAGCATCTTACCCTTCGAGCCAGCCTACTATGCTAGCCATCGCTATGCAGCCCATTATATTG
Source organism: uncultured Porphyromonas sp. (assembly GCA_964535945.1). Taxonomy (GTDB): domain Bacteria; phylum Bacteroidota; class Bacteroidia; order Bacteroidales; family Porphyromonadaceae; genus Porphyromonas. Next base: position 62,166 of record CAZHWP010000002.1, read on the forward strand.
GCAACCCCACGCTCGATGCACTCAGACCGATATTAGAAAGGTACAAAGAACAGTGCAGCAAGCTCGACGATCGTAAGCAGATTGCCCTACTTTCTGGCAGTCGCAAGCAAGAGCTCAAAAGAAATCTCCCCATCATGCTCGAAGTGGTCAAAGATTTCCCCCAATTCGATGCTGTAATAGCTGGAGCTCCTGGGCTTAGCCCCGAAGACTACGAACCCTATCTAAAGGATTTTCCGCAAGTAAAGCTCCAATTTGGACAAACCTACGAGCTATTGCTTCAGAGCCGAGCAGCCTTGGTAACAAGTGGCACAGCCACTCTCGAGACTGCTTTGCTAAAAGTACCGCAAATCGTTTGCTATCGGATGAGTGGCGGGTACATTAATAACTTTATCTTCAAACACTTCTTCAACACCCCGTATATCTCGTTGGTAAACCTCATCGTTCACCAAGAGGTCCTTACAGAATTGTTTGGAGGCCTTCTGACTGTCTCGCGTTTGCGAAGTGAGCTCAGCCAGATATTACAAGACAGCGAACGGCGTAGACAAATCCTTGATGGATACAGCCTGCTGATGCAGGATCTCGATCAAGAAGCAAGCTGCTCCGTATTGGCTGCAAGGAAAATACGAAAAGCTTTCGCAGCGGTATAGCCTCGGTATCTCAATCTCAATCTAATTGCAAAGAGCCACGGCTAACGAAAGATGAATCTGTCATTGAATTTGACTACAACTCTCTAATAATGAGTGTTGATTATAACGACTACGTCTGAAAGCGTAGAAAATAAAATCGAATATTAAGTACATGAACAACGAAAAATGAACAATTCTATGTCTAATGATTACATAAGTGTAGGAAGTTCTTGCAAACCTGCAACTGCACTTACAAGTACCCCCGAAGAACTTCGACTCGACGCAGGGCAGAGCGTAGAAATCTGTACCGAGAAAGACTATGCCCTAATCTGCCATAACATGGGAGCTGCGGTTTCCATTTGGCCTAAACAAAGCAAGTCGCAGGATCTGATCGACTCGGGCAACGCGGTTTTACTAAACTCCGATCAGTGCATCAAGCTGTCGTCACATCGCTACTCTGCCAGCTCGCTCGTGATCATTCGTTTTAGACCAAGCATACATCTATGCTTGGGAATTTGCCCTGGGCCCAGAGGTAAAGCATGCGCACGCTCTATAAACGAAACCCCATATAATATGCTTTCGCGCAATCAGCTTTTCGATTCGTGGCTACAGAGCATTATGCTCTATTTACATCAATCGCAGTCACAAACCGATCTATATGAGCTCAAGATTCGAGAGCTATTCCACGTGCTTCGTAGTAGCTATCCGAAAGAAGAAATGGATTTGTTTTTACTCTCCTTCCACTGTCACAATCAAGGTTTCCGTGCGCAAGTCTTCAAGCATCACCTCGACTGCAATACGGTAGAGGAGCTTGCCGACAAGATGAAGATCAGCATGAGCACCTTCAAAAGACGCTTTAAGTTGGAGTTTAATGCTGCCCCTCTTCAGTGGATGAACGAAGAGCGAGCAAAACATATCTACGAAGACCTAGGAGAGGGGCAACTGAGTCTGCAGGAAATAGCTAATCGCTACCACTTCTCGAGCTTGAGCTACCTCTGCAAATTTTGTAAACGCATGTTTGGATCTTCACCTTTGGAGTTGCGCAAAAAGATAGCCGAAGAGCGAGACAGCCTACTACAGTAAGCTGATTCGACAAAACCGACAGAGATCTGTTATGCTTGCGATTATCCTGGATGAACAGACGTAAATCTGCTTTGGCCGACGCTGACTTCGACAAAAAGTCACCTATTTGATTCGAGTTGGAATCGCACATATAGAGTAGACATTAAGAAAGTTCATTTGACTTCCTCATCGAAGTGTAGCAAGCTTTATCGATCTACGCTGTAGCCTTCTTGGGAAAGATGGCGTTCGCTTTTCCCCGTGAGGGGATATCCCTATTGTTAGCCCCACGATGGATTGTGCGTAGCCAATCCTTCGTGGGGTCGTCTTCGTTGACCCCAGGAAGGTGCTGCTTCGCAAGCACCCATCCTGGGGCTAATAGTAAAGAGATGTCCTGCGGACAAGAGCGGACGTGTAGAGAGAACGTTCGAGCAAACTTTTTGCTTGCGTCACCCAAATGAGCAATTTGAAAGACATAAAAACCGAATAATCAGTTACATACAAAAATCAAGGGTGATGCGTGTCGAAGTCAGGAAAGCTAGCTCGTAGATCAATGAAACATACTTCACCACGATCTGGAAATCAATAATCTTTACATCTATTCTATTTGTGAGGTAGAGATTTGAACCGAATGGGATGACGCATGAAGTCTAAAAAAAGCTGAGGCTAAGACTTTCTTCGGAGTTATTAGACTCCAGAAGAAAGCTTAGCCTCAGCTTTTTTTGATTAAGTGTCGCTATTAGACGACAGCTTATAACGTATTCATGCTATTGGTACGTTATCTTTAATCTGTATGGATTAGATAGCCAACTTGATTGACTGTCCACCTACTGTAAGTACATAAGTACCGCGAACCATAGGAGCTGCAAAGCTAGTAGCTTCACCACGGTAAACAACCTGACCGTTCATGTTATAAAGAACAGCTTCGCCCTTAGCGTTGTTGATGTTGATCATACCGTCCTGAACGAAAGCAGTAGGAACGTTGCTCAATACAGCAGACATACCTGTACCGTTGTGTAGGTACATTCTTAGATACACGTTGTAGTTAAGATCGTTGTTGATAGCGTACAATGATTCGAACTCTTCCCATGCACCAACTTCTGGATCGAAGATACGGATCAAATCACCCATACCTGAATCTGCTGGACCTTCATCCATACCGAATGGGTGACCAGTCTGAGTGTCTGCCTGATAGCCTACATAATAGTCTTCATTAGCTTTGATTTCGAAGTCACCACGAAGGTCAACAAGAGTAGGCTCTTGGAAAATAAGTTCGCTAGCTTCTACTTCTCTTTCTTTAAGAGCTACAGAACCTGTTTCACCGTCCCAGATCATAATAGTGTAAGTACAACCATCAGAGTCAACACCAGGAATAAATTCGATTTTGTTGATGCTCCATCCAACATAAGAACTAAGGTCTGATGAATCCCAGATGTGTGCCATTTGCATTTTAGCAGGACCACCTACACCGATAAGGCTTGTACCAGGCTCACCTGAGTAAGAAAGCATAGTTTCTTCACGAGGAGATTGGTTGCTAGATTTCATCTGGCCTACATACTTAGCCTCAAATGTTTGAGCAGAAACGCTCATTGCTACAAAAGCGAAACCGAGTAAAAATAATTTTTTCATTTCTTTTTGTTTTAAATTGTTTGTATTCGTGCCTCAGGTAAGCCCACGCCTACCATTGGCGATTATTGACATTTCAATTTTGCACCGCAATATACGATGTTTTTACAAACCACACAAGCATTCGGAAGAAAAACAGCGAAAAATAGATCGAGTACTGCATTCCATTCCACATTTTGCAGTATAAAACTAGCAAAACAAGTATAAAAACACATGATCAAGCTAGGGAATCAGAGCATTGAAATGGCCCTCAGTGCAATGACTCAATAGAAAAGTAATAACGATACACGTAGAAAACAAAGAAGGAGAAATGACAAATTGTCAGCATCACCCTATGGCATCCAATTTGCATTTATACGTGCAGTAGCAAGTACCGAGCCCTTCGCACGGAGTCTCATCTTCAAAGGAGTTCAAGGCAGACTCATAGATCTATTACTTCTACACAAGAATAAGAACTGAGATCATAATAACACTATATAATAATGAGTAAGAAAGGACAAATCGGGGTTAGCAGCGAGAATATCTTCCCCGTAATCAAAAAGTTTCTCTACAGCGACCACGAAATCTTCCTACGCGAGATCGTATCGAACGCCGTTGATGCCAGCAACAAGCTAAAGACACTCTCGTCGCTCGGCGAGTTCAAAGGCGAGCTTGGCGAGATGGCAGTACGTATCAGCATCGACCAAGAGGCAAAGACCCTCACCGTATCGGACAGAGGCTTGGGAATGACAGAGGAAGAACTCGACAAATACATCAATCAGATAGCCCTATCGAGTGCCGAAGAGTTCCTCGAAAAGTACAAAGACGACAAAGCAGCCATCATCGGGCACTTCGGACTCGGATTCTACTCGGCATTTATGGTGTCGGAGCGTGTAGATATCATCACACGATCGTACAGAGAGGGCAGCGAAGCCATCAAATGGAGCTGCGACGGTTCGCCCGAATACACAGTAGAAGAAGCCGAGAGAGCCGAACGAGGCACAGATATCGTGATGCATATCGACGCCGAGAATGAAGAATTCTTGAAGCCCGAACGCATCAGTGAGCTACTCAATAAATACTGCAAGTTCCTCACTATACCCATTATCTTTGGCAAAAAGCAGGAGTGGAAGGACGGCAAGATGCAAGACACGGACCAGGACAATCAGATAAACGAGACCAACCCTGCCTGGACCAAAAAGCCTAGTGAGCTTAGCGACGAGGATTACAAGCAATTCTATCAAACGCTCTACCCCATGGCAGAGGCTCCTCTCTTTTGGATTCACCTCAATGTGGACTACCCATTCAACCTCACGGGCATCTTGTACTTCCCCAAGATCAAGAGCAATATGGATTTCGACCGCAATAAGATCCAGCTCTTTTGCAATCAGGTCTATGTAACAGACGAGGTGCGTGGCATCGTGCCCGAATATCTGACGCTACTGCACGGCGTATTGGACTCGCCAGACATACCGCTAAACGTATCGCGCTCGTACCTGCAAAGCGACCATCAAGTAAAAAAGATCTCGAATCATATCAGCAAGAAAGTGGCAGATAGGCTCGAAGAGCTTTTCAAAAACGACAGACCCAGCTTCGAAGAGAAATGGAACGACCTGAAGCTATTCATACAATATGGTATGCTGAGCGATGAAAAATTCTACGAACGTGCTGCAAAGTTTGCTCTACTGACAGATATAGACGAGAAGAAATACGACTTGGAGGAATACCGCAAGCTGGTAGAAAGCGAACAGACCGACAAGGATGGCCAGCTTATTTATCTCTATAGCACAGACCCCAAAGAGCAATACAGCCACATAAAGAGGGCTCAAGACAAGGGCTACAACGTACTGCTGATGGATGGACAGCTCGATTCGCACATGCTGAGCATGCTGGAGCAGAAGCTCGAAAAGACTCGCTTTGTACGTGTCGATAGCGATACCATCGATAAACTTATCGCCAAAGAGACTCATGCAGAAGTAAGACTGAGCGAAGTGGAACGCAAGAGCTTGCAAACGATCTTCGAAAGCCGCATGCCCAACGAAGAGAAGAAGCACTATAACGTAAGCATTGAAGCTCTAGGCCAAAATGCCGACGCCATCCTCATTACGCAAAGCGAATTTATGCGCCGCATGCGTGAGATGGCAAAGCTACAGCCTGGAATGAATTTCTATGGCGATCTGCCCGAAAGCTACAACGTAGTGCTCAATGCCGATCACCGACTAATAGCCGGATTGATAGAAAGTGAAAAGTCGGAACTCGAACCCGAAATGTCTGAGCTGCGCCAGCAAACAAGCAAACTGCAGGAAGAAGCTGCAGAGATAGCCAAGAAACTGGAGGGAGTGAAAGAGGATGAAGTGGCTAGCGCCGACAAAGAAGCCAAAGAAGAGAACGAAAAGGAACTGGCTGCAAAGAATGAGCTCATAGCCCAAAAGCTTAAGGAATATGCCGAAGGCAAAGCAATAGTAGGACAACTGATAGACCTAGCTCTACTCGGTAGTGGCCTGCTAGAGGGCGAAGCTCTAGCTGCCTTCATCAGACGCAGCCAAGACCTACTCTAAGAAGGATGCATTGAACGGGAATTGAAGATCAGCATCTACAAAATCTAACTAAGAGGGGCTAGTAGCAAAGTTCGTTATTTCGAACTGCTTTCTAGCCCCTCTTCTTGAATAAACCTATAGGCATTTGGCATGATGCCAAGGCAAAGAGAGACAGAGTCTGAAAAAGCAATTGAGAAGCCACTTTTTTTGTACCTTTACATTCATGAAAAGAAAACAGATCACCTATATTATACTGCTTGTACTACTGAGCTGTGTACACGCTTGCGCACAGCAACCCAATGGCTCGGCAGAAAGCAAAGAACAAAATAAGTACCGCCAAGACTATGTCAATGCCTTGGATACATATAGTGCAGTAATCGGCAATATCCAGCAGTACTTTGTAGACACAATAGATATCAAGCAGATGAATAAGCGTGGCATCGATGCCATGCTGAGAGGTTTAGACCCCTTTACCGAATTTATTCCTGCCGAAAATACCGACGATCTGAAGCTGATGACAACGGGCGAATACGCTGGTGTGGGTGCCATCATCTCGCAGCGGGCAGATAGCGCAGTTATCATTCGCAATCCGATGAGAGGGCTGCCCGCCGATGAGGCAGGGCTCAAAGCGGGCGACCGCATACTACGCATCGACGGCAAAGACTTCCGCAAGAGCAACTCGCCCGATGTGAGCCAAGCGCTGAAAGGCGTATCTGGAACCCTCGTAAAAGTGGAAGTAGAACGCTATGGTGAGAATAAGCCACTCGTCTTTGACGTCAAACGCCGCAAGGTGCAGATGCCTTCGGTACCCTACTCGGGCTTGATAGGAAAGGGTGTTGGATACATCGGTCTAAACAGCTTTACAGACAAGAGTGCAGCAGAGATAAAGACTGCACTACAGGCGCTAAAGAAAGAGGGTGCCAGCTCGCTAATCCTCGACCTAAGAGGCAATGGCGGTGGCGTGATGCAAGCCGCCATAGAGATAGTAAATCTCTTTGTACCTCGTGGCAAACTGGTACTGGAAACCAAAGGCCGCAACAAAGAAACCTCTGCTAGCTATCATACAAGTGCCGAGCCGGTAGATCTAACTATGCCCGTATTGGTGCTTATCGACGAACAGTCGGCCTCCTCGTCGGAGATCGTAGCAGGAGCACTCCAAGACATGGATAGGGCTGTAGTGATGGGACGCAAGAGCTATGGCAAAGGTCTGGTGCAAGCGACCAGAGGTCTACCGAATGGAGGAATCCTAAAGCTAACGACAGCCAAGTATTACATCCCCAGCGGCCGATGCATACAACGACTCGACTATAGCCACAGCAACGAAACTGGCCGAGCCGAATCGGTAGCAGACAGCCTACGCAAAACATTCTTTACCGCAGGTGGCAGACCCGTACTCGATGCTGGAGGAATCTTGCCAGACATCGAACTCAAGGCAGACACCACTCCCACGCTGCTCTATTACCTTGTAGCCAACGACAAGGTCTTCGACTACGTAACCCAATACTATTACAAGCACAAATCGATAGCAACGCCAGAAAGCTTCGCCATCGACGACGCCGACTATGCCGAATTCTCGGAGCTCTTGCTAAAATCGGACTTCGACTACGACAGACAAAGCGGTAAGGTGCTCGACCGACTCGAAGAACTTGCCAAGCTCGAAGGCTACCTGCCCGAAGCAAAGAAGGAGATAGAGGCGCTGAAAGAGAAACTAAAGCCCAATCTCAAACGCGACCTACAGCGTTTGCAAAAGGAGATCCGGAAGTTCCTAAGTAGCGAGATCGTAACACGCTACTATTACGACGAAGGAACCATTCGCTACGCACTAAAGAGCGACAAAGACGTGGCAGCAGCGCTAGAGCTGCTCCAATCGAACGACGGCATCTATGCCAAGACGCTGCAAGCAGTACCAAAACTTACGAGCAAGTAAGCCTATCTGCAGCGAAAGCAAAGAAAATCGCCATCACAACAAAACAAAAGAACAGACCGTGCTACGATATAAGCTCCCCTCATTTGCCATACTCCTCCTGCTGAGCATTGTGGCTCTAAGCAGCTGCCAATCGAAGAGTAGAACAGAGAGCGACTTCGTAATCAGCATCGAAGCGCAACGTTACTTTGCAGAGATGCTTCTTGGCAATTCGCATCGCATTGAGACGCTCATACCCAAGGGGAGCAACCCCGAGGAGTACGACCCATCGCCACAAGATATCGAGAAGCTTGTACACGCCAAAGCGTACTTTTACGTGGGGCAGCTCGGATTCGAAAAGGCTTGGCTCAAAAGGATCGAGAAACTCAATCCCAAGCTCCAGCTCATAGACCTAAGCAGTAAGCTCCCCGAGTCTCTGCTGCACGAAGGGCACGAAGAGTGTCAAGACCATCATCACCACGGGCTGGACCAGGATCCTCACTACTGGAGCTCGGTAAGTGGTGGCAAGGCTATGCTCACAGCACTCTACGACGCATTGATAGAGCTGCTACCCGACGAGAGGGAAGAGATAGGAAGGAATTATCAAAAAGGGTTAGCAGAGATCGACTCGACAGCCCACGAGATAGAAGCGATGCTCCAGAAAGGCAGCACACAACAAGCCTTTGTAATCTACCACCCCAGCCTAAGCTATTTTGCTGCCGAGTATGGCATCCAACAGCTGCAGATCGAAGAGGCTGGCAAAGAGCCCTCCGCCTCGCATCTCAATCAATTGATAGATACGGCAAAGCAGCTGGGGGTGAAGACAGTCTTTCTGCAGACCGAATTCGACTCGCGCTTGGTAAAGGAGATCGCCAAAGAACTCCATGCTCAAGTAGTAGAGATCAACCCATTGAGTAGCGACTGGCAAGGGGAGTTACGAAAGATAGCTAAAGCTCTGAGCGATGAATAAGAAAACAGTACACATCGACATCGAAGACTTGAGCTGTGCCTACGCCTCGCATACCGTTATCGACAAGCTATCGATGCAGGTTTACTGGGGCGAACTACTAGGGATAGTAGGGCCCAATGGTGGGGGGAAAAGCAGCCTACTGAAATGCATCCTCGGCTTGCTACCCCTGAAAGAGGGCAAAATAACCTTCTATCAGCCCGATGGGAGCGTTTGCAGGGATGCCAATATCGGCTACCTACCCCAAATGAGTCGCATAGACCGACACTTCCCGATTAGTGTATGCGAAGTGATTCGCTCTGGCTTGGGTCTCAAAGCGAAAAAAGAAGCGAGCCTTGGGCTCTGCCAGCAAGCGGCCGAACGCTTTGCTGTGGCAGATCTGCTGAAACGTCCTATCGGCAAGCTAAGTGGAGGTCAATTGCAACGTGTGCTCTTGGCTCGAGCTATCGTATCCGAGCCTGATCTGATCATACTCGACGAACCCAACAGCTACCTCGATAGTCAATCGAGTCAACTACTTCAAGAGAGCATCAGCGAGCTTCGCAGCCCCGACAAGAGCATCATCGTCGTATCGCATCTGGTCGATAAGCTTCGCAACGAAGCCGATCGCATCATCGAAATCAAATCCCTCAAAGAAAACATCTAAGCCCCAAGAATGCATGGCTGTGGCGACTGTCATCTTGGGTTTAACATTAAAGATATGGCCCTTCGGACAAGAGCGGACGTGTAGGGAAAACAATCGACCATATTCATTACACGCATCACCCTTATGAGCAAGCCGAAAACCATAAGACGTGTAATATCAACGACATACAAAAAGTGGAGCTAAAACGTATCGAAGTCTAGAGAAACAAGCCCCTTCCCTTTTCGATGTTCTGCCAATGGCAGGGCTCCGAAAAAGGGAAGGGGCTTGTTGTCATAGGGCTTGGCTCACGAGTAATGCCCTTGTCTTAAGCCAAGACTCTCAGTATCTAGCTTTGCTCTTGGGAGAGGCTTACTACTTGTTGTGCATGACCAATAGAGGTGTGCCCGAGTGGAAGAGCATACGTCGAGCCATGCTGGGATTGAAGAAGCGAGCGAAGAAGTTGCGGCGATAGGTATTTACCACGATCACATCGATCTCTTCTTGGCGGATAAATTTCTCTAGGGCCAGCGAGAAATCGCCCTCGTCGAGCAGATGCAGATCGATATCTGTATCGGGATAGTGCAGTCGGTGGTACTCTTGGATAGCACGCAATTGCACCTTGTTCCAGTCTTGCGCTCCAGCCGTAATATTGAAAATCTTGTAGCTGTATTGGCTTTGACCCAGCAGCTTTATCATCGAATCGAAAAGCAATAGATCTCGCTGATCGAAGTTGGTCGCTACCGCTATTTTATTAGCCATGCTTAGATCGTCGAAAGGCACCTCCTCGGGGATTACCAGCACGGGTACCCTCGCCGTATCTATTACCTCAGCTGCCACGCTTCCTATCAAGTCAGAGTCCTTGCGCGACTTTCCCCTCGTACCCATTATCAGCAGTACTGGAGGGTGTCTTTTGCTATAGTTTATGATCACATCTTCGGGCATACCATCTCTTAGCAGCGAGCTAAACGGCACCTCGGGCAGCTCTTCGTGTCCGATCATCGCTCGGAGGTCCTTCTTCAGCTTGTTCATCAGTCGAGTAACCCGTTGATACTCACGACGGAGGTTGACCTCGTTGGCCAGCTGGAAGCTCGAAGTATCCCCCACAGTGATGGGAGCCGTATAGAATGGGCTAAAGTACACGTGCATGAGCAGTACACTGAGCCCGTGCTGGGCTGCATAGTGAAATCCCAGTTTACAGATCTTCATCGTATAGTCGCTAAAGTCGACTGGGATGAGCACATAGTTGTTTGGGCCTTTTTGTTGCTCCCTTTTCTTTTGTTTTTCACTCTCCTCCGCATCCCAGTTGCTATCCTCTATAATGGTAAGTGCAGCTGGCAGGTCTGTTTCTTTGATGCGCACCCTCACCCCAGCCGATATGACGGGTTGTATTTGGTTTACGTTGTGCAGAAATACTTCTATGCCCTCACTTTCGAGTAGCGACTTGAGTATTACCGCCTTGTCGTAGGTGTGAATTGCCAGTGTGATTAATTTTGTTTCTTCCATCTTTCTACTTCATATTTTGAGTTCGTCTTCCAGGGTCTCCTCTATGTAAATTGCCACCCTCCGACCGAGCTAACCGATGAGCTGTGAGTCACGAAGAGTGGCAATAGACTTAGAATTCTTGCTGTGAGCATTTTCTCACATCGCTTGATTCATAAATTCGAATTTTCTTTTTTTTGATTGTGAGGTGGCTATTCGATCATAGCCAAAGCCTTGTCTAGGATTGTAGTGTCGTCTATTACTACTAAGCCCCCCTCTGGCCCTGGCTCGATATGGATGCCTATACTAGATCCCTCATCGAAATTGGCACCACCGAAGTAGTTTCGCACTGTATCTGCACTTAGACCTAATTCCTCGGCGATGCGTACCATCGCGCCATCGGGCAAACTGTCTTTGATCTTTCTCAGCTCGTTAAACGTCATTGTTTTTGTCATAGGAGCGGTTTATTAATGTTATACAAGTAATGATTCGTAATTCGTGCCTCTAACTTACTAAAGATTTCTGAGCCCTGCAAGCTTTTAGCCAAGAAATATTCACAAAAAATCATAATCAAACGATTTCCAAGCCAAGATTCAAATTGATTACAGCGTATGATAGCTATAGTAAGGAACTACGTCTGCATAGCAAACAGCTCTAGCTAAAACAAAGTATCTAGGGGCGTATCTTATAGCCCCACTTTGCCAGCAGCTCCCTCAGCTTAGCCCGCTGGTCGCCTTGCAAAATGATCTCTCCCTCTTTGGCCGACCCTCCCACGCCACAGTGCTGCTTGAGCCGCTTAGCTAGAGCTTCGAGGTCGGCACTAGTGCCTACAAATCCTTGCACTAGGGTTACCTCCTTGCCACGGCGCTTGTTCTTATCGAGGCTTAGACGTAGTTTTTGCTTCTCTGGAGCGAGCGTTTCTTGCTCTTCTGGATGCTCCTCTTGCTGATATTCATAGTCGGGGTTGGTACTATAGAGTACACCCAGTCTTGATTTCCAATCGTTCATAGTTTAGATAGGGGGGATTATAGGTCTCAATATTTGAATGTACTTCCACCCAGAAACTCACGCATCAGCGAATTGTTTGGCAGCAGCTGCTCGGGCACTTGGCGGAAGTATGCGAGGAAACGCAGCAAGCGTCTAGCCTCTGAGTATTCGGGCTCGGAGCGAGGCACCATCTGCAGGATGGGTTCGGCAAAGGGGCGTAGCACAGCCAGCTCGTAGAGCATAGCACTATTAAACATAGCGTCGGCATTTTCTTGGAAAGGGAAGCCCCACTTCTCCTCGCCTCTACGCACACTAGGCCAACGCCTCAGTGTATCGAGTGCCGAATAGCCACGGTAGCGGAAGTCGCGTACCAAGCGGCGCAAGAGCCGATTGTCGGCACTGGGGATGCGATTGTGTGCATCGAGTCCGATGGCAGTAAGTGCACTCACATAGACCTTGAAGGTGGCATGAGCCGGGATACTCGGAATGAGCTCGGGGTTGAGCGCATGGATACCCTCTATGACTAAGATATCGCCCTGATCGAGCTTCATTTTATTCCCTTTATAGACACGCGTGCCGGTAGTAAAATCGAACGTAGGCAAGTCAACCTCCTTACCAGCAATGATGTCGCTCAGCTGCTGATTGAAAAACTCGAGATCGAGAGCATGCAGCGACTCAAAGTCGTAATCTCCATGCTCGTCTCTGGGAGTTTCTGTCCGCGCCACAAAGTAATCGTCGAGCGAGAGCCCATATGGTCGTATGAAGTTGGTGATGAGCTGCGTCTGCAGACGCTTGCAGAAGGTCGTTTTGCCCGACGAGGAGGGGCCCGAAATAAGCACCACACGCACACCATCGTCGTAGCGCTGCGCTATCTGTTCGGCAATATTGGCTATATGCTTCTCTTGCATCGCTTCCGACACGAGCACCATATCGTCTACCTCTCCGCGGTCTATCACTTTATTGAGACTCCCCACCCACTTCACACGCAGCATATCGAGCAGGCGCTCGTGGGCAGCAAATACGCCACGCATCATCTCCTGCGGCACCATCGGCTCGAGTTCGCTCGGGTTCTTTCGTTGTGGTACTCGTAGCAATACACCATCGAAGCAGGGCTCGAGGTCGAAAAGGTTTATATATCCAGTAGAAGGCAGCAAACTTCCATAATAGAAATCGTGATAGCCATCGAGCTCGTAATAGCGCGAATAGGGCAAGCCCGAAGTTTCGATCAGGTCTGCCTTATCGTCAGATCCAAGCTGTCTAAATAGCTCCACCACCTTTTCGCTTCTTTCGTAGCGCATCACAAAGCTACGATCGGCAGCGATGATCTCCTTCATACGATTCTTGACCTGCAGCACCTGATCGGGGCTGATGGGCTTGCCATTGCGTATCATACAGTAGTACCCTTTCGAAAGCGAGTGCTCGATATAGAGCTTACTTCCTGGCAGCACATCGTGCACGGCCTTGCTCATCACAAAGCTGAGCGAGCGCACATAAGTACGCATTCCAGTTTCGTGGCTAATATCTGCAAAGTGTATATCGCAAGGCTCGTAAACCTTCCATAGGAGGTCTCTCGTGAAGTTATTGACCTGCGCATTCAGTGGGCGTATCCCCAGTCGATATTCTATTGTTTGGGCAATTTCGAGTAGTGTCATGCCAATTCTCACCTCTATGTACTCATCGAGATTGACACAGTATATCTTAACTTTATCCATAATTGTTGTACTAATTTCCTATATTTGCAACCTAAAGGTAGGTAAAATGCCGCAATATCCCACGACAAATTAATTTTGACTGTCTATGAGTTATTCTCTCTACGATTTTATGTGTCTAATAGGAGCTTTGGGTCTCTTCCTGTATGGGATGAAGATAATGAGCGAGGGGCTACAGAAAGTGGCTGGCGAGAAGATGCGCTCCATCCTCTCGGCGATGACCTCGAATCGCATCTTCGGAGTCTTCACAGGTATACTAATTACAGCCCTAGTCCAATCTTCGTCGGCCACCACACTGATGGCTGTAAGTTTTGTCAACGCCAGCCTACTCACCTTAGCGCAGTCCATAAGTGTCATCATGGGTGCCAATGTCGGTACCACCGTTACAGCTTGGATTATCTCCCTATTTGGTTTCAAAGTCAGCATCGACAGCTTTGCCATCCCGGTCATAGCCTTTACGATACCGCTATTATTCTCCAACAAGAGTAACCTGAAGTCTTGGGGTGAGTTCATCATTGGCTTTGCTTTGCTGTTCCTTGGTTTGGGCTACCTCAAAGAGTTCATGCCCGACCTACAGAGCAACCCCGAGGCACTCCTATTCCTACAGAAGTATACCGATATGGGCTATGCCTCGGTCTTCCTATTCTTAGGTATAGGTACCCTGATGACCATCATTGTGCAGTCTTCGAGTGCTACCGTAGCGATTACCTTGATTATGTGCTCCAAAGGGTGGATACCCTTCGAGATGGCAGCAGCCATGGTGCTAGGCGAGAATATTGGCACCACTATTACGGCCAACGTAGCAGCTCTGGGCACTTCGGTACAAGCCAAGCGAGCAGCCTTCTCGCACTTTCTATTCAACGTATTTGGTGTGATTTGGGTCTTGATCCTCTTCTTCCCCTTCACCAATCTGATTGCCAATCTGGGTGAGTACTTTGGGCAGAGCAATCCGAATACGCTCTTCAACGAAATTGCAAGCTTGTCTAAGTCGTACGACCCACAGACCATGAGCTTACTCACAGGCACAGAGACTCTGAGCGACCCGATACTCGCTGGCATACAGTCCAACCTAGGGTCGATGATCGTATCCGTATCATTTGGGCTTGCCCTCTTCCATACGATGTTCAACATCTTCAATGTGCTTATCATGATCTGGTTTGTACCAGTATATGTGCGCATTTGTAATTGGGTTATCAAATCGAAAGAGAGTGAAGACCCACACTTACAGTTTGTTTCGTTTGGTATGCTATCGACATCGGAGCTTTCGTTGCTACAGGTAAAGAAAGAATTGGTAACTTACGTAACCCGTGTAAGACGCATGCTGGAGATGGACAAAGAGATGCTGACAGAAACGGAGACCGACAAGTTTAACCAGCTCTTTAACCGCATCGAAAAGTACGAAAACATCTGCGACCGCATGGAAGTGGAGATCGCAAACTACCTCAATAAACTTTCCGAAGGGCGACTAAGCTCCGAAGCTAAAGGCGAGGTGCGTGTGATGATGCGTGCCACTTCCGAAATAGAAAGCTGTGGCGATGCCTGTTTCAATATCGCTCGCGCCATACGTCGCAGAAACGAAGGTAAGGGCACATTTACTCCCGAGCTCGAAAAGCAGGTAATGGATATGATAGCGATTTGCGACCGCTCGCTCATCAACCTACTTAAGGTGCTCGAGAAGAAGGAAAACACACAAGACGATGCGCACAACGCATACAATATAGAAAACGAAATCAATCACCTACGCGACGACTACAAGCTACGCAACATCGAAGATGTAAACACACACAAATATGCCTACCAGGTGGCTGTGTACTACATGGATATAGTAGATGAATGTGAAAAGCTGGGCGACTATGTACTCAATGCAGTGCAGGCGATCGTCGAAAAGAAAATATAAGGCTACAGAGCAATAGAATCTGAGCCCCATGAACCACGAAATAATACAACAAAGCTTATGGCAGTAGAAATTAGAGAAGTAACGGACAAAAGCGAATTACGCAAATTCGTCAGATTCAACCTTGACCTCTACAAGGGCAATCCCTACCATGTGCCAGGGCTCATCGACGACGAAATGATGACTCTCAACAAAGAGAGCAATCCGGCCTTCGAGTTCTGCGAGTCGGTACTCTTTCTGGCCTATCGCAATGGAGATATCGTAGGACGAATAGCAGGTATCATAAACCACAAGGCAAACGAGACTTGGAACCAAACGAATGCCCGCTTTGGATTCCTCGATTTCATCAACGACGATGAGGTAGTAGACGCTCTATTCGATGCCGTAAGCAAATGGGCCGAGCAGAAAGGCATGGACAAGCTGCAAGGGCCGATGGGATTTACAGACCTCGACCACCAAGGGATGCTCGTAGAGGGATTTGACCAGCTGGGTACGATGGCTACAATCTACAACTATGCCTACTACCCCAAGCAACTAGAGCGAGTGGGCTTTGTGAAAGACCAAGACTGGAAGGAGTTTAAGATCTACATACCCGACGAGATCCCCGAGAAGCACCAACGCATCTCGCAAATAGTGCGTAAAAAATACGGGTTAAAGACCGTGAAGTTCAAAACCCGCCAAGAGATATACCCCTACGCTAAGCGTATTTTCCAAACACTCAACAAGGCATACGCTGTACTCTACGGATTTTCGGAGCTATCGGAAAAGCAGATCGATTACTACGTCAAGATGTACATCCCCATGGTGAGGCTCGAGTTCGTTACCGTAATAGTAAAAGAAGAGACCGACGAAGTGGTGGGCTTTGCCATCACTATGCCAAGCATGAGCCGTGCACTCAAAAAGGCTAAAGGACACATGTGGCCATTGGGATTTGTGCCACTGCTCAGGGCACTCAAGTCGCGCCCCAAGGTGATAGACCTCTACCTAGTAGGCGTGCTGCCAGAGTATCAAAACAAGGGAGTCAATGCCTTACTCTTCGACGACCTAATCCCTATCTACCGCAGACTGGGCGTGGTCTATGCCGAGAGCAATCCCGAGTTGGAAACAAATATGGCGGTTCAATTGCAGTGGAACTACTTCGAGCGCAAACACCATAAGACCCGCCGAGCCTACATCAAGGAACTATAAATAATGAAAGTATATTTGCTTATACTTACAGTTGTTTTATCTTTTGTTTCCTGTTCGAAGCATCCAGAGCCCGACATAGTAGAGCCCGACTACAGTCAGATGACTGAAGAGGAATGTATTGCCTATGCACATAGTAATGGAGCTATTACAATAGCCGAATTCAATGAAATAGTAAAGGCAAGCCTCCACCTCCCCACAGAGTCTGATTTTATTCGATTTCAAGACAGAGCCACACCCGTACAGTCTGTAACAGGATACGACTCACATTATGAACTGACAAATACCCCATCAAAGAAGGTGTGGATCAATGACCCTGGCTCTGGATTGCCTCCAGGCATGTACTTTGCCAACGCTCACTTGGTATTGAAGAAGATCAAATGCGAAGCAGACAAACTATACACAGTGGCGGATTCTCCTCAATGCGGATATGACCCAGATGAAATTAGTATCGGCACGAAAAGAGGTTATGCTGGACACATGTCATCGGGCTACTGGAAAATGCAATCTATTGCCTACTACATCAAGCAGAAACTGAATGGGCAAGCTATCAACCGCTTCTACCCGCTTGAGCCCGCCTACTCCGTTTGGAACTACAAAGCTGACACCTTGCAATAAAGTACTTCTGGAGACCCATTACAAAAGCCACAACGGAGTCCAGCAGAGGAGACCGCTCCGAGCTAGTAAAACTAAGTCCCGCAAAGCAACTCGTGTGTACGAGAGCTTTGCGGGACTTTTTCGATTGTTCCGAAACGTGTCGGAAGGGACTGTGTCAAAAATAATCTATTCTGATGTAGTCCCTTTAGGCTGTGTAAGAATTAGCAAATTAACGCACGTTTTACCGCTGATTTGCAATTATGACACAGCGACTTAGTCGAGCTTGTGAATCACAAGACCCGAGCGTAGCTTAGGCTCAAACCAAGTAGTCTTAGGAGGCATGATGTTGCCAGTATCGGCAATATCCATCAGTTGCTTCATCGATACAGGATAGAGCGCCAATGCTACACGCATTTCGCCACTATCTACACGACGCTTCAACTCGCCAAGGCCACGGATACCACCCACGAAGTCGATACGCTTGCTCGAGCGCAAGTCTTCGATACCCAAGATATCGCGCAGGATCAGATCCGAAGAGATCGTTACGTCCAGCACGCCGATGGGGTCGTTATCGTTGTAGGTACCTGGCTTAGCAGTAAGCGAATACCACTTGCCAGCGAGGTAGAGCGAGAAGTTGTGCAGCGCATTTGGTCTGTACTCTTCTGTACCCTTTTCTTCTACGGTGAAGTGTTCTTTTAGCTTGGCGAGGAATTCCTCGTCGCTAAGGCCATTCAGATCCTGTACCACACGGTTGTAGTCGATGATGGTAAGCTGATTTGCTGGGAAGCAAACTGCCATGAAGTAATTGTACTCCTCATCGCCACGGTGATTGGGGTTGTTTTTTGCCTTTTCGGCACCTACCAATGCAGCTGCTGCCGAGCGGTGGTGACCGTCTGCGATATAGAGTGCTGGCATCGCAGCGAAGATTTCGGTGATACGCTTGATATCTGCCTCTTCGTTTACAACCCAGAAGTGGTGACCAAAGCCGTCTAACTCGGCTACAAAGTCATACTCTGGTGTTTGTGCTGTATATTTAGCGATGATTGCATCGAGTTCGCTATTGTCTGGATAGGCAAAGAATACGGGTTCGATATTTGCATTATTCACACGTACGTGCTTCATGCGGTCTTCCTCTTTGTCGCGACGAGTAAGCTCATGCTTCTTGATTACACCGCTCATATAGTCTTCTACGTGAGCGCCTACTACCAAGCCGTACTGCGTTTTGCCGTTCATAGTCTGAGCGTAAACGTAGTAGTTTTCTTTCTCGTCTTGCACCAGCCAACCATTCTTTTGGAATAGTGTGAAGTTTTCGAAAGCCTTTTCATACACATCGGCATCGTGTTCGTCTTTTCCTACTGGGAAGTCAATTTCTGGACGGATGATGCGGTAGAGCGACTTTTCGTTGCCCTTAGCTTCGGCACGAGCCTCGTCTGAGTTCAACACGTCGTAGGGGCGCGAAGCCACCTTTGTTACCAAATCTTTTGGTGGGCGAACTCCTTTGAAGGGTTTTATAATTGCCATAATAGTTATTTCGTTAAGGGGATTGGATTACTTGTTTACGCGGAATGTTTCGTCGCCATCTTTGATGAAGCCAACGATCTGACGAGCAGCAGCGAGGCCGGCATTGATATTTGCTTCGGCAGTCTGAGCACCCATTTTCTTGGCAGCGCCAAAGTAACGTGGGCCAAACTCTTTCATCTCGGCATCGTTGCCAGGAAGGATGTCTGTTGCATACTTAAATGCAGGACGCTCTTCCATGATACGCTTCATATCGGCTTCGTTTACTACTTCCTTACGAGCCGTGTTGATTACGATACCGTTCTTTGGCATGCGGCTCAGCAAGTCGTAGTTGATGCTACCCTTGGTGTGCTCGTTGGCAGGAACGTGCAGTGAGATGATGTCGCACTTTTCGTATAGTTCCTCGGCCGATGTACATACTGTGAGTCCCAATTCTTGACCCTTGGCTGGGTTCTTGGCTAGCGAACGTGAGAAGGCAAATACTTCCATACCAAATCCTTTCGCTATGCGCAATACGTGGCTACCCACATTGCCATAAGCATGGATACCGATCTTCTTGCCCATTAGCTCAGTACCTGCAGCACCGTTAAACTGATTGCGGCTCATGAAGATAAGGAGGCCGATAACGAGCTCTGCCACTGCGTTTGAGTTTTGTCCTGGGGTGTTCATCACCACTACATTCTTTGCTGTAGCAGCAGCTAGGTCTACATTGTCGTATCCAGCACCAGCACGCACTACAATCTTCAGCTCCTTGGCTGCATCGATTACTTCGGCATCTACTTTATCACTACGGATAATGATGGCGTGTACATCCTTTACAGCGTCGAGCAGTTCTTGCTTTTCTGTATATTTTTCGAGCAATTGGAGTTCAAATCCTGCTGCTTCTACTATTTCTCTAATACCATCTACTGCTACCTTTGCAAAAGGTTTTTCGGTAGCTACTAATACTTTTGTCATTTGAGTTTCTTTGTTATAAATTGATTCTTACTTGACTAAAAAAAATGGAAAGAGATAAGTCAAGGCTCTACGAATAGATTTCTCTACGCATACAGACCCTCGCTTATCTCTTTCAAGTTTCGCTTTACGGAGAGCAAATGCTTAGTGCTTTGCTTCGAATTCCTTCATAGTGTCGATAAGAGCCTGTACGCTTGACTTAGGCATAGCGTTGTAAATAGACGCACGGAAGCCACCTACCGAACGGTGTCCCTTGATACCTACCATGCCACGCTCTGTAGCAAAAGCTGCAAATTCGGCTTCGAGTTCTTTGTACTCTTCGTTCATCACGAAGCAAACGTTCATGATCGAGCGGTCTTCCACTGCAGCTGTACCACGGAATAGTTTGTTGCGGTCTATTTCATCGTAAAGGATCGCAGCCTTTTCGAGGTTTACCTTTTCCATACCAGCTACACCACCCATTTCCTTATACCATTTTAGCGTCTGTAGAGCTACATAGATAGGGAATACTGGAGGAGTATTGAACATGGTGTCCTTTTTGATGTGCACCTGATAGTCGAGCATGCTTGGCAATGGACGATCTACCTTACCGAGTGCGCTTTCCTTTACAATTACGAATGTAAGACCAGCAGGGGCCAAGTTCTTCTGAGCACCACCATAGATCATATCGTACTTCGAAACGTCGATTGGACGAGAGAAGATATCGCTACTCATATCTGAGATGAGTGGAACCTTGCAGTCGAAGTCTGTACGAATTTCTGTACCGTAGATGGTGTTGTTGGTTGTAAAGTGGAAGTAGTCTACATCTTCTGGGATCACAAATCCTTTTGGGATGTAAGAGAAGTTCTTGTCTTCCGATGAAGCCAATACTTCTACTTCGCCACCATAAGTTTGGGTCATGATCTTGGCTTGCTTGATAGCGTTTGTAGCCCAAGTACCTGTGTTGATGTAGGCAGCTTTGCTACGTAGCAAGTTTAGAGGCATCATATAGAACTGGAGGCTTGCACCACCACCCAAGAACAATACCTGGTATCCTTCGGGGATATCAAGGAGTTCTTTGAATAGCTGGCGAGCTTCGTCCACTACAGCCACAAAGTCTTTACCACGGTGAGACACTTCAAGGATTGAAAGGCCTGAACCTCCAAAATTCAATGCAGTCTCGGCCGATTTTTTGATCACCTCGTCGTTCAAAATTGAAGGACCGGCAGAAAAATTGTGCTTCTTCATCAGAGAAAACAAAATTAAAGGGTTATTATTTCGATTTTATTCTTTTGCGAAAAACGGTTATTGAGGCATAGTATCCCCAAAAAGTGCTACAAAGTTAGCAAACAAATATGAAAGCAAAAAACTATATTGCTAAAAAAGCAATTATTCTTCTTTCGACCGCAGTTTTCTCATCCGTTCGACGAGCTTAGACTCGTGCTGGCTATCTGTCTGCCCTTGCCAGAAACGCTGAGACAGAGCCCTTTCGGGTAGATAATCCTGATCGACATAGTGCCCAGGGAAGTCGTGGGCGTAGAGATAGTCTTTGCCATAATCCAAGTCAGACATCAGCTTGGTAGGCGCATTGCGTAGATGCAGCGGCACGGGCAGATTGCCAGTGCGACGCACATAGTCGAGCGCCGTATCAATAGCAAGGTATGCCGAATTGCTCTTTTCGCAGGTGGCTAGGTAGATGGTGGCTTCGGAAAGTGGAATCCGCCCTTCTGGCCAACCGATTCGCTCGACGGCCTGGGCGCAACTCACGGCCAGTAGCATAGCGTTGGGATTGGCTAAGCCTATATCTTCGGCAGCCGAAATTATCAGGCGACGAGCTATAAACGACGGATCTTCACCGCCGTCAATAAGTCGTGCTAGCCAATAAATAGCAGCATCGGGGTCGCTCCCTCTGATACTTTTGATAAAAGCCGAAGCGATGTCGTAATGCAGCTCCCCCCCTTTGTCGAAAGCAGCGGGATTCTCTTGGATGCGCTGCTTCACCTTCTCATTATCGATGACAAGCTGCTCCGACACTTCCGACTCCAGCAGGAGTTCGAGTATATTAAGCAGCTTGCGCGCATCGCCAGCAGCATAGTGTAGCAATGCTTCATCTTCCTCTATGACGGTATGTTTAGAACGCAGCTGCTCATCGCTCGAGATGGCTCTATCGGCCAATTGTCTGAGATCTTCTCCGCTCAGAGACTCGAGCACATAGACCTGGCAACGCGAAAGGAGTGGTCTGATAACCTCAAAACTCGGATTCTCCGTAGTGGCACCGATCAACGTCATCACCCCTCGCTCTACGGCCGAGAGGAGTGAGTCTTGCTGATTTTTGCTAAAGCGATGGATTTCGTCGATAAATAGGATTGGCCTACCCTTCTTGGTAAAAAGGCCTTGTGCCGATTCGGTCATTTCGGCGATCACCTCTCGCACATCCTTCACTCCCGAATTGATCGCACTAAGGGTGTAAAATGGGGCTTCTACTGTAGTAGCAATTAGCTCGGCTAGGCTGGTTTTGCCTACACCTGGAGGCCCCCACAAGATCATCGACGGCACCTTATTTTGCTCGATCATACGGCGCAACACCGCCTCGGAGCCCAACAAGTGTCGCTGACCTACGTACTCTTCTATTCGTCTTGGCCTCATTCGCTCGGCCAGTGGAGCATGCTTTCCTATCACATCGCTAAGTTAGCTATTTTTAGGCGATAGCAAATCAAAGTGGAATAGCTCGACAGAATAATGCTCCCTACATCTGCTCCATTGTAGCAACAAATCTCAATAGAGCGAGCGCTAGTAAGAGGCTAGCTGCAAGAACAGAGAGGACAAAAATCCAACGCGGAGAAGACTGATATAAGAGCATAAAAAGCCCAATCAGGATAGGGATTAAGAAAAGAAAGATCAGAGTAATGCTAAAAACGGAAGAAAGCGCAAAAAGAAAAATGGCCGCAGCTACAAGTGTCAGCAGTGTAAGGGCAATAAAAAAAACCGACGCAAACGCTGTTTACCCATACGGCTCAGTTTGAACTATATAAAGTAGGTCGTTAGCAAGAAAGACAAGAAGCTTATTAATAGCAAAAGGACTTGGTTCATGATAGAGATCTTTTTTATTTCAGGAATTCTGTACAGAGTTTTCCCCCATGCGTGTTATGACAACCTCCAGCTCCATTGCTATGCTCACCCCAACAATATCCCAAAGCCATTGCTTTATCACAATCGCTACCTAAAAAGTTTATCACAGACCGAAGTGTTCCTTGATCATTAAAAAAAATGCATACAAAAACGCCTTAGCGCAGACTCCACCCTTGTCTTAAGCTAAAGCATCCTACTATCGAGCTGCTCCTCGTGACTTACAGCATTGTGTTAGCACATGCTGGACGAACTAAAAGATCAGACCGACTGCCTCAAAGAAGCGACAGTCGGTCTGATAATTATTTTACTAAAATCTCGAAGGAAAGCATCTGAAGACTGATTAACCCAAAAAGCTTCAGTATGCCTAAACTCTCCTTCAAGAGCTATTTGTCACCCTGCTTCTTCAGCAAGTCTCTAATTTCGGTAAGTAGCTCAATATCAGCTGGTGTAGCTTCGGGAGCTGCTGGAGCTTCTTCCTCTTTCTTCTTGGCAGCCATCAAGGCTTTGATCATCAAGAAAATAACGAAAGCAAGGATCAGAAAGTCGAAAGCTGTCTGAATGAAGTTTCCATAATTGAGGGCAACTTCGGGCTTCACCACCTCTTCGCCATTCATCACAGCGCTGCTAAGCACCCATTTGAGATCTGTAAAATTCATACCACCCGTAAGCATGCTTATTGGAGGCATGATAACGTCATTTACCAATGAGGTTACAATCTTACCAAAGGCACCACCGATGATCACACCGACTGCCATATCGACCACGTTTCCTTTTAATGCAAACGCCTTAAAATCTTGAATAAAATTTGACATGATATTTTAAGTTCATCCGATAAATGCGTAGTTTTTCTCATGCATTGCTAGTATTTTAAGTTCAA
>CAZHWP010000003.1:0-31624 GCA_964535945.1 uncultured Porphyromonas sp.
CGCTCCACAATAGGGATTGCAATTGATTGCACCAACACTTTTGACCTATAGGTCACACTTTTGACCTATAGGTCTATATTTTATTTGTACTTTGAGCAAGATCGTCTCTCAATAGAAGAATAAAAGGCTAGCTTCCATATGAAGCTAGCCTTTCGAAATGAGAATGATGGTGCTATAAGCCTTATTATGCTCCTATTCCCACCATAGCAGGTACTGAACCAAAAATAAGGATAGCAACGAGCAGAGCCAAGATAGCATAGAGCTCTGGGAATACAGCCATTACCATAGTAGAACCAAATACGTTGTGTCCAGCTCCGATTGCTTGGATACCGTTGGCACATACTTGCGCTTGGCGTACAGAAGAGATCCATCCAACTACACCCAGTGCTAAGCCAGCAAAAAGGATAGCCCAAGCAGCGAGCATAGTTAATGCATTGGCTGCTACAAGCTGTTGGATAAGGCTTGAAGCCATAAAGAATGCCACGAAACCGTAAAGACCCTGTGAACTTGGAAGGGCGCTCAAACCAATGTATTGACCGAGAGCGTCTGGGTTCTTCTTCATGGCACCTACTACTGTGTTACCACAGATAGTTACTCCGTAAGCACTACCCGCGCCTGTGAGGGCAACCATTAAAGCAATTCCGAGGTAAGATAACATTTGTTCCATAATCGTTCGATGTTGTAATTTTTAATTGTAGTTATTTTTTTTGTTTTTATTTCTGAAGATGCGATTACTTACTCTTACTGAATGGGCTGTATTGCTTACCACCGCCTTCGAATTCGCTGTTTTTGTAAAACTCTACGAAAGTTAGACGAAGTGGGTGCACCAATGAACTAATCATGGTAAGACCAAAGTTGAGCGAGTGACCAAAGAGGAGGATCAAGAGCATCACGATGAAGCGTGGTACTATGGGTAAGTCGGCAGTTGTTTGGGTGGCCAGCGAGTTAAAAACTCCTCCAAGGATGGAGCCTGTAAGCCCAATTGCAAACAAACGGATATACGAGAGAGTGTCGCCCAGTAGCCCCGAAGCTACATTGTATGCGCTCCATAGCCCCGACCCCAAGTTAATAAAGGGATTCTTTCCTGGACTATTGTAGAAGAGAGCAACTAAGAGCGAAAGGCCTGCGATACCATAGAGCACATTTGTAACTATTGGGTTGAGAGTAGATTTGCCATCCGAGCCAAAGATGATGCTCAGAGCCATTACAGCTAATAAGGCAACAATAGCGAAGACCCATGCAAATGGTGCTATACTATACTTGGTGCCACGTTGCATCTTTATCTTTATTGCAGCGGTAATCTTACCGTAAACAATTTGAGCTAGACCAATGACTACTGATACCACCATGAGATTGGGATAGTTGCCTATCCACATCTTGTCGCTACCCAGGAAGTAGTCTTTAATAGGCGCAAACATAGGTACTTCAACCAGGTTGATACCAAAGAATGAACCCATCATCAGACCCAAAACAGCAGCGGCACCACCTAACCATTGAAAGAGGGATAGTAAAGGTTTCAAAGCTGGTTTAGCCTTGAACTTTAACACCGTACAAGCAATTAATATAAGTAGTCCATATCCGCCATCTCCAAAGCAAAGCCCAAAAAAGAGCATGAAGAATGGGGCAAATAGGGCTGTCTGATCTATTTCGTAGTAATTGGGTAGCGAAAACATAGACGTGATCGGCTCAAATAGCTTTGCAAAGCTGTTGTTTTTGAGCTTAATCGGCACACGATCTTCGTCGCTGATCTCAAGTTTTTCGAAGAATTGTCCTTCTAGTTTGAGGGCTGTTTCGAGTTCTGCTTCTCTTTCGCGAGGAATCCATCCTTCTAAGACCATTAATTTGTCTTCGGCATGTGCGTCACCTTGTAGCATTGCATTGCCAAAGTTAAACTCGTCGTTAAGAATACGATCGTAAGCGGTCAACTCTCCAATTCTATTGTTGGCGAAGTCGCTTATTTCAGCCTTGTTCTTTTCAAGGTTTGCTTGCAATTCATCCAGTTGACCCTGTAGTGTATTTAGCGAGTAGGGCGATAGCTTCACTCGCTCTGCCATAGGCTTTTCGCTGGATGGTTTTGCAACTGTAACAAAGTAGACAGTCGATCGAAAGTTGTTAATAGGGATAGCTCCATACTTCTTTTCCCACTCGCTCATATAAGAGCTTTGAGCAGTAGAGTAGAAGTTTACGTCATAGCCAGACTGGTGCAGCTTGTCTATCATTGCAGGCTCAAACTGCCCCCATACACTCATCTGTTCGACCTCACGACGTTTGGCTGTTATCGCAGATTGAATCTTTTTTGATTGCTCAAATAGATCTATCACAGATTGGTATGCTGCTACCGCCTCGTCCTTGCTCATGCTTACAATTTGCTCGGCTGGAGCATCTTCTGCACGAAGCATCTTAAGCATTCGTTTGCTGTTTTCTACGTCTTTGCGAAGCGTGAGCAGCTCTTGTAGGTTAGCAACGTCTTTATAGTTTTTGTTTTCCTGTATATGAACCACCTCAAGGTTGCGGAGGCTTTCAAGAAATGCCTTGTACTCGCGGTGGTAAATAAGGAAAACGTATTTGCTCATTACTGTAATCATGCGTTCTCCTCCTTTGCTTTAGCAGCCTGTTTTTCCAAATTGGCTCGCATTATCTTTTGCGACGATTTAGAGAGGCTCTCTTCATCTTCTAAGTAACGTTTGATTTTTCGTATAGCATCGATATAGCCCGGTATCTGTACCTTTTCGAAGAGGTTAACCTTCTGAGTAGTTTTTTTTCGGGCATGCTCGAGGAATTCCAATTTGAGCCCTAAGAATTCAGCTTCGATACCTGTATTGGCAAGTTTCTTCATAAGGTCTATGCCCTCAGCAAACCACGATGGTGAGTTGAAGAGACTAAAAGACTGTATCGAAAAGTCAATCCCATCGAGTACGGGTACGATTACTCCAGCTACTTTTTTTGAAGAAAGCCTTACATCATCTACACGTATCAAATCCGATTGAAATTCATTCCACAGTCCTACCATATTACGATAGCTTACTATCTCGGCCTCAAGCTGTTGTTCCAATGCTTCTACCTCATTTTTGGTGCGCTTCACTTCCATACGCAAGGCGCTCTCCTTACTTTTTATAGTAGGGAGTGTACGCTCTCGCATTTTCAGCTGCTTCTCTTGCTGCTGCAGTGAAGTTTTATTGTATTGAAACTTAATAGCCATTATTCTTAGTTCTTCCAGTAAGTATCGATGAGCTGCTGTCTGATGTTCACTTCAGCAGGTGTAAAGTGCTTAGAGAAAAGTGTCCAAGCCACATCGAGCATTTCTGTTGTATCTAAGTTTACGTCGATAGCCAATAATTGGCTCGAGTAGTCATTGGCAAATTCCAATGCACGATTGTCGTAGTCGGTCAAGTCGAACCCGTTTTCCATCTTGGTCTGAGCGTTTGCGGCATCCGAGAATAGACGTACTGCAGCGTTCATCACCTGAGGGTGGTCTTCGCGGGTCTTATCTCCAATTACCAATTGCTTTAGACGAGAGAGACTACGGAATGGGTCAACGATTACCTTACCAACATTGGTGTCGCGACGTAGGTATAGCTGACCTTCTGTGATGTATCCAGTGTTGTCTGGTACGGCGTGAGTGATGTCGCCTCCTGATAGGGTCGTAACAGCAATAATAGTGATTGATCCTCCGTCGGGGAATTGAACAGCTTTCTCGTAGATTTTGGCCAAGTCTGAATAAAGTGAGCCAGGCATCGAGTCTTTCGATGGAATTTGGTCCATACGGTTTGATACGATAGCCAACGCGTCGGCATAGTTTGTCATATCCGACAGGAGCACTAGTACTTTTTCTTGGCGTTCTACAGCGAAGTATTCAGCAGCAGCTAGTGCCATGTCTGGCACCAAGATACGCTCTACAGAGGGGTCTTCGGTAGTATTGATGAAACTAACAATTCTATCCAAAGCACCAGCATTGCTAAAGGTGTTTTTAAAGAATAGGTAGTCATCGTTTGTCATACCCATCCCACCGAGGATGATCTTGTCGCTCTGTGCACGCAGTGCCACCATCGCCATCACCTGATTAAATGGCTGGTCGGGGTCTGCAAAGAATGGAATCTTTTGGCCTGTTACCAAGGTGTTGTTGAGGTCGATACCAGCAATACCTGTGGCGATAAGCTCTGAAGGCTGATCGCGACGAACTGGGTTTACAGATGGACCACCGATTTCAACTTCTTTACCTTCGGGTTGTGGACCACCATCGATAGGGTCGCCATAAGCGTTGAAAAAGCGGCCTACCAGTTGGTCACCAACCTTCAGCGATGGAGCCTTGCCCATGAAAATTACTTCTGCATTGGTAGGAATCCCTTCAGTACCAGCAAACACCTGTAGTGTAATCTCGTCTCCTTGGATTCGTACTACCTGAGCCAGCCTGCCATCGATAGTAGCGAGCTCTTCATTACCAACACCTGTGGCCTTGAGCATGCAAGTTGCCTTGGTGATGTTGGTTATCTTGGTATATATTTTTTGAAATGCTTGATTAGCCATATTGACGTCTGTTATTTTTTGATACGTTCAGCTTTGATAGAATTCAACTCGCTGTTGTACTTGTCGTAGTCAGCACTTTTGTACTCAGAGTAGTTCATTTGCTTAAAGCTATTGATCATTCGCTTAAAGTAGTCAGATACTTCGTTGAAGTCTTCAAACTCGAAGTCTGAACGACAGATATCCATTACCTTACGTAGCATAGCTTCCTGACGTTCGAGCGAGGTATTACAGTCGATCGAGTCGAAAGCATCTTGTTGTAGTATTACGAAGTCGATCAACTCGGCCTTCCAGAAGGTTACGTGATAATCAACAGGTACGCCGTCATCACCGAGGATGTTAATCTGTTCAGCAATTTCCTTTCCTTGGCGAAGGTTGGTTCTGGCTTCATTCACCATACTTGTCCAGTCGCTCGAAATATGTTCGCTGATATACTCTTCAAACTCGGGATACTCGATGTACTTTGAGTAGCTATCAATAGGGTTAACAGCGGGGTAGCGTTTGCGGTCGGCACGGTCTTGCTCCAATGCGTAGAAACAACGGGCTACCTTTTTTGTGTTTTCAGTTACAGGTTCTTTGAGGTTACCACCAGCAGGCGATACTGTACCAATAAATGTAACCGATCCTACTTCATTGTTATTGAGGTAAACGAAGCCTGCACGTGCATAGAAGTTGGCAACGATAGCCGAAAGGTCCATTGGGAATGCATCAGGTCCAGGAAGTTCTTCTAGGCGGTTTGACATTTCACGAAGAGCCTGTGCCCAACGTGATGTAGAGTCGGCCATTAGAAGCACTTTTAGACCCATGCTACGGTAGTATTCGGCAATTGTCATCGCTGTATAAACAGATGCTTCACGCGATGCTACAGGCATGTTTGAGGTGTTTGCAATAATAATGGTACGTTCCATCAGCTTACGGCCTGTGTGTGGGTCGGTGAGGTGAGGGAATTCTGCAAAGATTTCAACAACCTCGTTTGCACGCTCACCACATGCAGCAAAAATAACAATGTCTGCTTCTGCTTGCTTAGAGATTGCATGCTGCAATACAGTCTTACCCGTACCAAAAGGACCAGGAATAAATCCTGTACCACCTTCTACAATGGGGTTAACTGTGTCGATTGTTCGTACGCCAGTTTCGAGCAATTTGAATGGACGAGGTTTCTCACGATAACATGTGATTGGCCTTTTTACTGGCCACTTTTGTACCATTGTTACTTCTTTGTCATTGCCCTCACTATCTGTCAAAACGGCAATCACATCATCGACAATGTACTCACCTTTTGCAACAATAGATTTTACTGTATAATTACCTTCAAACACGAAGGGAACCATGATTTTGTGTGGTTGATGATTTTCATCTACTTGACCAAGCCACGATCCAGCTATCACATGATCTCCTACCTTAGCGATTGGCTCAAAAGCCCATTTTTTACCTTCGTCGAGAGAGTATGTGTATGAACCACGTTGTAGAAAAACGCCATCCATCTTATCTAGGTCGTTTTGCAGACCATCGTAGTTTTTGGATAGCATACCTGGGCCTAATGTAACCTCGAGCATGCGACCAGTAAATTCTGCCACGTCTCCAACTCGCATTCCACGGGTGCTTTCGAATACTTGCACAAAAGCATTTTTGCCTGTCACCTTGATTACCTCACTCATCAGAGGGGTACCATTTACGGTAATATAGCAAATTTCGTTTTGTGCTACGGGACCATCCATTTCTACCGAAACAAGGTTGGATACAATCCCCTTAACAACTCCTTTTGTAGCCATTTATCTATAATTATTTCTTTTGATTTCTTTTGAATTCCTCGAGAGATTCGTTGCTATCTTCCTTTAGTGAGGCAACGATTTGTCTAAACTTCTTCTCGCCTTGAACATCGTCCAGCATTACCCATCGCTCAATGATCTGCAGTTCGAGGTAATAACAAAGTAGTTTTTCGACTGTGAATACTTTATGGAATACCGACTCTTCAAGCCACTCCCATTTGAGTAAATCTAATTGACGCTCGCGCTTGGTAATGTCTGTTTCTTCACCAATATTGAGTACCGTAGAGAGAAACTCTACTTCTTGATCGATGCCAAAGTCTCTAGCGTGGGATGTTCTAAGTTTTTTGACCAAATCGGACTGACCAACAATGAAGTTGCTAGGGTCCCAGCCCAATTTGCGGCAGGTAATAGCTGCCAAAATATTTTTGATGTGTAAGTTTAGCTCAAACCACTCTTCGAGGAAAGCGTTTCCGCATCCCATCGCATAGTCGTAGTAGAGCATTGCCAGTCTGTCTTCTGGTCTCAATTCGAAATCGAACTTATCCTCTTCATCGTCGCCTTTGTTAATAGTCTCGGCATGTTCCTCTAGTTCTTCCTCACTGAAACCTATTAGTAGCTGTTCTTCTAAATAGGTATAGAAATAAGCGGGTAGGGATTTAGCACGAGCTGTCGACTTTGGGCTTTTTTTGAAGGCTTCTGCGAATGCTTCTACATCGTCGAGCGAGAAAAGCGTAGGCTGCTCTTTTGCTTCTTTGGCCTTTTCGGGGTCCTCAAGGTAGTTGAGAAGGAATCTGTTTTCCTCCTCGAGAAGTAGAAGTTCGAATAGCTTTCTGTCGGCATTCGACAAGAGATTCAGGAGTTCGTCCTTAAAATCGCTTGTGCTAAATGGCAGTTTTCGATCTTCTACAGCAATGTTGGGGAGCCCAGCAACTGTTGCGTAGTATTTTGCCATGTCTTAGAAGAGCATCTCAACTAACTTAGGACGAAGGAAGCTCTTGAATAGGCTAATAAACTCTTCGTCGCCAAATACAATTTTGTACGATCCGTCTTTAGGAGTGATTGTAAACGAATTGGCTTGGCCGTTTACGTTCTTGATGCTTACCTTATTGTCAAGCAATTCCTTTGCGTTGCTCATGAAGTAGCTTTTCAGAGCCTCCGCATTAGGGGTGCTAATAATAAGGTCTTCGCCCGATGCCCAATTCTTTGTCATCTCTAACATAAGCTTTTGCATAAAAGCTGGGTCGTTCGAGGCTGCCTTCACATTTGAAGTAACGATTTCACCAGCAATAGCATCTACGATAGTACTTTTTAGAGACTCTATCGTTTGTCCGGCATACAACTGGAGTTCAGAGCTCGTGTTTTTGTGTAGTTCTGCCGACTTCTTTTTTGCATCATTGACGATGTTCTCTGCTTCGCTTTGGGCTTTGCTGATTATTTCAGCACTTTTGGCTTCTGCTTCAGATATAAGCTTGCTAGCCTGTTCGTTACCCTTTTCTACTCCTTCACGAAAGATTTTTTCGGTGAGTTCCTGGATTTTTGCGTCCATTATTGATAGATTATTTTGTGGATGGTGTGCAATTTGTGCTGCAAAGATAACATATTCCCTATTAATTACTAACTAATATCAGAAAGAAAAAAGTACAAAAAAACTGTTTATGAGACAGTCTGTTGATTAATTATGCTATTATCAGTAATTCGGTCGATTGAAAGCTGTCTGAAATGAAGAAAGCCAGCCTCCTAAGAATATAGGAGACTGGCCTTCGTTGCTGTTTTCTATTCAGAGTTAACTCTGGATTATTAGTTGATCTTCTTAACTATTTCCATGCCACGATTGATAGCTTGCTCATTCATAGGAATTAGCTTGTGGTGACGTTCTGGAAGTGACTTTCTAAGACCTTCAATCACACTTTGTAATTGAACCATTGGGGCGATTTTCAATACACCACCCAAGATGATCATATTAAAAGCTTTCTGATTGCCCATACGGAGCGACTCTTGAGTAGCGTCTACCTCGTATACTTCGATATCATCGCGCATGTTTTTGATGGTGATGCTATCTGGGTCATAAAAAAGACAACCTCCTTTTTTCACTCTTGGCATAAATTTCTCGAGCGAGGGCTGGTTTAGAGCGATTACTATGTCGTATTCATTTACAACTGGTGAGCTCACTCTTTCGTCACTTACAATTACAGTAACGTTTGATGTACCACCGCGTTGTTCTGGTCCGTATGAGGGCATCCAAGATACCTCTTTGTTTTCCATTAGCCCAGAGTAGGCCATGATTTTTCCCATCGAAAGGACTCCTTGTCCTCCAAATCCTGAAATTACTATTTCGTATGTCATGATGCTGTCTTTCTTTTATTCAATGTTTTTGAGGTCTCCAAGTGGATACTTAGCAACCATGTTTTCCATCATCCAGTCGTTTGATGCTGCTGGGCTCATTTTCCATCCTGTATTACATGTAGATACTACCTCTACTACCGATGTGCCCTTCTTGTTCATCGAGTTTTCGAAAGCCT
This sequence comes from uncultured Porphyromonas sp., assembly GCA_964535945.1. Taxonomy (GTDB): domain Bacteria; phylum Bacteroidota; class Bacteroidia; order Bacteroidales; family Porphyromonadaceae; genus Porphyromonas. The sequence continues at coordinate 8,810 of CAZHWP010000003.1, forward strand.
GGCGAATCATCTTTTTACATTTTCTTACAGCAGCAGCTGTATGAACTGTCTGGCGAGTAACGAGGCATGTACCATCGAGCTGAGCCAAAAGATCTGAAATCTTTAGAGGATAGCCGTTTAGTTCAACATCTCTACCATGAGGGCAAGTAGCGGTAGACATACCTTCAAGAGTGGTAGGGGCCATCTGTCCTCCAGTCATACCATAAATACCATTGTTGATAAAGATAATTGTGATGTTTTCGCCACGGTTGCAGGCGTGGATAGTTTCTGCTGTACCGATAGCAGCCAAGTCGCCGTCGCCTTGGTATGTAAATACGAGTTTGTTTGGCAATAGTCGTTTGGTGGCAGAGGCCAATGCTGGAGCACGTCCGTGAGCTGCTTCTTGCCAGTCGATATCGATGTACTTGTAAGCAAATACTGCGCAGCCTACAGGTGCAATACCGATTGTCTCTTCTTCCATTCCCATTTCTTCTATCACCTCAGCTACGAGCTTGTGTACTACGCCATGGCTACAGCCTGGGCAGTAGTGCATAGGGGTGTCGTTCATGAGGGTAGGTTTCTTATAAACCAAGTTTTCTGGTTTAATTATATCCTTGATGTCCATTTTGCTTTTTTATTTTGAACGACCGGTAAACCTGATTACATAGCTTATAGCTCTTACTGCGATAGCTGCTAATCCCACGCTAATAAATGCTTTAGGATGGCTGCTTTTGAAGGCAAAGTAAACTACGATTGTTGCAAGGAACAGGACGTAGAATAGAATGTCTAAATATCGGAGCGTTTGGTTTTGCTGTGCCATGATTGAGGTTTTACAGGCCTATGATTGTTTATTCTCTTAGTAACTTATTTGACTACCTTAGCTTTCAAGGCTTCGAATACTTCTTCGGGAGAGAAGAGCATACCACCCATACGACCGTAGTGTTCAACAGGAGTCTTGCCATTTACAGCAAGGCGTACATCTTCTACCATCTGGCCTGCATTGAGCTCGGCCACTAAGAAGCCTTTAGCTTTGTCTGCAAGTTCGCTGATGCGCTTGCTTGGGAATGGCCATAATGTAATAGGACGGATTAGACCTACCTTGATGCCTTCTGCACGTGCTAGTTTTATTACCTTCTGGCAAATACGTGCCGATGATCCAAATGCCACCAAGATGTAGTCTGCATCTGCTGTTTCGATTTCTTCGAAGCGAACTTCGTTTTCTTCAATCTTGGCATATTTAGCTTGGAAGCGGTGGTTGTTTTGCTCCATGATAGCCGAGTCTAGCTCAAGAGAACTGATCATATTTGGCTTACGACCGCCTTTACGTCCGAGAGTAGCCCATGGACATTGCTCTCTGATTTCGTCTTCAGTACGACGTTCTTTGAATGGAGGAAGTACAACCTTTTCCATCATCTGACCGATGATACCATCCGACAAAATTATTGCAGGGTTAAGATATTTGAAAGCGAGATCAATACCCAAGCCAACAAAATCTACCATTTCTTGAACACTACTTGGAGCTAATGTGATTAGCTTGTAGTCGCCATGACCACCACCCTTAACTGTCTGGAAGTAGTCTGCTTGGCTTGGTTGGATTGTACCCAGACCAGGACCACCACGCATTACATTTACAAGAAGACAAGGAAGGTCTGCACCTGCACAGTAGCTAATACCTTCTTGCTTCAAACTCATACCTGGGCTTGACGAAGAAGTCATAACTTTCTTTCCGCAAGCAGCACCACCATATACCATATTTATAGCGGCCACTTCACTTTCGGCTTGTAGTACTACCATTCCTGTTGATTCCCATGGACGCTCTTCCATAAGAGTTTCCATAACTTCAGATTGTGGTGTGATAGGATAGCCGAAGTATCCATCCATACCATTGCGTATTGCAGCGTGAGCAAGGGCCTCGTTGCCCTTCATCAATTTAATTTCCTCTGACATAATAATCGATTTTTCTACAGTTTGACTTTGTAAACAGTGATGCATCCATCAGGACACACTGTACCACAGCTTGCGCAGCCAATACAATCGTCTGCATTCTTCATGTAAGCGTAGTGATAACCTTTCTCATTCACTTCTTGTGGGTGAAGCTCAAGTACCTTGGTTGGACAAGATACCACACAGAGATTGCAACCCTTACAACGCTGGGTGTTTACTACCACAGCTCCTTTGATTTTTGCCATTATGTGTTATAAGTTTTTGTGAGTTTTACCAATTACCTAATACTTGGTAAGTTTGACGACCCAAAGTTACATAATCTTTTGCTCTTTATCCCCATTCTTAGCCACTAATAATACTTTTTTGTGCTAAGTTGTGCATATTTCTATGTAATAAGCGCTTAGCTATTGCAAAGTACAATGTGTCGATGGACTTGCATGGTAAGATAGACCAAAGATTGCCTTCTAATTACTCATAGAGAGAGCTCTGTATGAGACTCTACTAGAAAACGAAAAAGCTGTCTTTTTTCGTATCTCGAAGCTAATAAGTTAGAGCGTCTCAATTCAATCGCTCTAGCTACAGCCTAGTTTTCGGCTAATTAGCTTAACTTTGCAGCCCACCCCCGATGCTATTTGATCAGGCCAAAGTAGTCTCTTCAAAAAAAAGATTGGCCTTATCGACTATGTTGCTAATGGCTCGGTGTGAGCAAAATTATAGACCATAAAATATTAAGTTCCTATCTAAAATGAATCATCCTATTCTTTTCGTCTCTTTAGGTCCAGGCGATGCCGAGTTTGTAACCCTTAAAGCTTTAAAGGCGTTGCAGGAAGCTGATACGATATACTATCCATCTGTACTGCTAAAATCGGGAAAAGAGATCTCGAGAGCTTGGGGTATTATGGAGGAGTTAAAGATCGATAAAGAGAAGGCTGTTGCTTATCAACTGCCGATGAATCCCGACAATCGACAGCCAGCACTCGATGCTTATCATCGGGTTTCTGAGCTAGCTGTTACAGCCTACTCAGAGGGAAAGAAAGCCGTGTTTGTAGCCGAAGGTGATGCGAGCTTCTACTCTTCATTTGCATACGTACGAGATTATCTGCAAGATCATCAGGTTCCTATTAAAACTTTGCCTGGCGTGGCGGCCTTTCTTGCTGCTGCAGCAAGTATTAATATGCCTTTCTTGCGATTAGAAGAGGAGCTGCATGTAATGCCAGCTCCGAAAAATCTCGATGAAATGAAGCGTGCACTCGATAGGGGAGAATTGTTGTTGCTGATGAAACTATCCAAGTCGGAAGCAGAGCTCAAAGCATTTATTCAAAGCCAGGGCGAGACATATGCATACAATTATTTCGAAAATGTATCTTGCCCCAATGCTTATGAATGCAGTGATAGGCAAGCGATATTAGATAGACCCTTCCCATACTTTTCGATGTTGCTAATTCGAAAACAATAGATGTGATGCCATTGAAAATAGGGGGCTGATAAGGAGCTAATCTTTCGGTAGGTCGCTACCGTCGAATGCAAATGGCAGAAGTAGTCTATTGTCCGATAGGAGTATCCCACTGTCTGCCCCCATCATTAGCACTTCGAAGGGAGCAAAGCGTGATGCCGTCTCCATCATTACCTGGCGGCAGGCACCGCAGGGTGTGATTAGTTCTACTCGTTTGCCTCCACTTAGAGCCACCAGCAGCATTTTTATTATGGCAACGTTGGGATATTTAGAGCCAGCATAATAAATCAGAGTTCGTTCGGCGCAGATTCCCGAAGGGTAGGCCGCATTCTCTTGGTTACTACCTGCAAGGATTTCACCATTGGCTAATAATGCCGCAGCACCAACAAAGAAGTTGGAGTAGGGAGCGTAGGCGCTTTTTGCAGCGTCCAGTGCTGCTTTTTCCAGTGCAAGGTCTATGTCGTTTAGCTCCGATCTGTCGATACGTTGATAGGGTATTCTTAGTTCCTTACTATTCATACTCTTCTGTGCGTTTAGTGTTGGTGCTTTTGTCTATTTATCCTTAGGGATTCTGATTTTATGATCCATCTCGAAAGGAATGACCATCGATAGTTCTATAAATCCCATATAGTTACCTCCTTCGTACCATGGCATCTGATAGATGAGTTTTTTCTGCCCATTCTTTTCGATGGTGTAGGCATTTTTGCATTCATTTTTCATCATCTCAACGAGCATAGTACGAGCAGGCTCGGGATGACAGTCTAGTACATTAGATCCAATGAGCTCTTGCCCAGGTTTTAGGTTTACTCGCCTTGAGGCTTCATTCATCTCTATGATAGTGCCATCCTTGTCGCAGATTGTTACAGCGAGGTCGGCTTCGTCGAAATACTTTATCATTACTTTACTTTTAATACTAAACGGAGTGCTTTTCAACGCACTCTTATTATTCTTGTGCTTTATTCTTGTGCTGTTCGGTGATGCTTAGCCAATTGTTGATGTAAGTTGCGCCCGATTGGGAAATGATACTCTCGGGGTGAAATTGAAGTCCATATAGGTCGAGCTGCTTATGTCTGATAGCCATGATGCAGTTATCTTCCTGGCTAATAGCACTTATGCTTAAGCATGAAGGGATCGTTGCAGCTTCAACTTGCCAACTATGATAGCGTCCTACCTGTGTGTCTTGCTCTATGCCACTCCAAAGCTGCTGTTTTGGCTCCATTAGTTTCAGCTTGCTTGAGTGTCCGTGCAATGGTTTTCCTATAACGCTTAGCTTTGCTCCAAAATACTCTGCCAAAGCTTGGTGCCCTAAGCAAATCCCCAATATACAATGGGTTTGTGCAGATCTATCAATAAGTTTCATCAGACCTGGAGTTTCGGTGGGGATACCTGGGCCAGGAGATAATAGAATACCATGATATTTGTGCAGATTATGCCAAGGGATTAGGTCGGCCTCAACGAGCTCTGCTCTGCAGCTGCTGTTGCTCCGAAGTAGTTGCATCAGGTTGTGTACAAACGAATCGCGATTGTTTAATACCAATATCTCAGTCATAATGCTACAAAGGTATTACTTTTGTCTCGTCATATGACGATGTATACGATGGAATTTAATTTATAACGCATATGTTAAAGAATACCCACAGGGTCTTTATGCAAATGGATGAGGCTACTGCCAAAGGCGAAAGCTTCCTTTTTGCAGTCAACTTTGAAGGAGATGAGGCTTTTTTTATAGCAAATCCTTTAGAGCAAAATGAAATACTCTTTTCTGTTTCAGGTATTAGCAACCTCGATGAAGAGCGAAGGTCTAGGTATCTACTTCCTCGGCAAATAAGCTTCGAAGCTTTTCCTGAGTCCTTCGAGTGCTATAGCAGGCGTTTTGAAACTATCAGTTCTGCTTTACATCGGGGCGATAGTTTCCTCGCCAACCTAACAATAGCAACCCCAATCTGTATGGATGCCAGCTTGGAAGAAATTTTTGTTCGTAGCAAAGCACCCTACAAGCTCTATGTCCCTGGTAGATTTGTATGCTTTTCGCCCGAACGTTTAGTGTTGATCGATGGAAATAGGATATCTAGCAATCCTATGAAGGGAACGATCGATGCAAGGCTGCCCAATGCAAGGGAGCTGCTACTTGCCGACTATAAAGAGACTAGTGAACATTATACAATTGTCGATTTGCTGAGAAACGATCTAAGCATGGTAAGTAACGATGTACATGTAGATCGATTTCGATACTTCGACGAAATAGAGACTAACAAAGGTCCTTTGTTGCAGATGAGTTCAGAGATCGCGGGGCGACTGGATCATGTAAGCGCTAACCCTCTGGGTACTATCATCGAAAAATTACTCCCTGCCGGCTCAATCTCTGGTGCACCCAAAGCTAGTACACTGGAGGCAATCCGTAAGGCAGAAGGGATAGATCGAGGTTTTTACTCTGGAGTCTTTGGCTACTTCGATGGTAAGGTGATGGATTCTGCCGTATTGATTCGTTACATCGAGGAAAATGAGCCTGGGATGTACCGTTTTAGAAGTGGTGGTGGTGTTACTATCAATAGCGAGCCCCGCGACGAATACAGCGAAGCTATTGCAAAGGTGTACTTGGCAGTATGATTCAATCGCATAGCTTTATAGAAAGTATTCGAATGAAGGACTCGGAGCCGACATTGATTACTTTCCATCAAGAAAGAATAAATCGTACTGCAGAGTATTTTGGTTTTGATGCGTTTGAGATTCCCTGCCTCTCTGAACTGTGTCCAGTTCGCTGCAGAGAGGGGGTAACCAAGTGCCGATTGCTGTATAATAGCGAGGGGTTGGAACGAATCGAGTTCGAGTCTTATAGGATTAGGCTTATTAGCACGTTACAGCTAGTGAATGCAGATGAGACCTTCGATTATAGCTTTAAGTATGCAGATCGTTCTGCACTCAATGCATTGATAAACAATGTACAAGGAGCTGATGAGATCATAATTGTAAGAGAAGGAAAGTATATTTCGGATTGTTCCTTTGCCAATCTGGCACTACTAAAGGATGGGCTCTGGTACACTCCAAAGAGGCCTTTGCTGGCTGGGGTGCAGCGCGCCTTTTTGATTGATGAAGGGCGCTTAATTCCGAAGGATATTATTGTGGATGATTTGCAAGACTATGAGGGGTTGAAGTTGATAAATGCCATGCTGCCTTTAGATGAATCGCCCTTGATTTTTATTGTTGGGATTAGGGCGTTCAGTACATAGGGATCTTTGTTTGTAGCCTGCTATGCACCGATGCTTTTGCTGGCATAAGCGTCGATGAAATCTTTAGGAACTCCGTGATTATCTTTTAATGATTATCTTTGTTTACTTATCTTATCAGATATATCATTAATATGAAGGAGAAAAAGCTTATCCCAAACACAGTTATCTCAAGCAGATCAAAGAGTTTGTTTCTGATAGTCCTTACTTTGCTTTGTACCTTTCAAGTTCTTGCCCAACAGAAGGTGTCGAACGATTTTTCTATTCCGGGCGAGAAGTTGAGTTTCAAAGCTTACTTCAAATGGGGGGCGTTGATGGTTCGTGCAGGCAAGGCCGAAATCGATTATTCATCGACTGAAGCAGGCTTCCGCTCTCGCTTGTTTTTTGCAACAGCACCTTTCTTCGATGGGATTTTCAAGATGAGAGATACGTTGGATGTGCACTTCGATTCGAATATGAATCTGATAGCAGCACAGAAACGTGTAAAAGAGGGAAAAATTTACACAATAGATAAGTTGTATTTCAAGGCCAAGAACCCACGTGTAGAAGTTAAGGCCAATCGGGTAGCTAATGGGGTAGAAAAGATCGATACTTTGATGCTAGCTAATGGCTTATCGCTCGATATTGTAGGAGCCATACAATACCTACGTTCAGTTGCTTGGGAAAATTGTAAACCAAAGCAGCAATATGCTGTGAATGTTTATACACCTAAAGGAAATGTAAGGGTTATTTATGTATATCAGGGGAAGGAGGAATTGAAGTTGCGTTCGGGCGATCGCTATCGAGCCCACAAGATCAGTGTAAATGTGTACGACAAAACATTTTCAAAAAGCAATGAAGCAGTTACAGCTTGGGTTTCAGACGATAGCAATCGGATTCCATTGCGTATTAAAACTGATCTGAAGATCGGAGCTGCCGATGTTCACCTGATGGAAGCAAGAGGATTGTTACATCCTTCGAACTCGAAGCTTGGAAGCGACTAAGCGGGGAGCTTTACTTTGATTGAATTATTTAGGGATAGAATTGTTTTGTGCCACTCTCTCTCGACCAGATAGGAGAGATTTGCTGGAACTATAGTGCTACAGTGCTACAGAGCTGTGCGATTGGAGTTGTTCTTCACAGCTCTATTAGACTATCCTCTCGACGAAGTTTATACTTCAGCTCAGAATTTTTTTCAAGATCCTAAATAATGGAATGCTTTCAATCGACAATAATGTATTGCCATCGGCTTGGAAATAAGTTTTCGTCAGCTTGGAAATGTATTGCCATCAGCTTGGAAATGTATTGCCATCGGCTTGGAAATAAAATGCTCTAGGACAAATATGCAGTGTGTGCAGTGTCCTGAATTTGGTTGACACTTTCTGTTTTCTATTCCCGTTTTGAAGTACACTTGTTTTGCTAAATCCTGAATCTGTTTACAGTATCAATGTAGACTACTCTTCAGGCTTTAGGTGCGACTACGAAGTTTATGCATTTCGGATGGAGTCGAGCAAAGCTTCTGCAATTAATAAATCGCAGGGTTGGGTAATTTTGATGTTTTCTGGGTTGCCCTCTACAAGGGTCGGAGCTTCGTAAATACTCTCGTAGACTGAGGCATCGTCGGTAAAGATGCTTTGGAACTGCTGCTGGTAAGCTTTTTTCAACAATGAACTTTGGAATATCTGTGGGGTCTGTACACTTACATATTGGCTGCGATCGATGGCTATGCTTGTCCCGTCTTCAAGCTTTCGTAGCGAGTCTGTAATGGGTAGAAAGGGTACTGCACTCCCAGTGGCAGCAGCACGTTGATAGCATCGTTCGATTGTTTCTAGACTAAGAAGAGGTCTTACTGCATCGTGTATCCCTACTAATACACCCTCGGGAACCTTAGCTAAAGCGTTGCTGACGGAATGGAAGCGCGTTTCGCCTCCCTCTACAATTGAGTGTTCAATCTCAAAACGGTGTTCGCTGCAGAGTTTTTTCCAGAAGTCTATCTCTTGTGAAGGAAGGGCTACAATGATTGAATCAGCCGTTTGGGAGAAAATTTCTATGCTATGCATTAATATGGGTTTGTCCCCCAACGTAAGAAACTGCTTTGGCAGTACTGTTCCCATACGTAGCCCTTGGCCTCCAGCAACGATTATTGCATATTTTTCCATAAGAAGTAAGTTGAATCAGATTAGATAATTCTTTGGATTAACCGAGCTTTTGCATCAAATCTTGCAGTTTTTTGTCGGCTCCGTTGAGCTTATCTTTGCAATAGTTGATTAGCTCGATAGCCTCTTCGGCAAGTTTGCTTAGTTCATCGACGTCTGGGTTGTCGTTTTCTATGTTGCCTACGATTTCTTCGAGGCGTGCGATTGCTTCGCTATATGTTTTCTGATTTGTAGTATCCATGTGGGATGTATTTCTGGAGATAATTAGAGTCATTTGGACGATCTTAAGCAAAGTTAAGCTAAAGCTTATATACAAGCAAGCCCTCAAGCGTTAATTTCGCTTGAGGGCTTGAAAATCTACGGGGGCTATGCTTAGTTAGACTCGTCTTCTTCGGGGGTACTCCAGTCCATGTTGCTCATGCGTACATAGTTGCGATAGCGCCACTTGGCATCACGCTCGGCAGCATCGAATAGAGCCTCCGCTTCGTCTGGGAATAGCTTAAACATAGAGGCATATCTACCCTCACCTTTCAGAAACTCTCTAAATAACTCCCACTTTGGCTCTTTGCTGTCAAGTTGGAATGGATTCTTACCTTCGAGTTCGAGAGTTGGATTGTAGCGCCATAGGTGCCAATAACCCGATTCTACTGCTCGTTTGCCTTCTGCTTGGGTTTTCCCCATACCAGCCTTGATGCCGTGTGCAATACATGGAGAGTATGCAATAACGATCGAAGGGCCGTTATAAGCTTCTGCTTCGCGAATTGCTTTTAATGTCTGGGCAGGGTTGGCTCCTATAGACACCTGAGCTACATATACGTAACCATAGGTGCTTGCAATGAGTCCTAAGTCTTTCTTACGGAATCGCTTGCCCGATGCAGCAAACTTTGCAATGGCACCGATAGGAGTACTCTTCGAAGATTGTCCTCCCGTATTTGAATACACCTCTGTGTCGAGTACCAAGATGTTTACGTTATGACCTGAAGCGATTACGTGGTCGAGGCCACCAAATCCAATATCATAAGCCCAGCCATCTCCTCCGATAATCCACTGAGATCGTTTGATAAAGTAGCTTCTGAGGTTGTAAATACGATTGCAAATTTCGCACTTGCAATCGGCCAATAGTGGCTTGAGTTTGTCGGCAAGGATCTTTGCTTCGGCAGGATCGTCTTTCTTCTCGAGCCATTCGGCTAAGAGCACTTTGATTTCGTCTGGGCAACAGCTACAGAGCAGCGCCTCACGAGTTTGATTGGCAAGACGTTCGCGAATCTTTTCTTGTGCTAGATACATACCCAAACCAAATTCGGCATTGTCTTCGAATAGTGAGTTGGCCCATGCTGGTCCTTCCCCTCTTTCGTTGGTTGTATATGGGGTAGATGGAGCAGAGCCCGAGAAAATCGACGAGCAGCCCGTAGCGTTGGCTACCATTTGCCTGTCACCGAATAGTTGCGTGATGAGCTTAACATATGGAGTTTCGCCACAGCCGGCACATGCACCAGAAAACTCGAAGAGTGGGGTGGCAAATTGCGAGTTTTTTACGTTTGCTGTAATGTCCACCAAATGGGCTTTGCTCTTTACTCGGTCGATCATCTTGTACCAGTTGTCCTGTTCTGGATATTGGGTCTCGATTGGTTTCATTTCGAGAGCCTTTCCTTGCTTATTGCCAGGACAAACATCCACGCAATTGCCACAACCCAAGCAGTCCATTACATTTACTTGGATACGGAATCCCATATCGGCAAACTGCTTGCCCGATGCCGGGAGGGTTAGCACTTCGGTCTTTTCCTTTTCTTCCTTATCGAGTACAAATGGTCTAATTGTAGCGTGAGGGCAAACGTAAGCACACTGGTTACATTGGATACAGTTGTCTGAAATCCATTCTGGAACGAATGCAGCTACACCTCGTTTTTCAGATGCGGCAGTGCCATTTTCCCAGGTACCATCTTCGCGGCCTATGAAAGCTGATACAGGAAGGTCGTCGCCTGCTTGAGCGTTGATAGGACGAACCACGTTGTGTACGAAGTCTGTATCTCTATCGTTACGTTGCACTTGGTCTGCAGGTAGATCTGCCCATTCGGGCTTGACGGCAACTTCAATTACATTGCCACCCTCATCTACTGCAGAGAAGTTTTTGTTTACAATATCCTCTCCCTTTTTGGCGTAGCTCTTTACGATGAATTTCTTCATCTGATCGACAGCCAAGTCGTAAGGAATAACCTTGGCGATCTTGAAGAATGCAGATTGTAGGATCGTATTAGTGCGATTTCCAAGACCTATGCGATGTGCTATCTCAGTAGCATTGATGATGTAGAATCGAATGTTGTTTTTTGCCAAGTAGATCTTGATGTTGTTTGGCAAATGCTCTTCGATGGTCTCTGCGTCCCAGATGGAGTTGAGTAGGAATGTCCCGTTTTTCTTGAGCCCTTTGAGCATATCGTACATGCGTAAGTAGGCAGGTACGTGGCAAGCTACAAAGTCTGGTGTAACTACCAAGTATGTAGAGCGAATTGGCTTATCGCCAAAGCGTAAGTGCGAGCATGTATATCCGCCCGACTTTTTAGAGTCGTAAGCAAAATACGCTTGGCAGTATTTGTTTGTATTATCGCCAATAATCTTTACGGAGTTTTTGTTGGCACCTACAGTACCATCGGCTCCGAGTCCGTAGAATCGGGCTTCTACTAGGCTTGGCTCATCGAAAATGAGATTTTCGCCTAGTGGCAGTGATGTAAATGTAACGTCGTCTACTATACCAACAGTAAAGTTGTTTTTCGGCATGTTCAACTTCAGGTTGTCAAAAACAGCCTTCATCTGAGCAGGTGTAGTGTCTTTCGATGAAAGTCCATAGCGACCACCTACTATTTCTGGAGCATTTTCTTGACCATAGTAACAGTCTTTTACATCTAAGTAAAGAGGTTCACCAGGTGCTCCTGGCTCTTTTGTGCGGTCGAGAACAGCAATTCTCTTCACAGTCTTAGGCATAGCTGCCAAGAAGTGCTTGGCGCTAAACGGACGATAGAGGTGAACGCTCAGAAGTCCAACTTTCTCGCCTTGTGCACGTAAGTAATCTACCACTTCGCGAATGGTTTCGGTAACCGATCCCATTGCAATGATTACGTTCTCGGCCTCGGGGTCGCCATAGAAGTCGAATAGGTGATAGTGGCGTCCAGTAACAGTCGAAAGCTGGTCCATATAGTGCTGAACCATTTCGGGCACAGATTCATAAAAACGGTTTGAAGCTTCTCTGTTTTGAAAGTAAATATCGCCATTTTGTGCAGTACCTCTTGTAACGGGGGCTTCAGGATTGAGGGCTCTCATTCTAAAGTCGGCCACAGATTGGTAGTGTACAAAGGGGGCCAAATCTTCGTTTTCGAGCAGTTCTATCTTTTGGATCTCGTGCGAAGTGCGGAATCCGTCAAAGAAGTGAATAAATGGAATCCGAGTGCGTAGGGTCGTCAGGTGGGCTACAGCTGCGAGGTCCATAACTTCCTGGACCGAACCCGTACATAGCTGCGCAAAGCCAGTTGGGCGAGCAGCCATCACGTCTTGTTGGTCTCCAAAAATAGAGAGCGCTTGTGCAGCGATAGCACGAGCTGATACGTGGAATACACAAGGAAGAAGTTCGCCCGCAATTTTATACATGTTGGGGAGCATCAGTAAGAGTCCTTGCGACGCCGTGAAGGTCGTCGTAAGGGCTCCGCCTTGTAGCGATCCGTGCACTGCACCTGCTGCACCCGCCTCGCTCTGCATCTCCTCTACTTTTACTGTTTCGCCAAATATGTTCTTTCGTCCTGCTGCGGCCCACTCATCTACGTATTCGGCCATGGTTGATGATGGGGTGATGGGATAAATAGCCGCCACTTCGCTAAACATGTAAGCGATATGTGCAGCTGCCTGATTGCCATCACACGTTATATACTTTTTTTCTTTTGCCATAATCAGTTTTGTTTTTGTGCTGGTATCTATTGTTCTCTGTTTGTTTACGATTGTTGTTTGTTGCTTACTCTAGTAGAGAAAGCCAAATAACCAGAGCGGAATCACATTGCGTGAGCCCTGGTTTAGACTATGTACAGCGTAATAGCGATCGGAACGGTAACGACCATTTAGATGTTCGTCTACGAAGAAATTGTACTTTTCATTAATCAAGAAATGCACATGAGCTCGAGGACCAGCATTTACTGTTTCAGATTGGCTCACCTGATTGAGGAAAAATGTCTTGAGTACGTCGCTGTAGTTGATGGGGTCTGGCTGGATGACATAACTAATATTCGTATTGTCGAGGTAGAGCATAGATGGTTTTTTATGATCGTTGTCACCCTCCTTATATAATAACATGATCAATTTTGCTTCCGAGAGGTAGTTCATGTAGTTCATTACCGTAGCTCGAGAAGTATCTATCTCTTTAGCCATGTTTGATATGTTGGGCGTAGAGGGTGCTCTCTGCCCAAGTAAGTATAGTAATTTGCGAAGCTTGTGTAAGAATCGTTGCTCTATCTGGCGGATAATAAGTACATCTACTTCCAATGTCATGTTCATTGTTTTGAGCAGATTCTCAGAGTAGTTTTTATCTTCAAGGAAAATCGGGTAATATCCATGATGCATGTACTCTTGTAGCCACATTAGCGGGTCTGTTAGCTTGGAAACTTCACTAGCCAGACGTTCGTGATTCTCAATGATTTGTTCGAAGCTGTAAATAGGAAATTGGTGGCCAGTCTTTAGAGCTAGAAATTCTCTAAACGAAAAGCCTGTAAGAGTATATGCCTTAACCAATCCATTTATTTCGGGCATTTCCAAGTCACTACGCATGACGGTAGATCCCGTAAATACGATCTGCAACTCGGGATAGATGTTGATACATTCGGCCAGTTCGGCTGCCCATCCTGGATACTTGTATACTTGGTCAATCAGTAGTACTTTGCCGCCTTGTGATACAAACTCGCCAGCAAAGTCAACAATGCTTTCTGTCGTAAAGCGTAAGTGATTGAGGTTGATGTACAGGCAAGTCCTGTTGCCTGCCCCATATCTTTCTAATGCAAAGTTTAATAGAAAGGTGGTTTTGCCGACTCCGCGAGAGCCTTTAATACCAATCAGACGATCGTTCCAATTGATCTTGTCCATCAAACTTCTACGGATAGAGTTTGGGTGATTACGCAAAAGGTAATCGTGAGTTCTAAAGAAAAAGTTCACTATTTTCACTATGTTTAGATTGCAAATATACAAAGATCTTGCAAATTTGCGCACTCGACATGGCATTTTGTCGAGGGTTTAGGGTTTCATAAGTCCAAATATATTTATTTTCTGTGATAATTCCGCGATTTGTTCCCAAAACAGCAGGTTTTATGATAGCTATGTACCATACAGTAGCACTCTAGCCATCTTCAGTTTTCTCCTATAAAATGATATACTTAAGGCGAGCTGGCTTTTGTCTAGCGTTGTTGTACTCAGAGAATGCTATTTCTGACGCTTTAGCAATAGTATCTGTGATTGGAAAACACTATTTTTCCGTAAGTTTGTAAATCGATCGGAATAATTCTTGAACTTTGCTTTGCTAGACCTTGGATTATCTTAAGGTGCCTTCATCAATTTTCGTATTCAGGTCGCTCACATACCATTGTAATAATGACTAATAGTTAGATCTCCATGAAGTGGACTAAAGCAAAGACCTTAATCATATCAGGCGTAGGGGTACTATTACTTTTTGCCGCATTGTTTTATGTTTTTTCTCTCAGAGGATACGGCAATCGTTTTGAACTAACCGACGAACTGGGAGCAAATATTTTTCCTTCTGCCATTATTTCTACTGCTACTACAGATGCCGAAGTGGTAAAGCCAAGTAGTGAGCCTTACATCGGTAGCCCAAAGTCGGTTATCGCTGTTCAGGTAAGATCTCGGAGGCCTAATTCAAGAGTAAGGATCGAATTTTCGGAAACGCCATTTTTTTCGCATTCTGTCTCTGAGTTTGTACTCGAAAAATCAGGCACAACGTACACGATATATCCCGAGATGATCTGGAATTACGATGCGCTTAGCAATAACAATCAAGCTAAGCCAGTAAGTGTTGCAATTACTGTTGAGTTAAATGGCCGCAAACTAGGGCAGCAAGTGCGAACTTTTTCGGTACGTAGTATCAACGAATGCATGCTCGGTTATGTAGGTAAAGGCAATCACTTTACAGATACTGGGATTTTCTTTGCTGCCTATGTCAATGAAGAGCATCCCTTGATCGATCAGATCTTGCGTGAAGCACTTAATACGCGTATTGTTAATCGCTTCCAAGGCTATCAGAGTACTCCCGAGATTGTGGAAAAACAAGTTTATGCCTTGTGGAATGTATTGCAAAAACGCAAATTTCGTTACAGTTCAGTATCCAATAGTAGTCTGTCGAGCAATGTGGTTTTTTCGCAGCGTGTTCGTACCTTTGGAGATGCCATAGAGTCGTCTCAAATCAACTGTGTAGATGGTTCGGTGCTTTTTGCTTCGTTACTAAGAGCAATCAATATTGAACCGATTTTGGTGCGTACACCAAAGCATATGTTCGTAGGCTATTATACCGACAAAAACAAACGCGATACGACATTGCTCGAAACGACAATGATTGGAGATGTAGATCTCGACGACTTTTTCCCCGACGAGCAACTTGATAGTACGATGATGGGTAAGACTCAAAACCAAGTGTCGTTGCTGACTTTCGAAAAATCTAAAGAGTATGCCAAGAATAAGTATCGTGAACAGGAGTCTGATATCAAAGAAGGTAAAACGGGCTATATGTATCTAGAGATCTCAAAAAGTGTTCGCCGTACGATACAACCTATTGGTAAATAGGGATAATAGATTGGAGATGAGTTATTATTGTGTGTAGGCTTTTTGCTGTGTAATATCTTTTAGATGGTACTTAATTATCTTTTCGTGGGCTTCTTTCTGATAGCCCTTCTGGTAGCCTTAGTGAAGTTGATCTTGACCGGGGACTTCTCGGTTTTTGACCTCATGGTAGAGGCAAGTTTTGCTCAGTCAAAAAACTCTTTCGAGATTGCTTTATTCTTAACTGGGGTCCTTTCACTTTGGTTGGGCTTGATGAAGGTGGCAGATCGAAGTGGGCTGATTGACAAGCTTGCTCGCTTTAGCGCACCTGTATTAAGTCGGCTATTTCCGAGCATTCCCAAAGATCATCCTGCTATGGGGAGTATTTTTATGAATATCTCAGCCAATCTTTTGGGCCTTGACAATGCTGCTACTCCGCTAGGGATTAAGTCGATGGAGAACTTGCAGACCCTAAACAAAGAGAAGGATAAAGCAAGCGATGCAATGATAATGTTTCTTTGCATCAATGCTAGTGGGCTCACACTTATTCCCAGTAGTATTATGGCCTATCGAATGCAAGCTGGAGCAGCCAATCCTACCGACATCTTCATTCCTATTCTCATTGCTACAACAGTTTCAACCCTCGTGGCTGTATTACTTGTGGGTCTAAAGCAAGGAATCAATTTTTTGCAAAAGCCCTTGCTGTTATTCTTTCTCAGTATCATAGGCTTGCTAAGTGCTCTAGTGTATTTAGCTTATACGGTTCCTGCTACAACGTTTTCGAGCATCGGTACTGCTGCAGCTTCTATCATCTTATTTTCGCTCATTTGTGTTTTCCTTATTAGTGGCGTACGCGCTAGAATCAATGTGTATGATGCGTTCATCGAAGGAGCCAAAGAAGGCTTTGGTACCGCCATCACCATTTTCCCTTACCTGCTAGCTATGTTGGTGGGGATTGGGGTGTTTAGAGCATCTGGCGCAATGGATATGTTGATGGCTGGACTACGATTTGTTTTCGAATCATTCAATTTCGACACGCGATTTGTGGAAGGCTTGCCAACCATGCTGATGAAACCTATGAGTGGAAGTGGAGCCAGGGGGCTAATGGTCGACGCTATGCAAACCCATGGAGCCGATAGTTTTGTGGGACGATTGTGTTGTGTATTTCAGGGTAGTAGCGACACTACGCTTTATGTGGTGGCACTTTACTATGGAGCAGTAAAGATTAGAAATGCACGCAATACTGTTGGCTATTCTTTGCTTGCTGACCTAGCTGGTGCTATTGCAGCTATCGCTGTAACTTACCTTTTTTTCGGATAAAGAAACCCAAATCAATAATAATTAATAACAGATTGCTCTATGAAGAATAATGCTTCAATTTCTTATCAAGCCATCGAAGTCTCGATGCCAAGTTTAAAGCGAAGGCTTTTGAAGCAGTGGATAGAGGAAACAGTGAGCCAACGAGGCTTTGAGCTAGGTGAACTGAACTATTTATTCTGCAACGATGAAGAGATATTGAAGAATAATAGAGAGTTTCTAAACCACGACTATTATACCGATGTCATTAGCTTTGACAACAGCACTGATACAGTAGTGGCTGGCGATATTCTTATAAGCTTAGACACAGTTCGCTCCAATGCGAAACTTTACGATGTAACTTATTCCAAAGAGTTGCTTCGTGTGATGATCCATGGAGTTCTGCACTTTTGTGGCCTTAAAGACGATACAGACGAGTCAGCCTTGGCTATGCGAACAGCAGAAAATGAAGCCTTGGAGCGTTGGATCAAGCTTTCTACTCAATAATTGTCGTTATTATGAGTGGTCTGCATCATGAAGATCTTTGGTCTGCTTTTCTATAGGGGCTTTTATCCTCGCAGGAGTTACTTTCTTTGTCGTCATACTTTGCCAAAGGTGTTGCCAAAAGTCTAGAGGAGATAGAATTATCATTCTAGGGCCAACGTACCTCATCACTTGACGAATCTTTTCGCGATTCTTTGGAGCATAACAGTGAAGAGTGCAGTTGCTGCAGTTTCCTTTTGCGTTGCCGTAGCGACAGAGATCTAGTTTGCGATGGGCATAGATGATCAATTCTTTACAGCTATTACAAAGTTCTGAATTAGACTCGGCATGACGACAATAGAGACGAATCATTCGTTCTACTAACGCCTTCTCTTTATCAATCCTAGATTTTCTTTTTCGCTTAATTCTCCTCATCACTAAGTATTTGGCTGTAAGCAGCTAGATAATATGCGTAGAAGTTGCTCCAATTCGCCTTGCGAGACAAGTCAAATGCGTTCTGTTTTCTCATTTCAACTTCCTTGTTGCTCTGAGCTTCACTTAGCTTTATCACAGTTGTTGCTATCGATTGACTAGCCTCTTCGTAGTTAAAGTCACTTCGCTCTACCACTTCTACTGCATGCTCAATCCCGATTGACTCTGCAAGTTGCTCCTTTGCCCACAAGCCAAAGCCTGATAGATTGCTTGTAATGGTAGGAATACCAAAGGCAATACTCTCCAAGGGGGTGTATCCCCAAGGCTCGTAATACGAAGGGAAGATGGTAAGATCCATTGCCATCAATACTTGGTAATAAGTTAGGTTAATGATGCCATCTTTGCCATCTAGATAAGTTGGTACGAAAATTACTTTTAGCTTATCTGTCGGAAGGTTGTGTATTCCTCGTTTGTTTATATGGTTAAGTATGCGGTCTTCTGACATATTGTGTAGCCAGTGAGTGATGTGAGGATACTGCAAAGCCGAAGTGAATTGCTTATCGTCAGAACGAAGCAAGTATTGTAGGTCATGTCTAGGCTCGGATGCCCATGCGGGTACTAAAATGAAAGCAATGATATCGCGTTGTGTATTGACGCAATTTCCTACCTGTTGCATCGCATCAATAAAGAGATCAATGCCTTTGTTGCGAAATTCATTACGTCCACTCAGTGAAACGAGCAAAGAGTCTGAAGGAAAATGATCGCCTGTGAGACACTCGGCAATTTTAAACAGCTTCTTGCGAGAATCCTCTCTTTGCACTTGGTAGCTAGCGGAAGTCGGTACAAAGTCAGGTTCAAATCCATTGGGAAGTACGATCGGTTCTCTTTCTAAAAGTTGCTTGCATTCTGCCTGTGTAATCTTGCTTACAGTTGCAAACAATTCTGCCTGATGTGCAGCTGCTTTTTCGATGTTGTGCTTTGCTTTTACCCCCAATTCTGACGCCATTTGATCGCCAAAGTAACCTTGCATATAGGCATACAGGGCTTTGTTATTTCCAGCGATAGAACGCCCAACCGTACTCGCGTGAGTGATAAAAAGGCTATGCAGATGGGGAAAGTTGAGTTTGGCATAGAGTAAGCCCATGCCAAGCATCCATTCATTGAAGATGGCGATGCTTGGCTCCTGATTTGGACATAGCTCTTTGCTTAGACTATCCATAACCATTGCTGCTGCAATGCCAAATAATGACGCCTCGTCATAATCGCCGTAGGCTTCATTGCTTTCTACACCAAAGTGTTCCCAGATAGTGTAATAAAGTGGGTCTTTTTCTTTGAATAAATTCTGAAAGTCTACCAATACAACTGCAGGACTACCTGGCACTTTCCAGCTTCCCACTCTGATAGGAAGAGGGACGTGAAACTGTTCTTTTTCCTTCCATGAGGTTAGAAAATTTGGGCATTGATCTTCGAAGTCGATGGGCAATTCCTCGTGTGGGAAGTAAGGTCCGATAAAAATCACTCTGCCATCGTGCTGTAGCATCATTTCTTTGGCTCGAGAAGAAAGAACGGTATAAATACCTCCTTGCTTGTTGCAAACTTCCCAACTCGACTCGAGTACCAATGATGGTTTGTTGATTTGAATGCTCATATCTGCTACTGTATCAAAAAGATTATATAAAGAGCCTCCACAGGAATGCAAACAGAACACAAACTATGATGCCCGTAATGAGTGGTAAGAGAGCTGCGACGCTTGTCCATTTGATGCTACCAGTTTCTTTGTAGATGTTGTAAAGCGTCGTACTACACGGATTGTGAAGAAGGCTGAAGAGCATCAGCGATATTCCCGTAAGCATAGTCCATCCTCCAGCGTGCAGGATAGCTGCAGTTTCATTTACTCCATCGGCTTCGATCATTACTCCAGCACTATTTGCATCTGTGCCTAGCACCAGAGTGGTAAGCATTAGTATGGTTGGAAGTACGATTTCGTTGGCAGGGATAGCTAGTACATATGCAAGTATGACAACACCATTCAGCCCCATCAGCCAGCCAAATCCATCGAAGCTATTGATCAGATGTTCGGCTATGCTTAGTCCTGCTATTTGGATATTGCTAGAAAGCCATATGAGAGCTCCGGCAGGAGCGGCAAATACGATTGCTCGCCACAATACAATCAATGTTCTGTCCATGAGAGAAGTGTATAGTGTACGCCAGAATTGCGGGGGGCGATAGGGTGGTAACTCCAAACTAAAAGTTGATACCTGGCCGCGTAAGATAGTACGGGAAAGCAGGCGAGAGAAGAAAAACATAAATGCAATGCCTAATAGTGCAATTGCCACCACAGCAGCAAAACCCGCTACAGACTGTAGCGCCTTAGGCACTGCTGGTGCAATGAATATCGTTGCAATCAGTATCTGTGTAGGCCAACGTCCATTGCAGAGAGAAAAATTGTTTGTAATAATGGCTATTAAACGTTCGCGAGGACTATCAATTATTCGAGTATTCACAACTGCTGCTGCATTGCAGCCAAAGCCCATAGTCATGGTAAGTGCTTGTTTGCCATGTGCTCCAGAGCGTCTGAAAAGCTCATCGAGATTAAATGCCACTCGTGGTAAGAATCCAAAATCTTCGAGCAAGGTGAAGAGAGGGAAGAATATTGCCATGGGAGGAAGCATTACACTTACTACCCACGCTGTTGAAAGGTAAACCCCATCGATAAGGAACTTCGTAAATACTGAGCCGATCCCCCATGCGTCTACTAATCCATTTAAGTAGGGGTGAATGGTTCCCACCAATAAGTGGCTAAGCCATGCAGAAGGGTAGTTAGACCCAACTATGGTAATCCACAATACGGCCGCAAGCATCAAGAACATAATAGGAAAACCCCAGCGACGACTGGTAACAATGCGGTCTAAGACTCTATCGAACTTAGACCGTCCTCCAGGTGTGTTGGATTGATAAACCTCTGCATTGATTTGTGCAGCTTCTGCATAAATTGATTCGCTAAGCATGTCGTGCAGTTCATCTCCAAACTCGATGCGTAGTTCCATCGCTTTGGACAAGATGTCATCATGACTGTATGGGGCTTGCGTTTCTTGCCATACCTCTTTTGTCGTTTCTTCGAGTAGGTTGGCAACTCGTTTGTCTCCTTCTATCAATCTCAGTGCAAGCCAGCGACTATTTGGGGTGTTTGGCGCTTGTTCTTTTATCATTTTTTCCAAAGCCCAAAGCCCATCTTCTTTGTCACCTTCCAAACTCACTACGGGACGTCTATTTATTATGGTTTTACCCTTTGCTACAAGATCCACTTGCTCCAGAAGTTCACTCATCCCATATCCCGATCGGGCACTCACTCCTACTACAGGCACACCTAATAGCGTCGATAGCTTTGGGAGGTCCAATGATACGCCGTTTCGTTTTGCTTCATCGATAAGATTGACGCATAGAACTGCTCGTTCGGTGATCTCTAAGATTTGTAATACTAAATTGAGGTTGCGCTCTAGCCCAGTAGCATCTGCTACAATAAGCGTAACGTTAGGATTGGCAAAGAGTATAAAGTTGCGCGCAACTTCTTCGTCTTCTGAGGTTGATAAGAGCGAGTAGGTGCCAGGCAAATCGACAATACGATAGCTGCTGTCGTTGTATGTAAATGCTCCTTCGGCACGTTCTACCGTCTTGCCCGACCAATTGCCCGTATGTTGTTTGAGTCCAGTGAGCGAATTAAATACGGTACTCTTACCCGTATTGGGATTGCCAGCAAGAGCTATCGTATAGTCGTATTTTGCTGGGCTCCCACCGAGCCGTTTCAAAGTGTCTTCGTTTTTCTTTTTTGAAGCCGACGCAGGGCAGTTGCACGACGAGCTCGCATATTTACAGTTTGTTTTCATCTTGCAAGCCTTTCATCTAGATGCTTAACAGAGGCTGAAGGCCTTGGATTAAGCTTGTTTACTAAAATGTAGCGAGCTTGGTCGCTACGTAGGGCAATACTGCTACCCCTTACTAGATAAGCTCGAGGATTTCCCAAGGGGCTAAAGAGATCGATGCTAATAGTGCTGCCACGCACAAAACCTAAGTCTAGTAGACGTCTTCTATTGGCACCTCTCAAAGCTCTACTTATGCCCATCACTTCCGCCTGTTCGTTTAGCTTTAGTTTGCTCAGTCTTGTGCTTTTTTGTTCGTTGGCAATGCGATTCTCGTCGCTACACAAAACTGCCGTGATCAGTTTTTGCTGATTGGCGGATAGTTGAAACTCTTCGCCTTCGAATCGAATAAGAAGCTTATCATGTTCTTTATTGGCAACATATATGAGAGCATCGCGATAGAGCCCAATCTCTGCTAGAACTTTATAATCTTCCATGGGCTCATCTTCGATATGAGTAATTAGAGCATAGCTATCGGGTTGTATCATTTCTAAACCTTGACCCTGCACTTTGAGTAGTTCGCCTTCGGCACTAGGAATTGGATCACCATGGGGGTCGAATAGAGGATTGCCCAAGCGGTTTGCCAATTCTTCTTGTTCGTTTTCACTTAGCTTATGCTCCTCTTTGCATGCTCTAGCATGCCATTCAGAAGCATCGTAGCCCGAATTTTCTGAGAGATGTTTTTCAAATAGTCGGTGCCGTCTAATGATTTGTAGAGCATACTGTTCACCATCGGGGCTGAGTCGATTTTCGGAGTCTGTTAGCCCGCGCTGAAGGAGTGTTTTCAATAGCTCTTCTTGCTTCTTGATGCTCAAGCCACTCAGTTCGCTCAGTTTTTTAGCGTCTACTATAGTGTCAGATTCTTGTAGGCTGTATATGAATTTAAGACTGTCTTCGAGCATCTCTCGCAGTTTTCTTGCTCGTAAGTCTTTCCAGTAATTTATTAGGTTCATAAATTATAACTTGTGGTACTATCAAAATGTTTTTTGCCCAATGGTATTGGTGCAACTACTTTGGGGGTGGAATGAAAGACCTCACAATACAAAGATGCAGAAAATATAGGAGCTATTGTACCAAGGAGCTTAAGTTTTTGTCAGTGGGATTCATTGTAAAGCTTCTTCTTGGGCTTACTGTGGGGGGAGAACTGTTAGCAGGGTTAA
>CAZHWP010000003.1:31634-59809 GCA_964535945.1 uncultured Porphyromonas sp.
CTCTACTTTGCAGATGTCTTCATATAAAAAAACAGCCGTCTGCTAAACGCAAACGGCTGTTTACCGATTTAGGGTGAGCGATGGGATTCGAACCCACGACAACCAGAACCACAATCTGGGGCTCTACCACTGAACTACGCCCACCATCGATGCTAAGCCCAAATGCTTTCTGGACTTGCGATGCAAAGGTAATAAGATTTTTTGATCTAACAAGGGCTTGTGCAAATATTTTTGTCAAAGTCGATCGAATCTGTACTACACTCCGGCTGCATAGGTAAAAGTAGAATTTGAAAGGCCAAGTCCAATTACACAAGGCTTAGATTTTGCATCAGAAAAATGGATGTGATTGGGGAGTATGAATCAAATGAGCCACAGAGCTTAATTTAGAAGATGAACTTGCAGGAATAGAGCGGTGTGAGAGCTCCTAAAAAGTGCCATCAGTACATCATTGGTTTACTGCGAACTGCATGGAGAATTTCACCCATTTGAAGCGAGATAAAGAATAATATCAGAATAAATAGGAGGAGTGTGTAGATCCAATAATGCAGTGTAGGCCTGATTATATCTGCATGGTTAACGGGGCTAGGAGGTACCAAAAAACGAAGTCTACAATACTGGTAAAGTTTGTAAACAAGGTAAGCTGTAAGTAAGCCAATGACAATGCCCACTACAATATCTGAAATGAAATGAACCCCAAGGTAGATGCGGCTATATGCAACAGTAATAGCGATGCCAAAGATGAGGTAGGAATAGATCTTGTTTCTAAATATTAGTGCACTCAGAAGAGCTAATCCA
The DNA here is from genome assembly GCA_964535945.1 of uncultured Porphyromonas sp. GTDB lineage: Bacteria > Bacteroidota > Bacteroidia > Bacteroidales > Porphyromonadaceae > Porphyromonas. The sequence continues at coordinate 32,430 of CAZHWP010000003.1, forward strand.
AAGAAGTTGGCAGCATGCCCTGAGAAGAAACCATAAAGCCCACCTCGATAGCTGAAAGAGGTCTTTACAAACTCAGAGAAATCGGGGTGGTGAGTTGGCCTATAGCGCCCAAAATAGGGCTTAAACATATGAGAGCTAAGTTGGTCGCAAATAAGTACTGTGAGAAGAACTGCTGCAATAATCATCAACGACTCTCTCCAAGGCTTTTTGTAAAATAGGAAGATTAAGAACAAGATTGATACGATTACCCAGGGCCATTTTGCAGAGATCAAATAGAAAAATGTGTCTGCAAAATCGGAGTGAGGTGCGTTTAGAAAAAAGAACGCATCTGTTTCCCATCTTAATATTTTGTCTAACATGCTGATAAAAATCTATTTATGATTAATGCTGCATTAGTTCATTTATTCACTTTAGTGGATTCAGACTTGTTTACAGCTTCAATGCCCTGTATATGTACCCATCCAGCTCGCTCATCGTCCAATAGTACTGCTGCAAAGCCATTCTGTTTGTCGCCAGTTACATGTACTCGTGTGCCAGCGTGTAGCACTAGTAGCGTATTGCTATTATCTGTGGAAGATTCTTTGAGCTTGAGTTGTGACTCCATGACTATGTGTAGTTTTTTCGACTCATATTGATGTCGTTGGTATGCCGATAAAGACCCAAAAAGTATCGTGAGGATAAGTGCAAATCCACTCATGTAAAATCCTAAACGTCTGAGCCAATGCGTTCTGCTTAGTGTGAATGCCAATAAGCCTCCAGCTACCAGAGCGAAGAAAAGAATTGTTAGCGTGCTTAGCAAGCCTATTGGCATTAAATAAGCCATTGATCTCAAGCTTTCTTGCAAGAATGGTGCTTGGGTGTCAATAGGATCGATCACTTTAAGTCGAGCCAGTTTGAGATTGTGCGTGATGTCGGCATCGTTGGGGGATAATCGCAAAGCTCGTTCGAATGCTAGTATAGCTTCAGCAACTTTTCCACTCTGATAGTAAGCGTTGCCAAGATTGTAGTAATAAGCCGGATTTTCTTGGTTTGACTCGTTGAGCAGAAGCTCTTCATATGCCGATGATACTTCATTGTATTTGGAATCTGCATAGAGCCCTGCTATACTCTCTTCATTCCATTCTGTGGCAATTGGGGTATTCGCAACAGAATCTTGCGTAGTAGTTGTATCTAATGTGTTGTCAATTTGCTGAGCTAGTGATGATAAGCAAGAAACCATCAGTATCGCAAAGAGATATAGGAGTCTTCTTGTCATGACTTAAGTGTTATTTTGTTATCAATCTCTTCTATCAATTCGATTGCATCATTTAATTGTCTAAGCTGTTTGGCTTCGTCTATTTCCTGACCAGCAAAACGGTTGAATTCGAGCTCTTCGAGTAGAATACTGAGTTTCTGAATAGAAGTTGTTGTAAGATGTTCGGTACTGAGCATCTCTTCCAATTTAGACTTGCTAAGTTGAGAACTGTGAATGCCAAACTTGTCACTCAGGAAAGTACGCAACACCAAGAGCAACTCATCATTAAATAGTTCGCTTTTTGTTTCCCTATACTCTTTCACCTTACTCAATCTGTCTTTCGCCTTGTTTTTTGCTTTACGAGCTTTAGTACCCTCAACATCCTGGAGGCTTCTTATGCGTGCTCTCAATACAAAAAAGCTAAGTATAGCTAGAATTGAAATTGTAAGTATAGAAAGGTGAAGATAAAGGCTTGACTTTAGAAAAGGACTTACCTTAGACCTGCTAGTGCTTTTAAGTGGCATGAGGCCATTCTTTGATGCATTATCAACATTCATCCCACCTATAGCAGCCGATTCGCTCTCTCCTTTTTTGATCTTTAATGTGATTGCTTTAGAGCTTGTCTGCTTATATTCACGGGTCTGAGGATCAAAGTAGTTAATGCTGATAGGCGGAATTTCAAAGTTCCCACTCATTCGAGGAATTAAGGTGTATTCGATACTTCTCGAGCCTATTACTCCCGAGCTACTCACCAAAATTTTGCTGTCTGTCTTCGGTTCGTATTGCTCGAAGCTGTCTGGAAATTTTATAGATGGGTTGCCAAGTAATTTGAAGTTTCCGCTACCATTAATTTCGACTTTTAGCGTAATGCTTTCATTACTCTTTAGTTCGCTACTCTCAAGTATCGATGCATTGAGACTGTATTTTCCCACCGAACCCTCAAAACCTTTGGGCTTTGGTGAGGGTAGGGGCATCGACTCCACGGGTATGGCTGGGGTATTTATCGAACGGCGTACCTTTGTGTAGTTAGCTTTTCCAGCGAATATCTCATCTGGCTTGCTGGTTTTATCTTGGATGTAAACTAGTACATCAAAACGCCCAGATGGAATGCTGAGTTTTCCTGATTTTTGAGGGAATAGCAACGTCTGTTTAAGTATAACACTTTGGTAGTTTTTGCCTTGATAGCGTTCTAACCTAAGCTGTTTGTTCTGATCGTCTTCGATATCTTGGGCAATGAAATCGGTATATTCGGGGAATTTAACTTGTTCGAACTGAATACTCGGATGAAGGGTGTATAATTTATAGCTAACAAGGATTGCTTCTTGCTCATATACCCTTGTTTTGCTGAGGATTGGCTTAATAAATAACGTACTAGCATCGATTGTTGAGGCCGCTTGAGTACTTCCTGTTTCATTAATTTTGTCAGCTGGGAGTACGTCTATTCTAATAGCTTTAGAGCTGAATGTGTTATCTCCAATGCGAATCTTTGCTTCGCCGATAGTAAAACGCCCTTCCTTTTTCGGCCTAAGGGTGTATGTGTATGTGATAATACCTTCCTTTTCGTTTTTGCTAATAGCCTTATCGTAGATGACTTCAAAGTCTAGCATCGACGGGGCTCTGAAATCTACTCCTGGTCCACCTTTTATGATAAACTGAATCTTGAAGTTTTGCTCCATAGGTACCGAATGCGGTGCTTGTACCGTTAGTGAGCCTTGAGCCATCGAGAGCAAAGGGAGCAAGAATAACAAAAGAAGGCTCCAGATATATTTGGGTCTTAGCATAGCTACCATTTCTTTTTATTCTTTTCGTTCTTGTTTCTTGATTGGTTTTGTTTCATCCTTTCTACCTTTTCGCGCGTTTTCTGCTCGTCTTCCTTATAGGCATCAAGAATTTTATCGGCAGCGTCTTTCGATAGATCTTCACTCTCACCCTTTCTCGTTTCTTTCGGGTCACTGACCTTGTCTACTTCTCTTTTTTGAGCTTGAGCTGCAGAAGGGTTGGGACTCTGACCACCCTCTGAAGAATCATCTTGCTGATTCTTGGCCAACTTCATAGCTAGAGCTAGGTTGTATCGGGTCTCATCGTCATTCGGATTCATGCGAAGCGATTGTTTGTAGGCTGCGACGCTCTTATGATAGTCCTTCTTTTTCATGTAGCAGTTGCCAATATTATGCATAATATCGGCACGTTCTTTGTGAGGAACTAACGAGTTTTCTGAAGCCTTTCTGAAACTTTTCAGGGCCTCGTCATATTCTTCGAGTGCGTAGTGACTACATCCCAACCCGTAGTAGCTGTGGGGTAGAGTACTATCGGCTTGCGTCACAGATTGGTATAGACTCTTAGCTGTTTTGTAGTCTTGTTTTTTGAAAGCAACAGCTGCTTGGCGAATTTGTTCCTGTACCCGTTGAGCTTTCATGGGCTGTACAGCAAAACCTATCAGCAAGAATAGGCATATGTATTTGAAAGTCCTATTCATCGGCCAAAGAGATTTATTCGTTTGAAAAAGCGACTTTTTCTCTCTTGTATTAGATACTCGATTAGCAAGGATAGTAAGGCAGCAATTCCAAAAATTTGAAAAACCTCTTGATATCCTGCCGAAGGGTTACTGCTAACAGAGGCTTTTGGTAGTTTATCTAGCTCACTATTTAAGGCTTTTACCAAAGCCGTAGCACTCGTTCCGCTAAAGAACTTACCTTTTCCTGCATCAGCTATTTCTTGACACATGACTTGATTAAACTTTGTAACAACGGTCTGCCCCTTCTCATCTTTTATGTATTCTCCGTCTATTGGAATGGCAGCGCCTTCGGCTGTCCCGATACCAATCACCATCACTCTTACTCCTTTGGCCGAAGCTTTTTGGGCAGCTTCAATAGCATTTCCCTCATGGTTCTCACCATCGCTCAGTATGATGATACTTTTACCGATATCTTCATTGTCAGAGAATGCATCAAGTGCCGTATTAATAGCAGAACTAATAGCAGTTCCCTGAGCACTAAGCATATATGGGTTGGTTTCATTGAGAAACTGTTTTGCGGAAGATAGATCTGTTGTAATTGGTACTTGTGTATATGCATTGCCAGCAAATACTACCAGTCCAACTTTGTTGTTTCCCATTCCATCGATCAGTCGAGTTAATACCTGCTTGGCAAAGCTTAATCTATCTGGCTTTACATCTTGGGAGAGCATCGAATTAGAAATATCTAAGCAAATCATTGCCTCTATACCTTTTTCGTCGGTAGCTATCTCTTGCTTTTGCTTAATTTGAGGTCTGGCTAGCATGCCAATTACAAAGACCAGAGCTAGTTGAAAGAATGCATTGCGCCATATCTTACGTTTACTACTTGCTTCGGGTTTGAGAGGAAGAAGTAGCGAGAGCTCTGCAAATCGCCTCTCTTGCTCCCTTCTTTTGCGGTATGCAAAATAGCCCAAGGCCATCATAAGTGGGATGATGGCAAGTAAGTAAAGATATTCGGGTTGATAAAATCTAAACATATGCTTGGGTACTACGGATTGCTACGCAACAGACTGTTGCGGCAGATATATTCGATTAATAATAGAGCAAAAGCGATCAAGGCAAAGAGGAAATACTTTTCTTCATAAGCTTTAAAATTCTTAGTCATAAGCCGCGACTTCTCCAGTTGGTCTATTTCGTCATAGATCACTTTTAGGCTTTTGTTGTCTACAGCTCTGAAGTACTGTCCACCAGTAGTACTTGCAATACTTTCGAGTGTTGGCTCGTCTATATCTACTGGCATCATCTCTATTCTTACTCCAAATCCTGTTTGGATGGGAAAAGGAGCTTCGCCACGAGTCCCAATCCCGATTGTATAAGTCCTAAGTCCATAAGTTTTTGCTATATCAGCAGCCATTTGTGGGGTAACGTCGCCCATGTTGTTGGCTCCGTCGGTAAGCAAAATCATTACACTGCTTTTCGCTTTCCCCTCGCGCAAGCGATTGATGGCGTTGATTAGCCCCATTCCAATGGCAGTACCATCATCTACAACTCCCATTTTTACTTGTTTGATGAGATTAATTAAGACTCGATGGTCTGTAGTTAATGGACATTGAGTAAAGCTTTCACCTGCAAACGTGACTAGCCCAATATTATCGTTAGGTCTATTATTTACAAAGTTAATTGCCATCTCTTTGGCAGCCTCCAAGCGGTTGGGTTCCAAATCCATTGCCTGCATACTTCCCGAAATATCAAGCACCAACATGATATCTATTCCTTCAATGGACTCCTTCTGCCAGCTATTTGTGTTTTGAGGTCTTGCAAGTGCAAGAATGAGCATGGCGAGAGCTGCCAATCGTAGAAAGATAGTTAAATGTCTCAAATATACTCGCCAAGTCTTCGGAATGACTTTAAATGCTGCTGTACTTGATAAAGTAAGCGTTGCTTGCAGATTGCGTCCACGCCATAGGTAGTAAATCAATAGCAAAGGCAATAGCAGAAGTAGCCATAATACTTTGGGGTGTGCAAAGCTCATCATAGTTCTTCTCTCATTGATTCGTTTGTACTCGTTTCTGTACTCATGTCTGTACCTTGCGTATTGGCAATGGAACCTTCCTGCCATATCGGATCGGCAGTGTCTATAAAACGAAGCGTATCACGAAGGCCATCTATTGCCTCCCGATCGCTGGGCTGGTGCTTGGCAAACTTTACCAAGTCTGCAGCAGACAATAACTCCGACAAACTATTATGTAGATCTCTGATAGCTTTTTCGCGAGCATCTCTTATCGTTTGTGTCAGCTGGCTACTACTCATTTTAGGAGCCGGTATTTGTGCCGCTTGGTCGATGTAAATCCTCAAGATCTCTGTGAGTTTGCTATAATACTCCTTGCTTTCTATTAGTTTCTTACCCCACATCTCAGAGAGCGATTGTAGCTCCTGCATAGCTAACTGTTTGGGTGTCAGCTCTGGCTCGGGTGGAGCAGGCATCTGGGCCAATTTTATAGCTCGATACTCGCGGTAGCGTCTGTATAGCCTCCATGCAACAAGCACAAGGGTGACAAATAGTATTAGCCAAGTAAGTGGATGGCTTAGGAAAAAATGAAGGATGTCTTCAAACGAAAAAGCAATACTCCATGGAGCTTTGATGTCGTTGAATTTTTCAGGTTCTTCGAGATTCACCTCGGGCATTATCATCTTGATGAATAGGCTTCTACTTTGAGAAATCCGTTCATTGTTTAATACGATGAAAGGAGGTATTTCCACCAGAGTGCTGTCGAAAGAGGTGATGAGCATCTGGGCTTTGATTTCTTTTATCTTGTCATCTACATCGATCGTGTCGGTAACCTGATAAGCAAGAATTTCGAAGTGCTTAACTAAGGAGTCTGCTGGCAGCTGCAATAGCGTATTCTCGAGATCGTCTGTGCGTACAGTTAGGTCTATGACAGCTTGTTGGCCAATCATCATTTCGGAGCGATCCAAGCGCACGTCTATCGAGAGGTCCTGAGCTTTTGAAGGCAGAAAACCTATGCAAAGAAATATAGCAAGCAATATGTACAGTCTGGATTTCACTATGCTTTTGATCTTTTTTTAAATAGTCTAAGCAGACCTTCTACGAAGTCGTCGCCCGTATTGAACGAAAAGAAATCGACCCCAGCACGTTTAAGCATTTCTTCACGCTCAGCATTGGCGCTCAAGAATGCTTCGGCAAAACGATGACGTAGGCTTTTGCTGTTGGTGTCTACCCAATACTTCCTATCGGTTTCGGCATCGTTGAATTGTACCAATCCCATCGGAGGTAAAATGGCCTCGTGTCTATCGTAAACATGTAGCGCTACCAAGTCATGTTTGTTGGCAGCAATATTCAGAGCCTTACTATACTTTTTGCAAGGGCTTAGATAGTCGGATATAAGGAAAGCTGTACTACGCTTTTTTATGACTTGCATCATGAAGTTGAGGGGCACAGAAAGATCCGTCTTTCTACTTTCTGAATTGAATTGAAGTAACTCGCGAATGATGTGCAGGATGTGCTTCCTTCCCTTATTGGCTGGAATGTATTTCTCTATCTTGTCGCTGAAGAAGAGTACGCCTATCTTATCGTTGTTTTGGATAGCCGAAAAAGCCAACGTTGCAGCAATCTCGGCTGTAAGTTCTCGTTTCGTCTCTTCCAATGTGCCGAAAGTTTGACTGCCCGAGACATCTACTAATAGCATGACACATAACTCTCGCTCTTCTTCGAAGGTTTTAATAAATGGTCGAGCATAGCGAGCTGTTACATTCCAGTCTATATCGCGCACATCATCTCCTGGCATGTATTCTCTTACCTCACTAAAGGCCATACCTCTACCTTTAAAAGCCGATTGGTACTGGCCAGCAAATACTTGCCTCGACAGCGCTCTAGCCTTTATTTCAATCCTACGTACCTTCTTTAGTAAGTCGATAGTTTGCACGCTCAGATAATCTACATTGAGAAAAAGAGATGGCGTAGCATTTAAGGTAGAGCTACCTTGCTAAGAATCTCACTAATAATTTGGTCCGCATTCAGGTTGTTTGCTTCAGCTTCGTAGCTCAATCCGATACGGTGTCGTAGCACATCATGACAAACTGCCAGCACATCGTCTGGAACTACGTATGCACGTCGGTTGATGAAGGCATATGCCCTAGCAGCGAGCGCCATAGAGATACTGGCACGGGGCGACGCACCAAAGCTGATCATATCTTTTAGATTATCGAGTTGAAACTGATCGGGGAAGCGAGTGGCAAATACGATATCAACGATATACTGTTCGATTTTCTCGTCGATATAGACCTTCTTCACCACTTCTCGAGCATCTAAAATATCCTTTGTACTTAGTACTGATGCTATGCTTGTAAGCGTCGAACTAATATTCTGACGCAGTATTTGTATCTCCTCTTCTTTGTTAGGATAGTTTATCAATACCTTCATCAGGAAACGGTCTACCTGAGCCTCGGGCAGAGTATAGGTCCCTTCTTGTTCGATGGGGTTTTGTGTGGCCATTACTAAAAATGGCTCGGGAAGTTTATAGGTAATCTCGCCGATGGTAACTTGCCTCTCTTGCATAGCTTCGAGTAGGGCGCTCTGCACCTTGGCTGGAGCGCGGTTTATCTCGTCTGCCAAAATGAAGTTGGCGAAGATGGGGCCTTGTTTCACTACAAACTCTTCTTTCTTTTGGCTATACATCATTGTACCCAAAATGTCTGCAGGGAGGAGGTCTGGCGTAAATTGGATGCGTTTGTATTTAGCCTCTATTAGTTCTGCTAGGGTTTTGATGGCTAGCGTTTTTGCCAGGCCAGGTACACCCTCCAACAATATATGTCCGTCTGCTAGGAGACCAATAAGCAAGCAGTCAATCAAATGTCTTTGTCCCACTATTTGGCTCGACATACCTTTGATAATTTTATCTACAAAGGCACTGTTGTCTTCCACTAGTCGGCTTATGGCTTTGATGTCTATTGATTCGTTCATATGCTTTGCATTCATTTCTATGCGTTTACTATTTGCGTAGCAGCAAAGTTCCCAATCAACCTGTAGTCCAGTGAGAAATTTGTGTACACTATATTTGGCAAAGGTACGAATAATGTAGTTAGCCGTAAGGCGCTCTTCGAAAAAACTGAGAGCTTTAGACGAGGGCAAAATCGGTACCTTTCAAAACAGAGACTTTTGGAATATGGCTCGGTTTAAGCAAAGCTACCGATGACTTGAAAAACGGATGAATATTGCGAGTATTCGAGAGCAGAGTAGAGCCATAAGTTTCTAGCTATGCAGAGCGAGTGTAATAAGTGCCAGTTTAAGCCCAGGTTTATCGGTCTAAAGATGAGACTTCTGTGCTTAAGCTTCAAAAGTTTGGGCTGGATAGTCTGCCAAACACTATGTAGAACGAGTCATTATTGATTGAGGCTCATCTTCGCTTTGCTGCCTAATATCTGTGAATACAGCAAGAAAAGGGCTAACAGCAGAGGTGTGAAACCGAAGCCGTTAGCCCTTTAATAGTTGTCTTACTTACTTTGCTTTAGCAAATATTGCAAGCTATGCTTTGTTTAAAATCAAAACAACGTGATCGTCTTTAATGAAAGTCATGGTACCCGAATCCCAATTTACGATTCCATCGATATCTTCTTTCATGAGGTGATCACCCACATTTACACCTGGCATCTGTGGAACCATTTCGAAGTTTGAAGCTTGGCTCAATTTAAGCGTGATTTTCTTAGTTTGGCCAGAGTAGATATAAGGGATGTCGCACTTTACCAAACCTCCCATTGTAGCTTCCCCCATCTTTAGTTTGATGTTGATTTCAACTTTAGAAAGGGTAGGGCTTACAAACTTAACTCTGATAGTTCCTGTAGTCCCAGGAGGCATAGTAGCATCCGAATCAATTAATCCTTGGAAATCTTCTGTTGAGAGTGTTCTTGACCAGGTTGTTCCTTGAAGTCCATCGTTTGAGTCTGGAGCTGGATCATCATTGTCACTTCCACAAGCAGATAGGCCTGCCACCATGCTTAGCATAATAAGCCAAAGCATCCAATTTAGTCTCGTTTTCATTTGTTTGTAATTATTAATATTTTATGTCTCATGTGTTTTCTAATTCCTTTTCGCTGTCAAATATAGTATATATTAGGTCCTAGTATTTCCTATACCTATGCTTTGCCACATAAGTAAATGGAAGTTTGTACCGTATTGTATCAATATTGCTAGCAAAAGGTCTAGTAATGGCTTTTATTGTTTGCTATCTTCTTCCTTAAACCATGAGGCGTACATATGATAGTTGTGAGCTATCTTTTGATTCATCTCTCTTGACTGATCGGGATCGACCTTTTTTACAAACTTGGCAGGCGTGCCTGCATAGATACTATTAGGTTCTATGATAGTACCTGTAAGCACTACCGATCCAGCTGCTACGATTGCACCTTCACCCACTACTGCATGATCTAAAACAATAGCTCCCATACCGATGAGTGCGTAGTCGCAAATCTTAGCTCCGTGAATTACCACATTATGTCCGATCGACACATTGTTTCCTATCTCTACGATCGATTTTTGATAGAGGGTGTGTAGTACAGATCCATCTTGGATGTTTACATTATTGCCAATTCGAATAGAATTAACGTCGCCACGTAACACGGCGTTGAACCAAATACTACAGCCATCGCCAATTACAACGTCTCCAACAATGGTTGCATTGTCGGCTAAGTAAACATCCTTTCCAATCTCAGGAGTAAATCCTCTAACAGAACTTATCAATGCCATTTCTTTATCTGTTCAAATGATCACTTCTCTTAGATTAGATAGCTTTTGTTTTATCACGCAGCCACGCAGCTTCTTCGTCATTGAGGCGTGGAGCTAAAGCTTGGTATACAGTTTCTTGATAGTTGTTGTACCACTTTAGTTCGTCTGCTGTAAGTAGTGATTTTTCTATCAACTGATTGTCGAAATAGCAAAGCGTAATGGTTTCAAAACCAAAGAATCGTCCAAACTCTGTTACTTCGTTGAGCTTAGTTACAATCAGGTTTTCAATTCTGATACCATACTGTCCCGATCTGTATAAGCCAGGTTCGTTACTAAGTATCATACCTATCTTGAGTTCGGTTGGGTTTTCGTCCATACGGATATTCTGAGGTCCTTCGTGAACATTCATAAAACATCCAACTCCATGACCAGTCCCATGGGCATAGTTCATTCCTCTATCCCAAAGAGCTTTGCGTGCCAACACATCGATTTGGCTTCCACGAGTACCCTCTAAGAATTGAGCCATTGCAATAGCAATATGCCCTTTCATTACGAGTGTATAGTCAGTTTTTAGTTGCTCAGAGGGTTTGCTAATAGCTACAGTGCGGGTAATGTCTGTTGTGCCATCGAAGTACTGTCCGCCACTATCGAGTAGCAATACTCCTTCATTTCTCACTTGGTAGGCCGATTCTTTACTGGCTTTGTAGTGGATGATTGCTCCATGATCTTGGTAGCCACAAATCGTATCGAAGCTATTGCCAAAGTATAGCTCTTCGGCGGCACGTAATGAAGTGAGTTTTTCGTCGAGTTCAACCTCGTCGTATACTTCACCAGCAGCTAGAGACTTTTCGAGCCACATAAAGAAGCGTGTCATTGCTACTCCGTCACGAAGCATAGCACGACGCATACCTTCTAGTTCGACTTCATTTTTCACAGCCTTTAGGCTTGTAATAACACTTACTCCGTCGATTTTCAGACAGTGGTCTGGTATTAATTGGTACAACGCATGTGTAATACGTTTTTTGTCTACTAAGATTCTATCTGTAGCTGGTAGTTTTGAAATGTATTGGTATGCCTCGTGGTAGGGCCTGATAGACAAACCTTCAGCCTTCAGAGCTGTCTCGAGCTCTTTGTCTATCTTCTCGGGGAAAACAAAAAGAATCGATTCTCGTTGTGAAATGAACCCAAAAGCAACACCTACAGGATTGCAGGCTACGTCGCGTCCTCTGAGGTTAAATGCCCAGCCAAGCTCATCGAGCATGTTAATAATGCAGGCATTAGCTCCTAGGCTGTTTAGTGACTGGATAATTCGAGCAATTCGATCCTTTACCGTTTCACCAGCGATCTTGGCGGGTTGAGCAAATAGTTTGCCTCGTGGAATTTCTGGTCTGTCTTGCCAAGCTTCATCAAAAAGATCTACATCTGTATTGAATTTAATTCCATAAAGTTCTAGGTTTGCTTTGGTCGCTGCAGCCGAAGCTTCGGCCAGGCAGCGCCCGTCTGCTCCTACAACCTCCCCCTCTTTGAGTTCAGTTTTTAGAAAAGCTTCTATGGTAGGAGTATCAGGCAAGCCTTCTTTCATAAGCTCTATACCTGTTCCAGCCAATTCTTCGCTAGCTTGTAAGAAATATCTTCCGTCTGTCCATAGGGCGGCTTTGTCTGTGCCTATCACCACCGTACCAGCCGAGCCGGTAAATCCCGATAGCCACAGTCTTCCTTTCCAATGCTCTGGTGTATATTCGCTCAGGTGAGCATCTGAACTTGGTACTATATACGCTGCCATTCCATGATTCTTCATGGCAGATCTCAACTTTGCTATTCTTTCTTTAATTTCTGATGCTTTACTCATTCTTCTTGAAAAATTATCGTTGTTTATTCTGTATTTTAATTTTATTTCAGAGGCTGATGTTCGGGTCTAAGCAAGTCGTTAACCGTTTTTACTGGATTGAATGTGCTGATGGGAACTTCTACAAAAACGGTATTCCAATTGTCCATGGCGCCGTTCCATAGTCCAGGTCGCTCCAAAGCTAATAGAGTGCGACCATCTTTGCTTTTTTCAGATACAAAAGAGGTTTTGGGGTTGATATACTGCAATAAATCAAATTTTTCCCCTTTATAGTCACTGAGTGAGCATACCAGATCGACCGGATTGAAGTATCGGCCCTCTTGAAAAAAAGCTTTTTTCTCTGGGTTGCTCATATCTATCTGAGTGCTCTCGAGGATTTGTAGCGAGGTGCTTCCGTCTGGTTCGGATATCACGAAGGGTCCTCCTCCAGGTTCTCCCTGGTTCACTACCATACCACAGACCCTAATGGGGCGATTAAGCTTATTGAATACTTCTTCGATCAGTTCTTTTTCGTTCATCAAATCCACATTGTGAAGCTCAATGCATAGATTCTCTTTCATGAAACTAATGATCTCGCTGAGTTGGTTTCGAGTAACTTTATCTCTCTCGATCAACTCTAGGTACGCAAAGATGCGTTTTCGAAGGCTAATCAATATTCCAGCCAGAAGTTTCTTATAGATAATGGTGTCACACTTGAGGTAGTCTGGAACAACATTGTCAATATTTTTAATGAAAACAATGTCAGCATCCATCTCTTGAAGATTTTCTATTAATGCACCATGACCACCAGGCCTCAGTAGTGGTTTGCCCGATTCATCACGAAAGAGATCAAAGTCCATTGTAAGAGCAAGCGTATCTGTCGAGTGTTTTTGTACGCTATAGTCTATTTGATATCTTACGCAGTATCTGTCTTCGTAATATTCTTTGAGACGATCTACCTGTGCTTTGAAGTTGCTTAGATGCTCTTGAGAAACACTGTAGTGTATGTATACCTCACCCTTCCAGTTTTTGCAGTATAGAGCACCTTCTACTAAATGCTCTTCGGCAGCAATTCGCACAAATTGATCGTATTGATGGAATAACAGCAAACCTTTGGGTAGGCTTCCATAATAAAGCCCTTTGCCTAGTAAGAGATTCTCTACTATTGCCTTGTAATGCTTGCTATTAATTAGCTTTGGCACGCTTTGCCAATCATTTCGTAGGCAACTTTCATTGAGAGCTTCGTAGAATGCAAAATGTTGTATGTTGTCAAAGAAGAATAATTCGGCTTCGGTTTCTGGGTCTTCTCTACCAGATTCAAGGAAGTTGTATAGATCTTTAAACATTCGAGAGGCAGCACCAGAAGCTGGTACAAACTTGGTGACCTTAGCAAAATGTTGATTGAGGTAGTCATCCCACTCATTTAAAAATAAAGGTTTTTGCTCCTCATCAACGCGCATTATCCCGTATTCGAGCGAAGCTGATGCTATTACGTTGAGAAAAGGAAATCCATGTTCTATGGTATTTACTTGCCACAGGGCTTCTTCTTGACTGATGCCTAATGTCTGGAGAAACTCAAGATCACTCTCCAAAAAAATAGTTGAGTTCATATTGTTTGTCTGCAATTGATACTGAAAACTCTGAAACTCGGTAAAGATAGCTATAATCTCATTATTGATGCGCTTCTAAGCTCTTGTAAATTGATTTAATCCACCAATTTGTTTGCTAGTGTGGTGCCTTTAACATAGATCTACGTATTTAGTTCGGGAGGGGCTGTAGAGCAATGAATTGACAGATACTAGAAATGGATTTGCTGTCATATCAAGAAAAAAGCGCAACTTTGTACTTCATTATCATAGAATGAAATAAAGTTACAAACAGATTATGATCGCTAACGTACTTCTATTAATCGTAGGTCTATTTTTCGTAATCACTGGTGCCAATTTACTGACAGATGGAGCGGCATCTATTGCCAAACGATTCAATCTTTCCGAATTGATGATCGGTTTGACTATCCTAGCTTTTGGGACATCAGCTCCCGAGTTAACTGTAAGCATCAGTTCTGCACTCAAGGGAAGTAGCGACATCGCTCTAGGAAACGTGGTAGGGAGTAACCTCTTCAATATACTTATGATCGTCGGAATAACAGCTATTATTTCGCCTCTTAGTATTAAACAAAGCACTATACGTATAGAAATCCCTCTTTGTATCGTGGCTTCTATTCTATTGCTCTTCTTGGGTAGTGACATGCTCTTTGATGGAGCTGCTCAAAACACTCTTTCGCGTAGCGATGGTCTAATCTTGCTTCTAATTTTTGCGGTTTTTTTAGCCTATACTTTTACGCTCCACCACGATGGCTCACAAGAGAGTAATGTAAGACAGTTTCCGCTTTGGCTCTCGGTATTGATGGTACTAGGTGGTTTGCTAGCTTTGATTGGAGGAGGGGAACTATTTGTTAATAACTCCGTAGCTGTCGCTCAAGCTTTAGGTATGAGTGAATCGCTCATTGGCTTAACTTTAGTTGCAGCTGGAACGTCACTTCCCGAATTGGCAACATCAATAGTCGCAGCCATGAAAAATAGGCATGAGATGGCTATAGGGAACATTGTCGGCAGCAATCTTTTCAACATACTCTTAGTGCTGGGTGCAAGCGCTAGCATTTCTCCTCTGCATGTGCAAGGAGTAAACATTGGCGATTATTCCATGATGGTTTTTGCTTCTGTATTGTTGTATCTTTTTGCAGTGTTTTTTGGCGATAGGGTCATACAGCGAATCGAAGGGGCTACTTTAGTGTTTGCCTTTTTGGCTTATATGATTGTAATCACACTAGTCAAGTAGATTCAATTTAGCATTGAGGATCCAATTTTCTGCCTCGTAGCGTGCTATAATAGGGACTTTTGCTTGAAAATTCGGCTTTTTTATCTACATTTGACCTTAAATTACAGACACCATACAGATAAAGAATATTATGCTATACAAGTTCCTTATTTTATCAGACGAAAACGAGAATTTTTGGAGAGAGATCGCCATTAATTCAGATGCAAGCTTCCTAGACTTGCACCACATTGTTTTAGAATCTGTAGGCTTCGAAGATACGCAGCTAACAAGTTTCTATACCTGCGACGATGAGTGGCAAAAAGAGTTGGAGATAACTCAAATAGAAATGGAAACAACGTTGGATGTCGATAGCTATACGATGGAAGGAACCATGCTTGAGCAGCTTTTAGAAGACGAAGGGCAGCGTTTACTTTTCGAGTTTGACTTGCTAGCTCAACGCTATCTTTTTCTCGAGTTAAGAGAAATCCAAACAAGAAAAAGTCTCGATAAACCAGAAATATTAGCTGCTGAAGGAATGGCTCCCAAGCAGAGTATCATTGATGACGCAATTCAGGCTGAAGGCATTATTAGCCCTGATCTTCAGGCCAAAATCGGATTGGTAGATGACTTTATGAGCGACTTCGATGCTGCAGATTCATTCGATGAAGATGATATCGATATTGATATGATTCGCAACGAAGATGAACTTGATGGAGGAATTTAATCCGTAATCCAAGTAGTAAAGAGATTGCTTTGAATAAGTCGCATAGCCTGATTGTTTTGTTAGGACCCACAGCTGTGGGTAAGACGGAACTAAGCTTAGCTATAGCCAATCATATAGGTTCGCCCATTATTTCGGCAGATTCGCGACAGATATATCGCGAAATCCCGATCGGAACGGCTGCTGCTAGTGTAACCGAACGCCAAATGGTGAAGCATTATTTCGTTGCAACCCACTCGGTTACCGAGCATTATAGTGCAGGTGCTTACGAAAAAGATCTCATGCAACTTCTCCCCCAACTTTTCGAGCAAAGTGATCGACTCTTACTCACAGGTGGATCAATGATGTATATCGATGCAGCTTGCAAAGGGATAGACGATATACCTGAGATTCCAGCTTTCTTGAGAAACGAGCTGTATGAGCGTTTTCATGTAGAGGGACTTGATGGGATTTTGGGCGAATTGAAGATACTTGATCCCGAATACTACATGCAAGTGGATTTAAGAAACCATAAACGTGTTATTCATGGCTTGGAGGTCTGCCTTGCTAGCGGGAAGCCTTTTAGCTCTTTCCGCAAAAACAAAGCGAAAGAGAGACCTTTCAACATAGTGAAAATTGGATTGCACAGAGACAAAGCTGAGCTTTATGATCGGATCAATAAGCGGGTTGAAGTGATGCTGGCAGCTGGGCTTGAGAGTGAGGCTCGGGCAGTCTATCACTTGCGTAGCAATAATGCTCTAAATACAGTTGGATACAAGGAGATGTTTCGTTATTTTGATGGCGAGATAGACCTAAATGAAGCTAAGCGACAAATACAACGTAATAGTCGTATATATGCTCGTAAGCAAATGACTTGGTTTAGAAAAGACGACTCTATACATTGGTTCCACCCCGAGCAAGTAGAGCAAGTTTTGGATCTAATTGATGGGGAAACCTGCAAAGCCTAAGTAGCTGCTTGTTTTCGCATAAAGTATAGTGATGTAAATGGTCTGGCAGATAAAAATATGGAAGATATGAATTCGATGGTACTCCGTACCGAAGGTTTGGTGAAACGCTATCGCAATCGAACGGTAGTCAATCAGGTGTCGATAGAGTTGCACCAAGGAGAGATCGTAGGTCTGTTGGGGCCGAACGGGGCAGGCAAGACAACCACTTTTTATATGACTACCGGGCTGGTACTGCCCAATGCTGGTCGCATTTTTCTAAACGATGTTGATATTACCTCGTATCCAGTGTATAAAAGAGCCAGAGCTGGTATCGGTTATTTGGCCCAAGAGGCTTCGATATTTCGTAAAATGTCTGTCGAAGACAATATCCTATCCGTACTTGAGATGACAAACAAAACGAAAGCAGAGCAAGTGGAGACACTTGAAAGGCTGATAGAAGAGTTTCATCTCGAGAAGGTGCGCAAGAACCTTGGCGATCGTCTTTCGGGAGGAGAGCGCCGTAGAGCCGAGATTGCTCGATGCTTGGCCATCGATCCTAAGTTTATTATGCTCGACGAACCCTTTGCTGGTGTCGATCCTATTGCCGTACAAGATATTCAGAGTATAGTGGCTAGGCTGAAACATAGAAATATCGGTATATTGATTACCGACCACAACGTTTACGAAACTCTTTGTATTACTGACAGAGCCTATTTGCTCTTCGAAGGGAAAGTACTGTACCAAGGTACTGCAGAAGAATTGGCCGAAAATGAAGTGGTAAGGGAGAAATACTTAGGACGAGACTTTGAGTTGCGCCGAAGAAGGTTCGATTTGGACTAAGCTATCCCCTTATACTTTACTCGCACTCGGCTTGTCCAAATTATTGACCATTTGGAAGCAAAAGTGAGCTGTCACCATAGCTCAAGAATCTGAAGTTGTTTTCGAGAGCATAGCGGTATACCTTGCGCCAATTTTCTCCGATAAAAGCCGAAACTAAGAGCAAGAGGGTGCTACGTGGTTGGTGAAAATTTGTAACAATACCTTCAACCATACGAAAGCGATATCCAGGTACTATCATAATATGTGTAGAGAACTCCAAACGCTCCAGCTCGTTTCTGTCCATCCAGTTGAGTATTGTCTTTAGGCTCATCTCTTTTGTCAATTCATCGCTACCATTTTCATAAGCCTCCCATTGAGCCAAGTTAAGTGCGTTAACTGCTGTTGTGGGGTTATGATGTAATTTAGCCCCGATGTGAAAAAGGCTTTCGAGGCTTCTTACCGACGTTGTTCCTACGGCAATTATCTTCTCCTCAGATTGTGCAAGATATTCGATGGTCTCCCTTTCGATTAAGACCCACTCATGATGCATTTCATGCAGGGATATCAAGTCCTGTTTTACTGGAAGGAACGTGCCTGCACCCACATGTAGAGTTAAGTCGATACTCTTTATCCCTTTTTGTTGTAAATTATTCAGTACAGCTTCGCTAAAGTGCAAACCTGCTGTAGGGGCAGCTACAGACCCCGATTCTCGAGCATAAACCGTCTGATAGGTCTTGAGATCGCTTTGCTCTGTGGCTCTATTGAGGTAAGGTGGAATAGGCAATTGTCCGGCAAGCTCTAATATCTGAGCAAAACTATATGAATGGTCAGACCAAGAGAAACGTACTATATTGGGATCTATACTATCCCGTTCAGCTATTAGCTCGATGTTTTCCCCACAACCATTAAGGAGATTTAGTGATAAAGGGGCGTTTCGCCATCTACGAGCATTGCCAAGCATGCATTGCCAACTGCAGGTTCCTATTGCAGCTAAGGCTTGCTCGTAGGCTCTCGGAGAGTTAGGCTCGAGGCAGAATACTTCTATTTGAGCACCACTATCCTTCTTGAAAAGTAGGCGAGCGCGAATCACCCTACTTTGATTTCTCACTAAAAGGCTCTTTTGAGGTAGTAGTGTGGGGAGTTTGAAAAACTGTTCTTCACTAATTGAACCATCACTGGCACGATAGATAAGCAGTTTGGATTGGTCTCTTTCTGTAAGTGGATATCGAGCAATGCGATCGTCGGGTAGGGGATAGTCGTAGTCTGAAATCGAAATATTATTTGCGTATGTTGTAGCCATACTCTATGTTGCCTTAGAATATCAAATAGGATACAAAAGTAAGGTATTTGTGTCGACCTTGAGTATAGCTGTTATCTAATAATATACTATCCATAGCTTAAATTAATACCGATCAACAGCAAAAAATACAAGACGTTATTGGGCAAGTTTTGCTTTTTCTCGCTTTTGACCTATGCATCTCTAGGAGAATAAATATGTACGAGTTTTCTCTGTGTAGTTTATTTTTTTTGAGTTTTACTATGTTCTGCTCTAGGTTTGTACAGTGTTGTCCTTTTGTGGCATGTTGCTCAAGATTGGGAGCTACTCATTGAATACAGAGTTTTAGCATAGAAATACTTCGATAAGTGTATTGCATCCCATTAGGCCTTTGTTCGCCTATTTTGACTATATTTGCATGCAATAATAACTCGTAATCAAACTCAAAATGAATTTATTCTTATTACAAGCCGCAGGTGCTTCTGGAGGTGGCTATCAAATGATCATCATGCTCCTTTTGATGGTAGTGATTTTCTACTTCTTCATCATCCGCCCCCAGCAAAAACGCAGTAAAGAGCTTCAGCGCAAGCGTGATGCAATGTCCAAAGGTGACAAGGTAGTAACCTCTGGTGGTATATATGGCACGATCCGTGAAGTTAGGGAACTAGACTTCTTGATTGAAATAGCCAAGGATGTGCATGTATATGTAGACAAGAACTCGGTATTTGCAACGATGTCTGATGCAGACCCCAAAAAGTAACCTGCCCCAATTCTGCAATTAGTTCCTAATAAATCGAGCCAGCTTAGAGATGCTTTGTCAACACCGTTGATTGGGAGCTTTAGGCTGGCTTTTGATTGTTGTTTTTCGCTCTGAAACACAACAATCTCTAGGGGCTAACTCTATTTAATCTACCTATTGAACGCTTTTTCAAAGGGCTTTTAATGCCAACGAATTATGAAGCTTAAACTAGACGAAAAGAAGAACAGAAGGGAGTCTTCTCGCAATGGAAATGAGGGAATCCGATCTAAACGTGGTCGGAATTTGCTTTTATTTGTGGCCTTTCTACTTTTGTCTTCCGTTTTTTGGCTCATGAGAAGTCTGCAAGAGAACTATAAAATGCGTATCAGTGTGCCGGTTCAATACAATGAACTTCCTGCAAGTATTGGTGTTTCTTCCGACCTGCCTAAGAGTATTGAAGTGGATATCTCTGACAAAGGGATTAGCTTGCTTCGTTATAGTTTGTCGAGCTTCGAACCGATACAGATTACGGCAACAAAGCAACAACTCAATCGTGAAAGGCTAAGCATCAGCAGGCAGAGCCTTGCTGAGTTGTTGAGACAGCAGCTAGAACAGAGTACCCAAATTGTGCGGATAGTCCCCGAAGAAATCAATATCAGCTTCTATAAAAAACAAAAACTTGTACTCCCAGTAAAACTCCTATCAAAGCTTGAAGCTGAGGGTGGTTTTTATGTTTCCGATCCTGCAATATCGCCAACACGAGTGGCAGTTTATGGTAGTCGAGAAAACTTAGACAAGTTAAAAGAAGTTCTTACCGACACCCTTAATCGATCTGGTTTAAGGGAGTCATTTGTTGATACTATAAGCCTCAGCAAACATCCAGGCTTGGTCTTTGAACCCAAGTTTGTAACTGTACAGGTAGATGTGGAAGAACTTACCGAACAGCATTTCGAACTTGATCTGAAAACTGTAAATGTACCAGTTGGTGAATTGCTAAGACCACTACCTAGTAGGGTAGACCTGCAACTAACGATACCCCGATCGCGTTATAACGAGATTAAGGCCGAAGACTTGGAACTATCTGTATTCTATCCCTTGTCTCGCGATTCGTTGGCCAACCACGGGGCACTTGAAGTAGTCCTTACTAAGAAACCCGATTGGCTAAAGCATTACAAGATTGTACCATCGAGGGTGCAATATATCGTAGAGAAAAGCAATCGTTAGCCACCTTTTACTCCTGTAGTTATTATGAAGGATACTTCTGTATTCACGTTGGGACTTTGTGGCTCAATCGGCAGCGGAAAGAGTACCATAGCTCGACTTTTTCAGATCTTAGGCTTTCCTTGTTACAATAGTGATATGCGGGCCAAGTGGCTCAATGACCATTCGCCTGTGATTCGCCAAGGCTTAATTAGGCAATTTGGTGACGAGCTGTATCCAGATCCAAGCAAAGGTCTCGATCGAGCAGCTCTAGCCAAGATTATTTTTGACGACACACTAGCTTTAAAGGCAGCCAATGCTATCATACACCCCGAAGTAGAGAGAGATTTTATGAAATGGCGCAGAGACTTGAACGTGTCCTATTGTTTGCTCGAAAGTGCCATTCTATATACAAGTGCTTTTTCGCTTCATTGCAATCGGATTCTCCGAGTAGAAGCGCCTATTGATCTGCGCATCGAACGGTTGCTAATGCGCGATCGACATAGCACAAGGGTGGAGCTTTTAAAACGCATTGCTAGCCAATCCAAAGAAGAGCAATTGGCCAAACAGGCAGATTTCTCTATTTCCAATCACAGCCCAAATTTACTCTTACCCCAAATTTTTGACATTCTGCAGCGGATGGGCTTCGATATTAAAAGTCTTCGAATATGAGACTCGTATTGCTGCAAATTGCTAATTTTGTACGCACAATCAGTAAACAACACAGAAAGATATGTTAGAAAGTATTTTGTCAATATCTGGCAAACCTGGGCTTTATAAGCTCATTTCACAGGCTAAGAACAGCCTTATTGTAGAAGCTTTAGAAAATGGTAGACGCATGCCTGTACATGCAAAGGATCGTGTAGTATCATTGGGTGATATTGCCATCTTTACTGTCGAAGATGATATGCCACTTGCTACTGTACTAGAGAATATAGGCAAAAAGCAAGACTTAAAGCCTCTTGATAGGGATGCTCTTTCTAAAGACAATGATACCCTACGCGAATTTATGGGCGAACATCTACCAGAGTTTGACCGCGATAGGGTATATCCGAGCGATATAAAAAAACTAATTAGCTGGTATAATATTCTTATTGAAGCAGGTATTACCGACTTCTCGTTGGCCAAGCAGGCTGAAGAAGATACAGAAGCAGAGGAAGCAACAGACAATAAATAAATCGATAAGAGCAGCCCGATGAATATTCAAAAAGGCTGCTCTGTCAATAAAAATCAATAGATATGTACAAAGGAATGAAAGAGTTTTTGGCTGCCGAACTCAAAAGTATTGAGGAAGCCGGTCTTTACAAAAAGGAACGCATCATCACTACTGCACAAACAGCAGCTATCAAGGTTAATGACGACCAAGAAGTATTGAATTTCTGTGCCAATAACTATTTGGGTTTGTCTGATAGCCCTCGATTAATCCAAGCAGCAAAAGATGCTATGGATGCTCGTGGCTTCGGTATGAGCTCTGTACGTTTTATTTGTGGTGCTCAAGACATTCACAAGGAATTGGAGCGTGCAATCTCTAAGTACTTCAAAACAGAAGATACGATTCTCTATGCTGCTTGCTTCGATGCAAATGGTGGTGTGTTTGAGCCACTATTTGGCGAGGAAGACGCTATTATTAGTGACTCGCTCAACCATGCTTCGATTATCGACGGTGTACGCCTATCGAAGGCTAAACGCTATCGCTATGAAAATGCCAATATGGAAGATCTCGAGCGTGCTCTAAAAGAGGCTCAGGCTCAACGTCATCGTATCATCGTGACAGATGGTGTATTCTCGATGGATGGTAATGTTGCTCCAATGGATAAAATCTGTGACTTAGCAGAGAAGTACGATGCAATGGTAATGGTAGATGAATGCCACTCGGCTGGTGTAGTAGGAGCTCGTGGTCGTGGTGTAGCAGAACTCTTTGATTGTTATGGCCGTATAGATATCTTTACAGGTACATTAGGTAAGGCTTTTGGTGGAGCTATTGGTGGATTCACCACTGGGCCACAAGAGGTGATAGATATGCTACGTCAACGTTCACGTCCTTATCTCTTTAGCAACTCATTGCCACCATCGGTAGTAGGAGCTGGAATAGAAGTATTCAAGATGATGGACGAAAGCGACGATCTGCATACCAAGTTGATGGCAAACGTTAGCTACTTCCGCGATCGTATGCTAGCTGCAGGATTCGATATCAAGCCAACACAGTCTGCCATCTGTGCAGTGATGCTCTACGATGCCAAACTATCTCAAGATTTCGCTGCTAAGATGCTCGAACACGGTATCTATGTAACTGGATTCTATTATCCTGTAGTGCCTAAAGGCCAGGCACGAATTCGTGTTCAGCTATCTGCAGCTCACGAAACAGAGCATTTAGATAAAGCTATCGCAGCATTTATTAGTGTTGGTCGCGAGCTCGGTGTAATCAAGTAGAAAGCGATATTATTTCATTGAGAGCAAGATGTTCTCAATCAGATCTGAAAAAAGGCCTCGCAACCATCGTTGCGAGGCCTTTCTGTCAATAATGCCAAAGCGCTCTAGCTATTTTCTTCACTTATAGGCATTAGAGCTTAATAACCCTAACGGCTTTGCAGATCTTACTGCCTTGCTGTGGAACAATGAAGTAGCTTCCTTGTGCTAAAGTGCTTAAATCGATCTCGATCTGGCTTAATCCTTCACATGCAATTCGTTTGATTTGTTGCCCCTGCATAGTATATAGTACGAGTAGTGATGTACCCTCTTCGAGCTGAGCCGTAACGCTTGTAGAGCTTTGAGTAGGAAATACCCTAAGCCCCGTATCGTCTGCATTGATCTGTTCTGTAGCAGTACTTGAGCTTATTTTTACATTGTAGTACTTACGTCCGAAAAGAGCTTGGTTTTCATAATTGTCTGATGCTATTACCATTATTTCATAGCTGCCATTTGGCATGCTATTGTAGTCTTGGTAGTAGTCTTGTAGCGAAGGGCTTATTACTTTGCTTTGGCCGTTTGCAAGCGTTACGCTGACTCTCTCTAGTTCAATAGACTTACCATTATCAAGGTTTCTAAGCTTGGTGATAATCTGTCCCTGGTAGTTGCCGCCTTTGTTGACAAGCGTAAACGTTGGAAGTGAAGCTGGTGCAGCAGTACGATCTATATTCAATACTCCCACCTGCTCATGCGACGATACAACGCACTGTGATGGGTAGTTGCTTGGTTCTACCAATTGTGTTTCGAAATCAAAGTCGGAGAATTCATGCCAGTCTCTATTGGCAGAATGATCCATCATACGATAGACTATTCGATAGTTGCCAGCTCCAGCCGATAAAGCGTTTATGTTGAATTCTATTTTTTTGAACTCAGTTTGATTTGTTTCCAACTCAACAAAGGTCCAAGCAAGATCGTAAACGAATCCGTCAGAAACATCCTTCAGACCAATTTGCATACGCCCACGAACTTCTTCTTTTCCTTTGTTATTTACATCGAGTTTTATAAAGCTCTGTTGGTATGGACGTAGGTTAATGTCTGTTGAGTTGACTTGCTTTGCGGCTACATTTAGCTCTTCATGTCCATATTCAATACCTACTATACTACCATCAGCGTTTTTATTTAGTTCAATGCTGGGCATGTTTCCATTCTGTTCGTGATAAAGATCGCGCTTCCACTCCAAATCGCCTTTACGTCTATATACGAGGCTGATTTTGTTGTGGCCTGTTTTTAGCGCATCTGCTGGTATAGTAAAATCAAAATAGTGTTGATTCCAGTAGCCTGTCTTCCAGCTAATTGTAGCACTATGTACAACATCACTATAGGTAGCTGCTGCACCATTACTTGATATGCTGTAACCGATTTCAAAGTCTGCTGTGATGTCTGAAATATTTCCTACCGATGCATTTATGTAGATGCCATTCGATGGATCTACCGCTACATCTCTGAATTTTTTGATATAGAGTGTTGGCAATGCTTTTTCACCAATTTCGGCGGCAGTTTTGGCAGGGATAATTCCGATAACTATTTCTTGTAATAGGGTATAGCCACCACTGCCAGCACCTATTCCTTGTGCACCTGGGTTGAGGAGTGAGAGCATAAACATACCATTAGCAGAGCCTTCCCATCCCCAGTTGAAGTGGTAGTAGCCATTGGCGTCATAACCATCACAAACAAATGCATGTCCCGTACCTGTATCGCCACCAGCATAGTACACAGGTCTAGATTCTGCCAATTCCTTTCGAATCATCTGGTGCCACTCCTGTTTGCTGTAAAATTGTCTTTCATGTAGCGATGCAGAGTGACGGTAATGGAAGTTTTCGCGTAATGCTCTCAGTGCATATTGAGACCATGTGCCACTTCCAGCAGCACCATATTGCATTTGAACAGCAAGGCTTACATCTCGATTGAAGGTGCCAAGAGCTTCGGTCAATTCGTTGTCTTCTGTAAATGGAATAGAGCCAGGCATCTTGGCCCAGTTGTATGTCGCTCCAAAATTGCCCTCGAAGGTTTGTGGGGGATCCTTGTATAGCGAATCGACATAAGAATAAGAGCCTTCAGATGACTCTGGCCAGTTGTAATACTTCATTATCTGAGCGATAGCTGTTGCTACACAACCTATAGGAGGTGTAGCTCCGCTTGGAAGCTTAGGGATAAGCGCGTTCCATGGATAACCCTGATCCCAAAGGATCGGATCGCTACTATGTTCACCGCTCTCTAAGAGGGCATTTACAGATAGAGGAAGCTCGCGCAGGTTGAGCTCGCTAGCATCAAATGGATTGGCCTCTCCGTCTATTAGTAGTGCTATCTGACTGCGGTACGAATGGAGCCAAGCCTGCAAGTTGCTCGGCATTTTGTCTGTTTTGAAACTTCCACTTAATGAGTAGGCTAATACAAGCGGAGCACGGTCGTCTGCTGCAACAAGTACAAAACCATCTCCCTCACCTCTGTTGAATGCGTAAAAGTAAGTTTGATTCGAGTCGCTACCTAGATCGTTTTTCGACCAGTTACCTTCATTTAGTAGCGCATCGTTACCCTTGAAGCTATGTACTAATTTCAAAGTCGAATTGTCGTCATCCGATGCTCTTTTTTCAATTCGAGCAAAATGTTCTTTGGCAATTTGTTTTGCCTTTTGAGGATTAATTGGTTTAGCCCAAGCCGACAGGCATAGCGTTATCAAGCTAAAGCAAAGGAAAGTTTTTCTTATCATATGAGTATTTTGGGATTAATAATCCAAGCATCACGAGTACTTGTAGCTGTGTTTTGTTGATGGGTTTGGTTTACGGCTGTTTCACTGTATGTTGGATTGTGTTTCGAACGCTAAGATAATTCGTTTTTTTCTTTTCTCGCTTCCATTAAGACTTTTTTTAATCCTTTTGATAATGGATTCCCCTGCAAAGTGGGGAATCTTACTTAGTATGTTTTAATCAAATCTTTATAGTGATCTATACAAAAACTGAACCGACAGAGTACTTGATTGTTATTAATTTGATGGATATCCTATTATCCACTTGCTTCAACCATTGTTGAGTTCCCACAAGGGTACCCAGACGAGCTATTCGAAGTGGAGCATAAAAAAAGTATATATAAAGATGAAAAAGATATTAATCGGACCTTTCTTCACCAGCAATCCTTATACGGGTTTTCTGCCAGTCATTTTACTACTGGCGTTAAGTCCGTTCTTGGCATTGTCTACTAGTCTTATTGCAGCATCGGTGCTTTGGGGAGGTATACTGATAACTACCTTATTGAGACGTAAAACACTACTAGCACATCCTGCACTGATTAGCTCAGCTATTGTTTTGCTGCTCGTACTTCTACTCTTGCTTGTAAGTAATAATGGGATAGGTGGTATTATGCTTAGTACGGCTCTGACGAGTATACTTATTCTTGCTGCAACTTTCAGCTATTGGTTTTTTGCAAAAAAACATAGTCCAAATGCTTACCAAGGTACCGCATCACAGCGTCTGATGATGCTTGAATATTCGCAGAGCCTTAAGTCAATAATGTTGATTGGACTTTTAATCTTGACCTTATATATCACGCTAGAACAGATACTTCGAGTGCAAGTTTCTACGCGCACCCAAACTGTGTTGATGTTACTTCCTGCTGCAATGGGCACTCTGCTCTATACCTACGAGCTGATACGTCTGATTTGGGTAAAACGTGAACTTTCGAAAGAGGAGTGGATAAGCCTAGCAGATAGCCAAGGTGAAAAAATAGGGCAGATGCCTAGATCTATGCAAGTACACTCGCGCGAATTGGATCTAATGCTTCCAGTGGTTCGTATCATAGCCTATTCGCAGGAGATGATTTATTTGGCTCATAATAAATGTTGCGATCTTTGCGAATCGGATTGTTACGACACTCCTTTTTTCTCCTTTATTGCACCCAATATGCAGGCCGACGAGCAGGCCCAAAGCCTGATAGATGAGCGCTTTTGTGGAGTAAAACGTGTAAGCCCTAGAAACTTGTTAAGCTACTCTCAGACATACGAAGGCCAAGAAAGGCTAGTGCATCTCTATCTGGCTCAATTAGACTCGCCCGATCAAATATTATGCGACAATCATCCACTCAAAGGCAAATGGTGGCCCATAAGACAAATTGAGGAGCAGCTGGCTTCGGAGATCTTTAGCCCATTTCTGCAGAGTGAGCTGCCCTACATG
>CAZHWP010000003.1:59819-76414 GCA_964535945.1 uncultured Porphyromonas sp.
CAAACGGTCTTGTTAGCTGAGCAAATAAAGCAAAACCAACGTAGGTCTAAAAAGTAACTTGTACAATCCATAATAAGGCCAACTAATAGCCAAAGAACATAACGAACAATGAGTGACAATAAACACCCAACTCTATACCTCATCCCTGTTACCCTTGCAGAGGGAACCATCGATAAGACGCTACCCCAATACAATGCAGAAGTGCTGAGGTCGCTAAAATATTTTGTGGTGGAAAACCTCCGTACCGCACGACGCTTCATGAAAGCCGTCGATAAAAGCATCGATATTGATAGCCTATCTCTGGTTGAAATAGATAAACATGCCCTTGATAAGCCTGTATCTGACTGGTTGAAGCCTATGAGCCTAGGACATGATTTAGGACTACTTTCTGAGGCAGGGTGTCCTGCTGTAGCCGATCCTGGTGCAGATATCGTGGCTTTGGCCCAAAAGAGAGGCTATAAGATTGAGGCTTTGGTTGGTCCTAGCTCTATACTGCTCGGCCTTATGAGCTCTGGCTTTAATGGTCAGCGCTTTGCCTTTAGAGGCTATCTGCCGATAGACGACGCAGAACGCATTGCTACATATAAAGATATGGAGTCAAGGATATACCGTGCAGGTGAAACACAGATATTTATAGAAACTCCCTACCGTAACGAAAGACTGTTTAAAGATCTTTTGAAGCACTGTAGCAAAGAATCGAAGCTGTGTATTGCCTGCGATCTAACCCATCCACAGGGCTTTGCTCGGACGCTTAGTATTGCCGACTGGCAACAGAAGCAACCCGAAATCAATAAACGCCCCTGCATTTTTCTTCTATACAAATAATAAAATGATACAATTACCCGAAGAATTCAAAACTCAAATCTCAGACTTATTAGGCTCCAGTGCCGAAGATCTATTTGAGTCTTTAGACAATAGTACAGCTCCCGTAAGTGTGCGTAACAACCCCAATAAGTTTGGTATAGGCAGCTCTATCGGATATGGCCCAGATACAGAACCGATACCTTGGTGTCCTATGGGCGTATACCTGCCAGAAAGACCCAGTTTTGTGGAAGACCCCATCTGGCACAGCGGTGGGTATTACGTGCAGGAAGCTTCGTCGATGATAGTATACCAACTCAGACAGCTGATGACTGCTGGTGAAGCCTTGAAGGTCCTCGACCTTTGTGCGGCTCCAGGAGGTAAGAGCACATTGCTAAGTAGCATCCTACCTGCTGGTTCAGTACTTGTAAGTAATGAACCTATCTCGCAGAGGGCTTCCATTCTTGCCGAAAATACGGCCAAATGGGGTAGCCCGAATGTAATAGTAACTGAAGCTGACCCCGAAAAGCTTGTTCCTTTAGGAGAAACATTCGACATGATACTGGTAGATGCACCTTGCTCTGGAGAAGGGATGTTTCGCAAAGATGAACAAAGCCGCAAAGAGTGGAGTGTAGACCTGGTGAAGCTATCCGCCAAGAGGCAACAACGGATACTCAATGCTGCTTGGCAGCTTCTAAAGCCTGGTGGCTATTTAGCTTATAGTACATGTACTTTCAATACGTTAGAAAATGAAGATAACTTAGCTTTCTTGCAAGAGACGTTCGGTGCAGAGTCGATAGAGTTGCAGATGGATAAGGAGTGGAACCTCGGGCGCGAGCTAAAGGGGTCTGCTATTGCCTACCGTTTTTGGCCTCATAGACAAAAAGGGGAGGGTTTATTCTTTGCTGTAATGAGAAAAACCGACTCCTTACATGCTCATTCTGGTATGAAAAAGAAAGCTGCTAAGAAAATGTCGCAGTCCGATAAGCGTCCCATCATTCCTGGACTTAAAGTTTTTATCAATGACAATGATCGATACGAATGGCGCTGGATGGGAGATAATGTACTGCATGCATTGCCAAAACAAGTTGCTCAATTAGCAACGGACTTGACTTCTATATCCGTTAGAATGCGACATGCAGGGATTGCTGTGGGAATGGAAAAGGGAAAAGATCTCATTCCTACGCCTGCATTGGCACTCTCTACCGAGGTCGATGTGGAGAGCTTCGATACAATGGAGCTATCGAAACAGGAAGCTTTGAATTACCTAGCTAGACAGGATATTGCTACACCTACCGATTTACCAAGGGGTTATATCTTAGTTACCTATCTGCGTAGACCCTTAGGTTTTATTAAACATTTGGTAAACAGAAGTAATAATTTATACCCTGCCGAATGGCGTATTCGTAAGCTGCAAAATGAAGAGTAGAGTCTTGATGCCACGAGACTCTACGCAAGTAAAACCCTTAAAGCACAGAGATTTGAGAAATCGAAGCTTTTCTCAATGGTCTCATTATGGTAGAATTCTAAATATTTGACCATTATTGATTACTTTTGTAGTAATAATGCTTGGAATCTAAAAGATGCAGAACGAATTGAGTATAGACATAGGTGCTGTGATAGAAAAGAAAATGGGGCGCAAGCTACCCAGACCTCTCAGCTACCTACTAGAAAGGCTTATTCATCAACGTGAAATCAATTACGTTTTAGCTACTTACGGACATCTAGATGGTGTTGCGTTCATGAGTGCATTGATCAATCACTTCGCTCTAAGCATTCGTTGGGTAGGCGAGGACAAGCTGCCAAATAATCAGCGCTGCTTGTTTGTGTCTAATCATCCATTAGGGGCTTTGGATGGAATCTGTCTTAGTCATATGCTGGCAGAGCATTATTCGATGGATATTAAGTATATCGTAAACGATTTACTTTATTTCCTCAAGCCTCTGCAATCGATCTTTGTGCCAGTCAATAAGTTTGGAGCTCAGAAGCGAGAGCGTATAAATATGTTGCAGGAAGCACTTGAAGGCTCCTTGCCAGTTGTCAGTTTTCCTGCCGGCATCTGTTCGCGTAGGATTAATGGCAAGATACAAGATCTGCCTTGGCAGAAGAGTTTTGTTGCACAGGCTATTACGTACCAACGCGATGTAGTACCTTTATTCTTCGAGGGTAGGAATAGCTATTCATTTTATATCATTGAGCAGCTGCGCAAAGCAATGGGTGTCAAGTTTAACATCGGTACAGCTTTGCTCCCGCACGAAATGTTTAGCAGCAAAGGCAAGAGTTTTAGAGTAATGGTAGGCGAGCCAATAAGCTGGCAGACCTTAGCCAACAATACAGCCAAGCCCTTAGAGATAGCCCAGACAATTAGAAACATTACATATCAAATCCCATTATTGTATAGATAGACGTCTATGAAAATGCTTGAAGAAATAGCCGATCCCATTCCTGTTGAGCAGATCGAAATGGAATTGACCCCAGAGCGTAAATTACGTGATACAAATAAAGTAGGTAACGAAATATATATATTCTCGGCCGATGAAGCCCCCAATACGATGCGTGAAGTGGGAAGGCTGCGCGAAGAGGCTTTTAGATACTACGGTGGTGGTACGGGCAAAGCATACGATATCGATGAGTATGATACCATGCCCAATGGTTACAAGCAGCTAGTCGTTTGGGATCCTGTCTCGAAATCGATAATGGGAGGCTACCGCTATATTTTTGGCGAGAATGTAAGCTTCGATAAGGAGGGAATTCCTCAGTTGGCTACTTCCGAAATGTTTCGTTTTAGCGATGAGTTTATCAATAAATACCTGCCCTATACAGTAGAGTTGGGTCGTTCATTCGTTTCTCTTTCATTTCAATCTACCAAGATGGGTACAAAAGCAATCTTTGTACTCGACAACCTTTGGGATGGTATTGGTGCGCTGACGGTTTTGAACCCCAATGCACGCTATTTCTTGGGTAAGGTAACGATGTACAAAGATTATCATCGAAGAGCAAGAAATCTGATACTCTACTTCTTAAACAAACATTTCCCAGACAAGGAAGCATTAATTACTCCAATCGATCCTTTGCCCATAGAGGGCGATAAGGAGGAGATGGGACAATTGTTTAATGCTGGCGACTTCAAGACAAATTTCAAGACTCTAAATACCATTGTGAGGCAGTTTGGCATAAACATCCCCCCTTTAGTCAACTCATATATGTCGCTATCTCCCTATATGAAAGTTTTTGGAACAGCTGTCAATAAAGGTTTTGGCGATGTAGAGGAGACTGCTATATTTATTGCAGTGGATCAGATACTAGAGGAAAAGAAGCTAAGGCATATCAAAAGCTTTGTCGATTACCTCCAAAGTTTAAAGTCTTAAGGTTTTTGAGAAATGGCCAAGCACTTAGAGTGTGGTAATAAGGGAGAGAAAGTCGCTTTAGAGCTGCTCGAAAAGAAAGGATACCGTATTCTTGAGCTTAATTGGAGACTCATCCACAAAGAAATCGATATCATTGCTTCCAACGAGAAAGAGCTTGTAATAGTAGAAGTGAAGACGCGGACAGATGGTTTCTTGCTTAACCCCGAAGAGGCTGTCGATAGGAAGAAGATGGCTCGCCTTGCTCGTGCTGCAGATAGCTATGTTCTTAGCAATCGGATAGACCTCCCTGTTCGATTCGATATTATCAGCGTAGTACTTAGCAAAGAGGGTGAGCTGAAAGATATAGCTCACTTGGAGGATGCTTTCTACGCTCCACTACACACCTATGGCGCTGGATACAGACGATGAGTCTGTCTGTATGTAGTAATACTATTACTCTGTTTTTCCTATTCTTAGCGCAGTCTACTCCTACAATTTTATCCCCTCACATCAGTCTCTGAGTTGCATAAAAGCAAATCCTAAGTTATCTACGATATCGGATGCAATAAGAGCTTCTTGACTCGAGCGTCCCACAGATATATCGCCCGATAACCCGTGGATGTATGCACCCATAATAGACGCTTCTCCAGGATTATAACCCGATGCCAAGAGTCCAGTTATGATACCTAATAGCACATCCCCAGACCCTGCTGTTGCCATTCCTTGATTGCCCGTATTGTTGAATATGACAGCACCACTAGGCATACAAATCGCCGTATAAGCACCTTTCAGCACAACGTACACACTATGTCTTCTTGCAAACAAGCGTGCTTTCTTTAGTCTATCAAAGTCGTTGCAAGACTCGCTAGTTAGACGATCCATTTCTGCCATATGAGGAGTAAGTATGCTGTAGATGGGTAGAATCTCCTTCCAAGAAGGGTTTTGAGAAATAATGTTCAATGCATCGGCATCGATCACTAAGGGGCCTAAGGAGCCTTTCAGCAATTTGCTTACGAGCTCTTGCGTACTACTATCCATACCTAAACCAGGACCAACACCAACTGCTGCATAGCGGTAATTCTTAACGTTGATCTCTGTGCAAAACGAGTTGCTGACATCTAGCGAAAGCATAGACTCTGGAACGTGGTTTAGCAAAGCCAACTCACCACTCTGAGGGATATGTGTAGTAAGCAATCCTACACCACTGCGTATGCAAGCCTTAGCAGCCAAACAAGCTGCCCCCATTCTGCCACGACTTCCTGCCACTATCAGAGCGTGACCATAGTCTCGCTTAGAGCTAAAGCGCTGGCGAGGCTTCAGTGCGTGAGCCATATCCTCGTCTGTATTGTAATAAAAGTCTGCAGTAAGCTCTTGCTTGGCTTTTAGACTGAGTGCTATCTGGAGTATGATCCACTTTCCAACGAAATTTGCGTTCTCTTTGAAGAAAAAAGCAAGCTTAGGCTGCTCAAAACTGTATGTGTAGTTGGCTTTTACTATCGCTTCCTTATCGTTTCGCTCGTTGTCGTAATCATTGAGTCCCGAAGGTATATCTACAGCTACCACCTCGAGTTGAGAGCTATTGATCAATGAAACAACAGCTTTGAACCCTCCTTGTAGCGGCCTGTTTAGACCCGTTCCGAAAAGCCCATCAATGATCACACCCGAGGGGTCGAAACTAGGCTTTTCAAATCGATCAATGATCTCCGATAGACCTGCAGAATACATGTCGGCAAGTTGTTGGCGATTGTGTCTGCAAGCCTCAGATAGTTTACCATTCGGATTGAATAGGAAGGTCTTTACATTGTAATTGTCTTCGATAAGCCTGCGGGCAATTGCGAGCGCATCTGCACCATTATTGCCTGGGCCAGCAAATATATAGACTGGTCTGTGCAAAGGGAATTGGCGCTTGTACTCGAAGACGAATACCTGAGCAGCTCTTTCTACCAAATCAATTTGAGATACGGCATCGTACAGGGTGGTTCGTCTATCAAGTTCGGCCAAGTCGGGACCAGTGAATATTTTTATCATTTCAAACTCCTCTTATTACTCTATTGCTCCTCTTACTATGCCTCGGTTCGAAGACTTTATGAAGTCTAAAATCAAATCACGTTCGTAGCTTGGGGCACATTCAGCTTGTATTACGTCGAGGGCTTCCGAGTTGTTTAGTCCTCGTTGGAAGAGTGTGCGATAGATATCATTGATTAGGTATACCTGATCATTGCTAAATCCTCTACGACGAAGACCAACGATATTAATACCGCAATAAACCAATGGTTCACGTCCTACCAAGGTGTAGGGAGGTATATCCTTTGTAACACGAGATCCACCCTGTATCATTACATGTTTTGATATACGTACAAACTGGTGTACCAAGGTGCCTCCGCTAAGGATGGCATGATCGTCGATCTCTACTTCTCCTGCAATTTGGCTTGAGTTACCAATGATGATATTATTCTTTAAGATGCAGTCGTGAGCAATATGAGCGTAGGCCATCAGCAAACAATCATTGCCAATCGTTGTGCAAAGCTTCGAGGATGTTCCTCGGTTTACTGTTACACACTCTCTAATCACAGTGCGGTCTCCTATAAGCAATTGTGTCTTTTCACCTTCGTATTTGAGGTCTTGGGGTATTCCACCAATAACAGCATGCGGATGTATTTCGCATTCTTTCCCGATTGTACTGCCATTACGTATCATGGCATGTGGGTGGATAACGCAATTATCTCCGATAGTTGTTTCTTCTTCTATTACGGCAAATGGTCCTATCTCTACACCCTGGCCAATAATGGCTTTGGGGGAAACTACAGCCAAAGGGCTGATTTTTGTACTCTGCATTGTGGATTATTTAGTTGTCAGATTCTTCATTTTTTATGATTTGAGCAGTAAATTCTGCCTCACAAACAAGCTGCTCTCCCACGAAGGCTAATCCTCGCATTACAGCTACACCACGACGTACTTCGCTAATTAGTCTTAGCTTAAACACTAGTGTGTCGCCTGGCACAACTTTCCTACGAAACTTCACCTTGTCGATCATGAGGAAGTAGGTCGAGTAGCTCGATGAGTCGGGTAGGGTGTGAAGCACTAGCAAGCCTCCCACTTGAGCCATTGCTTCCACCTGCAATACACCAGGCATAACGGGTTCGTTAGGGAAGTGACCGGGGAAAAACGGCTCATTGCCCGAAACATTCTTTACGCCAACGATGTAATCGTTTCCTAAATCAATGATTTTGTCAACCAATAGTAAGGGGAAACGATGAGGAAGCAACTCTTTGATGCGGTTGATATCCATCAAAGGAGCTTCGTTCATGTCATACACAGGAGCTTGAGATTCGTTTAGTTTTATCTCCTTACGAATCATACGAGCCATCTTATTGTTGATGCCATGTCCTGGACATGTTGCAATGATATGACCTTTTATGTATTTGCCTATCAAAGCCAAATCGCCTATTAGATCTAAGAGCTTATGGCGTGCAGGTTCATTGGGGAAGTTCAGACCTCCATTGTTGATGTATCCGAGTTGCGAAACAGTCTTATGTTCCACGCCCAAGGTGTCGCAGAGCGAGTCGAGCTGACTTTGTTCCATAGGCTCGTCGTATATCACTAAGGCATTGTCAAGATCACCTCCCTTTATTAGAATGGCATCGAGAAGTGCCTTTATCTCTCTAACGAATACAAATGTACGAGCAGCAGCTATTTCTTTTTCATAGTCTGCCAGAGTCTCTAGTTGAGCCGATTGGTTTGAAAGTACTGCACTAGGGAATGCAATATGAACGTCGAGGGCAAAATCGTTGTCGGGGAGTAAGATGATCTTCGATCCAGTCTCTTCATCTACTACTTCTATTCGCTTCTTTACGATGTAGTATTGACGATCGGCCTCTTGGCTCTCTATGCCTACCTTGTTTATTGCATCGACATATGGCTTTGCACTACCATCTAGGATAGGAAACTCTGGTGCGTTTACCTCTATCAAGCAATTGTCGATACCCATTGCATAAAGAGCACTCATAGCGTGCTCGATAGTACTAATACTAATCTCTTTTTTTGTAATAACTGTACCTCTGTTGGTGTTATTTACATTTTCGGCTATTGCATCAATGATAGGTTCATCATCGAGATCTACTCGTTTGATCTTATAGCCATGGTTTTCTGGGGCTGGTAGGAAGCTGATCTTTATATCTAAGCCAGTATGCAGACCTTTCCCTTCTAGTTGAAAGCTGTTCGCTAAAGTTTGTTGTTGCATATTTCTTTGAGTGCGTTAAGTTCTTTTTCTAATTCGTCTATTTTTCTACTTAATTCGGGCAGTTTAGGAAGTAATACCGATGTTCTAAGCATATCCCTTAGAGGCATGGCTGGCGATCCTAACATGACTGAGCCAGACTTTACATTGCCAAGTATCCCTGTCTGCCCTCCCAAGCTTACTTTATCTCCAACGGTGATGTGTCCCGATAGGCCCACCTGTCCGCCAAACTGGCACCATTCGCCAACGTGAGAAGAGCCTGCCATGCCTACCTGAGCTGCAAAGACACTGTGCTTTCCTACCGAGCAGTTGTGAGCTATCTGCACTAAGTTATCTAACTTCACACCCTCCTTTATTATTGTGGCGTCCATCACAGCGCGGTCAATACAGGTATTTGCACCAATCTCCACTCTGTCTTCGATGATTACTTTCCCCATTTGAGGTATTTTCTTGTAGCCATCATCTTGAGGGGCGAAGCCAAATCCATCGGCTCCTATCACTGCTCCAGCATGTATTATCACTTCGTTTCCAATTTGGCAACTGTGGTAGATACATGAATGGGGGTAGAAGGTGCAATCCTTGCCCACAGTCACAGATTCTCCGATATAACTATGCGGATGCAATACGCAGTTTTCTCCGATCTCGGCATTGGCACCAATCCATACAAAGTCGCCTACATAACAGCTAGCAGCCACTTTGGCAGAGGGGTGTATATATGCTGTCGATGAAATTCCTTTGGGCTTTTCCTTACTATCTTCTACCATTTGCATGAGCTGAGCCAATGCTGCATAGGCATTGGGTACCCTAATGAGCGTAGTACGAAATGCTTGCTGAGGTTTGAAGTCATTGTCTACCAACACAGCAGCTGCATTGGTGCTATATAAGTAGTGTTCGTATTTGCTGTTAGCCAAAAAGCTAAGCGCATCTGTTCTGCCTTCTTCTATCTTGGCAAAGTCAGAGACTACTACATTGGGGTCACCCTCTACACTCCCTTGGAGTATTGTTGCTAATTGTTGAGCCGTAAACTGCATAAAAGTTTAATTGCTTTGTGGTAATAGATCCTTATCGGCCAAGATTAGTTCCATTTGCCTTTGTAATGCTGCAGCCTCATTGGCAGCTCTAATCGCGAAGTTTTCGCTAGAGTCGGCATAGATAATGCTTCTCGAAGCGTTTACCAGCAGTCCACAATGGCTGTTTAGGCCGTAGTGAGCCACTTCGTCGAGGCTACCTCCTTGAGCTCCAACTCCTGGCACCAAAAGGAAGTGATTGGGGATTATCTCACGGATATCTTTTAGCATTTCAGCCTTAGTTGCTCCCACTACATACATGATCTGCTCTTCGTTTCCCCATTCTTTGCTCACCCTTAGTACACGTTGGTAGAGGTACTCTCCGTGTTCGTCTTTCATCATCTGAAAGTCTGCCGAGCCAGCATTCGATGTCAGGGCCAAGAGTATGGTCCATTTGTCGGGATAGTCGAGGAATGGCTTTATGCTATCTTCGCCCATATAGGGCGAGGCTGTAATCGCATCTGCCTGAAAGTGCTGGAAGAAACTACGGGCATACATATCGCTCGTATTTCCAATATCTCCACGCTTCGCATCGGCTATTACGAACAGATCTGGATACTCCTTTTTGATATACTCTATCGTATGCAAAAGAGCTTCAGCACCGAAGGTTCCTAACGATTCATAAAATGCCGAGTTAGGCTTGTAAGCCACGGCATAGGGAGCCGTAGCATCGATGATCGCCTTATTGAAGGCGAAAATCGGATCGTCCTGTTCGAGCAGGTGCTGCGGTATTTTCTTAACATCCGTATCTAATCCTACACAGAGGAATGATCTTTTTTCTTGAATCTTATGAAATAGTTCTTGTAGAGTCATAGTCCAGTCATTTATTTATAGAGCAGCTTCTTTCATCCGCTCCAAGTTTTCGGCCACTATTAGCGCATCTATAAAGTCTTGAATCTCACCATCCATCACAGCCGATAGGTTGTAGAGCGTGTGGTTAATTCGATGGTCTGTTACCCTTCCTTGCGGATAGTTATAGGTTCTAATCTTTGCAGATCTATCGCCTGTCGATACCATGGTTTTACGCTTTTGAGCGATAGCTTCATTGTGTTTCGAAAGCTCGATATCGTATATCTTGGCACGGAGCATCTGCATGGCCAGCTCTCGGTTTGCGAGTTGAGATCGAGCTTGCTGACATACCACTACTATTCCAGTAGGCTTGTGGGTAAGTTGTACCTTAGTTTCTACTTTATTTACATTCTGTCCTCCAGCTCCTCCCGATCGAGAGGTCTGCATCTCAATATCTGCGGGGTTGATGTATACATCTACCTCTTCCACTTCTGGAAGCACAGCTACTGTTGCAGCCGAAGTATGTACTCTGCCCTGAGTTTCTGTAGCTGGCACTCTTTGCACTCGATGTACACCCGATTCGTATTTCAGTATGCCATAGACCCCATCGCCCGATACACTAAAGGTGATTTCTTTGTAACCGCCCGAGGTCCCTTCGCTTACGTGAGATACTTCCGTTTGCCACCCTTTCGACTCACAGTACTTGCTGTACATCTTATAAAGGTCTCCAGCAAAGATGGCAGCCTCGTCGCCTCCCGTTCCTCCTCGGATTTCCACGATTACATTTTTGTCGTCTTCGG
The DNA here is from genome assembly GCA_964535945.1 of uncultured Porphyromonas sp. GTDB lineage: Bacteria > Bacteroidota > Bacteroidia > Bacteroidales > Porphyromonadaceae > Porphyromonas. The sequence goes on from CAZHWP010000003.1 coordinate 70,861, forward strand.
GGTCTGCAGGGATCAGTAGAAGCTTTATCTTCTCTTCTATCAGCGGCAGATTTTCGTTGGCCTCGTTCAAGATTTGCCTAGCCATTTCTCGCAGCTCTTCATCGTCTTCGCTTCCAAGGGTGCTTTTCGAATCTTCGATGGCACCGAGCGTGTCTTTGTATTCGGCTGCAGCTTTGAGTATTTTCTCAAGTTCACGATACTCCTTACTGAGCTTCGTAAAGCGTTTCATATCGCTAATCACCGAAGGGTCGGTAATTAGCGTTGTTACTTCTTCAAATCGGGCCTCCAGCCCTTGTATCTTTTCTATCAGGTTATTGCCTGCCATTTGCTTTTCTGTATTTATTCTTGAGCTGGCTTAGTATTTTAGTAGACGAACTCACCATGCTTCGAGCGTATCGTTAGCTTATTGCTTTCGGCATCTTCTACATGTCCTACTATTTGAGCATCGATATTGAAGCTCTGAGCGATATCAATTACTGTCTGAGCGTATTCCTCGTTTAGGTATAGCTCCATGCGGTGCCCCATATTGAATACCTTGTACATCTCACGCCAGTCGCTAGCACTTTCTGCTTGGATTAACTTGAAAAGTGGAGGTGTATCGAATAGGTTATCTTTGATGATATGCTTGTTTTTCACAAAGTGCAGCACCTTGGTCTGAGCACCTCCAGTACAGTGTATCATACCATGAATTCGGCGCCTCATTTGGTCAAATATAACTTTCATTACCGGAGCATATGTGCGAGTAGGCGAGAGGATAAGTTGGCCAATATTGACTCCAGGTACTTCGCTATTGTCTGTAAGGCTCTTGCTGCCACTATAGCAAAGCTCTTCGGGTACTGCCGGATCATAACTCTCGGGATACTTTTTGGCTATCACTTTGTTTAGCACATCATGCCTTGCAGATGTGAGCCCGTTACTTCCCATTCCTCCATTGTATGCATCTTCATAGCTTGCTTGGCCATACGATGCTAAGCCAACGATTACATCGCCAGCTTTAATGTGAGCATTGTCAATTACCTCCGATCGTTTCATGCGGCAAGTTACGGTGCTATCCACCACGATAGTTCGTACCAAATCGCCCAGGTCTGCCGTCTCTCCCCCTGTAGCATAGGCTTCTATTCCCATGCTCCTGAGTTGCTCGAGCAGCTCTTCCGTACCATTGATTATTGCTGCAATAACCTCTCCAGGTACCAAGTGTTTGTTTCGACCTATGGTCGATGATACCAATATGTTATCTACTGCACCTACGCAGAGTAGGTCGTCAATATTCATGATGAGAGCATCTTGTGCTATTCCTTTCCATACCGAAAGGTCGCCCGTTTCGCGCCAGTAGGTGTATGCTAGCGAAGACTTCGTGCCAGCACCATCGGCATGCATAATATTGCAGTAGTCACTATCGCCGCCAAGCACATCTGGTATTATTTTACAGAAGGCTTGCGGAAAAATGCCCTTGTCTATATTCTTTATGGCATTGTGTACATCCTCTTTGGCTGCCGACACGCCTCTCTGTTGATATCTTTCGTTTGTCATATCCTTCGTAGTCACTTATCTAAGCTTCAGTACGTCACCTTCTTCGGGCACGTACTCGTAGTCTTTCTTATTTAACTTGTATAGGTTTTTCATCCTTATGCCGTACTTCTGGCTGATGCTGTGCATCGAGTCTCCCACCTTTACCACATGTTCGTAGTACTTTTCAGAAGCTCGCGAATTCTTTTTTTCAAGATAGACTACATCTCCTTTGTTTAGAGGAAAGTCTTCTGGCGCATCATTATATCTTGCTAAGGTACTGCTTTTCATTTGCATTTCATTGGCTATACTCTCAAAGCTATCACCTTCATTAGCCAAGATGTATAGAAGACCATAGCTTCTATAGGCTTCGTGCGTTAATACTGTAGCTCCTTTGCCTTTATTCTTCGACTGTTTTATGTTCGATTTTGGCGACTTACGACCAAAACTACCTCCCTGCATCCATTCGGGGTAACGCTCTCTGTCGAGTGCATATAGCTCGTAGTTCTCTATCATCTTTATCAGCAAGTTGGCATAGCCTTTATTTGTAGCGTATCCACAGCGTTGCAATCCTTTCGCCCATCCTACATAATCTGTTTGTTTGAGTCTGAAAAGTGATTGGTATCTAGGCTGGAGCAAAAATTTGGAGTGATCTTCGTAAGACTCCATGGCAGATTGATAGCTCCTGAAGCATTCGTTGGGAGCATCGTCTGTTCGATAGGTTGTCTTTCCTCGCCAAGACTTGTGGCATTTTATTCCGAAGTGATTGTTGTGGACAGAGGCCAATGTACTTGTGCCTGCCCCAGTCTCCACCAATGCCTGAGCCATGGTGATACTAGCTGGTATATTGTATCGGCTCATTTGTCGTATTGCCTCATCGGCATAGCGACTGATATAGTGCTGATAAGTACGATTCATTTTTTGGGCTAGCGCTAAACTTGTGGTTGCCAATAACAAGACCACACAAAGCGTAGCTCTTAATGTTCTATGCTTGATCATTGCTCGGGGTATTCTTCTGCAAATTATTTATTCATTGATCACAAAAGTACTAATAAAAACGCTTCTAGGATCAAACTTCAACTATATGTATTGTAAGGCTGAATGCTTTATGGATGGCAATTCTGTGTCTTGAATACAAGATAATTATCCGTTCTGTTTATTGAATAGTGCTGTTCTAGCTTTGAGATGAGCTTATTTTCAAAGGAAATGCTTAAAAAACAGTGGGGCTGAAATGTGATCTCATTCGTTGCTTGCTAGGTTGGAGGAAGAGCTGCTAGATCTTAGGCATTGTCGAAATTTTAAGTGTTTTTTTTGTGACAATTCAATTTGTGGGATGGGGTGATTTGGTCTGTTTACGTACTAAGTTGTGTTGCTTCGAGCTGAGCACTTATTTTGAACTAGGGAGCAACTTTTCGTCGATTTCGCTCTACACTTGAAATTGTCGGTAGATTTTTTTGAATCTTCCGTCAATTTGAAAAAGTTCTCCGACAAAATGAAAATCTTCTCCGACGATTTAAGCCGTGTTTTGCTCTCTTTTTCACCATGCTATTCCTGTTGACTTTTTGTATTTCTTTGATATTCAGTAGATTGTGTAAATCTGTTATTTGGGAACAAATGCCACATCGTACGCAAATAACGCAAGGAGCGGGCTGTTTTTGCCTTTTTTCTCGCTTCGTTTTGCTTCAGTTGGTACGAGCTTGTACCAAAAATGAGTTTCTCTAGACAGGGGTGGCTTCGTCCAACGGGGCTTTTTTTCAGTTCTTATCTCTGAGACCGAGTTTTGATGGAAGTATTATTGCAAGCGCATATGCTGTTGCTTTATGTGAAATACCACGGCTTGAAGATAAAGCAATTGCTAAGTATCTAGCGAGGAAAAATGCCAAAGTAATATCGACAATGCGGCAGCTAGTATCATTAACTCAAAGAACTCAGGAGGTATCAAAGAAATAGTTGTATTTTTGCATTTCAAAGTTACTTGTATTTAGTTCTGTTTGGTAAAATCATTTTATGGATAAAATTTTCTTTAATAGGTTCTGCTCCAGTCGTCTATGGGGTGTTTTTCTTGTTTTTGTTGCACTTTTTATCTCTTGTATCCCTTATGTGTTCCAGATCGGTTTCTTGCCGATCATCCAGTGGGATGAGTCACGTCTCGCAATGAATGCACTGCATATGTATTACGAGGGTGACTGGGGGATCACATACTTCGATGGTGAGCCTGACCTTTGGAATACCAAGCCTCCTCTTATGATTTGGCTGCAAGTCATCTTTATGCATATTATGGGGCCTACCGAAAAGGCCATACGCATGCCATCCGTATTAGCAGCAATCGGTAGCAATCTGCTGCTTTTTTGGGCTGCACGCAAGGTGTATGGCAATAGTTTGTCCGGTTTGATAGCTGCATTTACACTGGCAGTATTACCACTCTATTTGATGATTCATGCCACTCGAACAGGCGATTACGATGCTTTACTCAACTTCTTTATATTGGCATTCGTGCTCTTTACTTTCTTTTTTTGCGAAGCATACAAAGCACAGAAGTTTCCATTGGCTTATCGTTATCTTTATGCAGCCGCTCTAGCACTTTCTCTTGCAGCACTCACCAAGGGGGTACATCCTATGATGGCTGTTCCGCCAGTCTTGGCATATGTGATTTATCAGCTAAGACAGGGTTCGATTTTCAGAGACAAGCATTTTTACATCGCCCTTATTCTCTTCCTAGCTGTAGTGGCCTGGTGGTATGTAGGTAGAGAGCTCCGCTCGGCAGGCTACTTACGTGCCGTTTGGGAAAATGAGTTGGGGGGCAGATATCTAGCATCACAAGATTATAACCTTTACACATCCACTTTTTACGTTACAGAATACTGGGAAAACCAGCCTTGGCTTTGGATCTTTTCAGGACTTGCTTTGATTTGGGGCTTGTTTAATAACACACGAAAGTCAGTGCTTTTCGTTCTGTATCTGCTCTTGGTAATTGTGGGATATACATTCATTGTATCTATGGCAAAGACGAGGCTTTGGTGGTATGCTTTGCTTACATTTCCGCTTGCTGCCCTTGTAGTTGGCTCCTTGGGGCATAGTATCTGGCAGCAGTTACGTCTTAAATTCAAAGCAAGCCAAGCAGCTGTAGCGGCCTCTTTGATCTTCGTTTTTGTGTTTTCTATTCCCTATTCCAGTATCATGACGAAGATATTTGACAGGACTTATGACCCTCGTTACAATTATTGGTCTACTGTTATGGGAAGGCATTTGCGCTACATGATTTCTTTTGATAGCGAAGAACTGAGAACTCAATTTCCAAAGAAGATCATTTTTCCAACGGAGCACGATTATGAAAGGACATTTTTGCGTTTTTACCTTGTTCAACTCGAGCGTAAGGGTTACAAAGCTACTTTTGTAAATCGAGAAGATCTCGAGGCGGGAGATTGGGCCATTGTCTTAGGCCCAGGTGAGGCCGAATATATATACAATAACTATGAGGTAGAACATGTCGAACCCTACGAAATTCCCATTCGAAACATTCGTATCGTAGCTCGAAAAGAGAGCGAAAGTCACTAGTTCTTATCCAATTATCTATTACGAGGGGCTGTATCGAAATACCTATTTCGATACAGCCCCTTATGCTATGTAAGGGTAGCTAATCGCCTAGTCAGAGCTGTTATCTTGAGGTTTTGGATTGTATCAATTATTTACGCAAATCATCAAGTGTTCGAAATGTCTTCTCCAGACTTCGTCAAAGCGCCGCCGAGTGCTATTCATTGCAGAATTAGGCAATTTGAATTGGGCACTTAGATTATTGACTAATACTTCGAAAGAAGAAAGTTTCCGCAATGACTAGAGGAATTGTGCTTTTGGTGTGTTTTTGTACTAAAAGCTACTCATACATAAGGGAGTGTGATTTTGGATTTAGGAGCAAAGAAATTCGTCCTTTTGAGCTTCATTTCTCCACAAAAGGTGTTTTCGCCCAAAACATAAGGTCTTTTTTCTAAAACATAAGGTGATTTTTTCTGAACATAAGGTGTTTTAAAAAAAACACCTTATGTTTGAACTC
>CAZHWP010000004.1:0-45568 GCA_964535945.1 uncultured Porphyromonas sp.
TATCTTTGCACCGCAGTCGGGACAAAGTTCCTTACGACTGCTTAGGATTGTCTCGTGGTGTAATGGTAGCACAACAGGTTTTGGTTCTGTTTGTCAAGGTTCGAATCCTTGCGAGACAACAAAAGGGGGATAGGTAAACACTTGTCCCCCCTTTTTTTAGTTCTTAGTCTTTCTCTTACCTTTTACCTATTGTTCATAAGGTTAGTGTCTGTTATTAGTTTTCTTCAACTTATGGTGAAGATGAATTCAGTTATCCAGATTGACACAGGCATAAGTATCGAGTTGAACTATTAAGTGAAGCACGTAACTAATATGCTATGATTACCACAAGAATTCTAACGTTTTTACTTACTCTCACTTTGAGTATGCCATCGGTAGCACAAGGTGAGAAAAAAGTGTACATCTGTACAGGTAAGTATGCTAAGCGTTACCACAAAACGAAAAGCTGTAAAGGTCTCAATAATTGTAAAGGAGAGATTCGTACAATAACATTCAAAGAAGCCTCGAAGCGTAGAACACCTTGTAAAATCTGTTACCGCTCTTAGGGTGGTGATTAGGGCAAGAGTTGTACTTAATCATTCAGGCTTTTCTTTCTTATAATTCAACTAAAGGGATGGGTAAACGCTCGTCCTTTTTTTGTATCTTCACCCCTGCATTTTACTCACTCAATATTCTTATGCTTACACTATTATCACCAGCCAAGACTATCAAGATTGATCCCAAAGCACCCGCACAGATTGAGGCCAGTATTGCCCCGTTTATCGACGAGTCTGGCCCTATTGCTACCGCAGCAAGTCGGCTCACAAGTGTCGAAATGGCTAAGTTGCTTAGGCTTAGCCCTAAGTTGGCACAAGAGACGTACCTTACATGGCAAAGGTTCTTCGATGCCGATGCGCTCACGGCTCCTGCCTTGTTAGCTTATAGTGGTATCGTCTTCAAACAAATGGCAGCTAGCAAAATGAGTGCCAGTGAGTGGGAATATGCTCAAGAGCACTTGCTTATTTGTTCTTTCCTATATGGTCTCCTAAGGCCTAAAGATTCGATCAAAGCATATCGATTGGAGGGTAATACTCCTCTTGGCGAGCCACTTGCTAAGACCCCTTTTGCTTATTGGCAAGATATCCTTACCCCTTGGATACTACAATATGTGCAGCAGCGTGGCGGAGTTTTATGTGTGCTCGCCAGCGAAGAGATGAAGAGCCTTTTCCATTGGCTGCAGTTGGAGCGTTCGGTTCGTGTCGTAAGCCCGAGCTTCTATGTACGTCAGGCTGATGCTAGTCTAAAGCAGATAGTCGTATATACCAAAATGGCGCGCGGCTTGATGGCAAAATCTATCCTTAGATCTAGGATAGAACAGCCCGAACAGCTAATTGACCTTGCACCCTTAGGCTTTCGCTTCGATGCTTCTCGCTCTACCGATAGCGATTATGTCTATATAATGGAGGGTGAATAGTTTTTTTTCTGCACCCAGCTGCTAGCTATTAGTGATCTATGAACAAATATCTTTGAGCTTCTGTTATGATAGTGTAAGAAGGGTGGAGGTCCTGTACCAAAGTTTTTTGGATCGAGAGCTCTCTTTCTTAACCTGCTCCTAGCTAGATTGCTAGTATAAGCTATTACGAATTGTAGAACAACACTTAATAAGAACAACGATTATGAAGCACGAATTAGTAACATTGCCCTATGCAGCAGATGCGTTAGCACCTGCTATTTGTAAAGAAACTATAGCATATCACCACGGTAAGCACCTCCAGGCTTATGTAGATAACCTCAATAAGTTGATCGTAGGCACCGAGTTTGAGAACGCCGACCTGATTACTATTGTAAAGAAAAGCGAAGGTGCAATCTTCAACAATGCTGGTCAGACACTCAATCATAACCTATACTTCACTCAGTTTGGTCCTGGCAAGGGTGGTGAGCCTAAAGGTAAACTGGCCGATGCCATCAAGGCACAATTTGGATCGTTCGATAAGTTTAAGGAAGAGATGAGTCAGGCTGCCGTTACCCTTTTTGGTTCGGGTTGGGCTTGGCTTGCTGCCGATGCTGATGGCAAGCTCTTTATCGAAAAAGAATCGAATGCGGGCAATCCTATTCGCAAGGGTCTGAAGCCAATCTTGGGAATTGATGTGTGGGAGCACTCTTATTACATTGGCTACCAAAATCGCCGTGCCGACCACGTAAAGGATCTATGGTCAATTATTGATTGGGATGTGGTAGAAACACGTTACTAATCAAAACGTTTGATAGAGAAATATTGGCAGAGGTAGAGGTCCATCTACTTAGTCAAAGTTATCTAGGAGGGGTTGCTATTATATAGTAGCCCCTTTTTGTACTCCGCTTTCTAGGTTCGAACGGCTTATGGACGGCATGTGTTTATTGACAGCTGCCGTTTTCGAACAGTTTCTCTCCGTATGCTGTTTCTATGATAAAGAACTACGTAATACCAATTCTAAGATTATGACAAATACAGTTTTCAAATCCATCTCAATACTAAGTTTATTCTTTGCCTTTACACTGCTCGCTTCGTCTCAAAACGCTGAGCTCGTTGGCAAAAATATGAGTGCAACGGAGCAGAGTGCGAAGTCTGCTTCTCGGTTTCAATTGCTTACTCTGCCTTATGCCCTCGATGCGCTCGAGCCAGCTATTAGTGCAGAGACTATGGCTTTACACCACGGAAAGCACCTGAAGGGCTATGTAGATAATCTGAATAGGCTGATAGTAGGTACCGAGTTTGAGCAGGCCGATCTCAATACCATCGTAAGAAAAAGTGAAGGGGCTATCTTCAACAATGCTGGTCAGACGCTCAATCACAACCTCTACTTCACTCAGTTTGCACCTGGCAAAGGTGGCGAGCCAAAGGGTAAGCTTGCTGAAACTATTAAGAAACAATATGGCTCCTTCGAGCAGTTTAAGGAGCAAATGAGTAAAGCCGCTGTTAGCCTTTTTGGCTCTGGTTGGGCTTGGCTAGCTAGCGATGCCGATGGCGTATTGTATATCATGCAAGAGAGCAATGCTGGCAATCCTGTTCGTAAGGGCTTAAATCCCATTCTGGGCTTCGATGTTTGGGAGCATTCCTATTATCTAAGCTACCAGAATCGTAGGGCAGATCACATTCGCGACCTATGGAATATCATCGACTGGGATATCGTCTCTTCGCGCTATTAAGGCACGTGCCTATGGGCAAGACCTTTTGCTGGCTGCCTTAAATACCTCAAAGGCTAAGGGCTCTTTCTTGACGCTCTTAGCCTTTTTTGTGCTTAAGCACTCCAGTTCGATGTCTACAGTTTTGCCTTACTTGCCGTCTTCCGTATGTGCCTTTGAAAAATGCCTCAAACAACAGAATATTTTCACCTAGGTGAAAATGTATTTCCATCTAGGTGAAAACTTATTTTCATCTAGGTGAAAATCTATTTCCAAGCCGATGAAAATATTTGACTGTGCAGAGTTTGCACTGTTCTGACTTTGCTTGACGATTTTGGGCTACTATTCTTGTTTTGAGTTACACTTGATCGGGTTTATTCCTGAAGCTGTTTACAGCATCAGTTTCTTATTCCTGATTCACATTACAGATTCAGTAAACTTAGGTCAATTGCTATCGATTGCTACTTCCACTATTCGTCGCGTAGCATTAGCCATTTATCTATATGACTCAGTACAATGTGCAATAGAATACTAGACTTGCTAGAGTATGGGGCATACTTAGCATATGTTTGATCTCGAAGAAAATATATTCCAGTGGAAACAATCTGTACTTTAGCTCTGTTAATGGATTAGTAGGGCTCTTTCCAGAGTTGTGTTACAGCTTGGCAGCTACCGATTTGTATTGAATCCTACTATACTTGAGACCCCTAGCATAAGGTCTGATGATAGTATAAGGAACGAACTAACTATAACAAAAAATAAGAAGTGAAACATGTAATTATTGGTGGCGTAGCTGGTGGAGCTACTGCTGCGGCCCGTATTAGAAGGGCAGACGAGAGTGCCGAGATTATCCTATTAGAGAAAGGGCAATACATCTCTTATGCCAATTGCGGCTTGCCATATTATATCGGTGGGGTGATAGAGGAGCGCGATAAACTCTTTGTGCAAACTCCTGCCGAATTTGCCAAGCGTTTCAAAATTGACGTTCGTACCCAAAACGAAGCATTGGCTATTGATGCCGATCGAAAAGTATTGATAATAAAGGGAGCAGACGGCAAGGAGTATAGCGAAACTTACGACAAACTTCTGCTTTCGCCAGGTGCCTCTCCAGTAAGGCCACCTCTTGAAGGTATCGATTTGGAGGGAATCTTTACGCTTCGCAACGTGAACGACACTGACAACATAAAAGAATACCTTCTGCAACGGAGCCCTCGCAAGGCTGTAGTGGTAGGTGGAGGTTTTATAGGGCTCGAAATGGCCGAAAACCTGCATCATGCTGGCTTGGAAGTCTCGATAGTAGAGATGGGTGTGCAAGTAATGGCGCCCATCGACTTTAGTATGGCTCAGCAAGTGCACAGACACATGCTCGATAAGGGGGTAAAGCTTTACCTCGAGCAGGGGGTGCAGCGTTTTAGCAAGAGTGGAGACTCGATCGAATTGCAGCTTTCGAGCGGAACGAGTCTCGAAGCAGATATTGTGATCCTATCCATCGGTGTGAGGCCAGAGACCAAACTCGCTCGTGAGGCTGGGCTAAAGATTGGCGAAACGGGAGGAATTTGGGTGAACGAATATCTAGAAAGCTCTGCTAATGATATCTATGCCGTAGGCGATGCTATTGAGTACCCTCACCCTATTACGGGTAGACCCTGGCTAAACTATCTGGCCAATCCGGCCAATCGTCAGGGGCGAATTGTGGCAGACAATATGGTACTAGGCAACAGACAAAAGTACGAGGGAGCCATCGGCACATCGATAGCAAAAGTCTTCGACCTCACGGTAGCTGCTACGGGGATGGCTGCAAAGCGCCTCAAACAATTTGATATTCCTTATCGTAGCTCATTCACCTACTCTTCGTCACATGCAGGATATTACCCAGGTGCTACTTCATTAACAATCAAACTGATCTACTCTCCAGATACGGCACGGATCTTGGGCGCACAGGTGATTGGTTACGAAGGTGTAGATAAACGTATCGACCAAATTGCAATGCTCATAAAGCGAGCAGGAACGGTATTTGACCTTATCGAAACAGAACATGCCTATGCCCCTCCGTATTCGTCGGCCAAAGATCCGATTGCAATCGCTGCCTATGTCGCTGCCAATGTAATTTCGGGGCAGATGCCAATCGTTAGCTGGAGGGATATCGACAATAAGCCTGCAGAAACTGTCCTACTGGATGTGCGTATGCAGATGGAGCATGAAATGGCAGCGCTGCCAGGCTCTTTGAATATCCCTCTCGACGAGTTGAGGGACAGGCTCGATGAGCTTCCAAAAGATAAAGAGATCTGGATCTATTGCGTTTCTGGCCTAAGGGGCTATTTGGCTCTAAAGATTCTAAAGGGTAACGGATTTGATCGAGTGAAGAACCTCACTGGAGGATACAGGCATTATGCAAGTGCAACAGACCAATTAAAGGCGGTATCACCAACTGCGATGTTCGATATTGATATCGATACGCAACGAGTGAAGGCCTCAAATCCAGATCCGTTGCAAGATGCTATTCGGATAGATGCATGTGGACTGCAGTGTCCGGGGCCTATCATGAAACTGAAAAAGGCTATCGACGAGGCCAATGAGGGTGAGCAAATAGAGATATTAGTAACCGATCCAGGCTTTGCTCGCGATGTAGAGTCTTGGTGTCAGAGTACTGGGCACAAACTTTTGGAAATGCAAAGTGAGCGTGGCCAGTTCCGAGCACTCATCGAAAAGTCTTCGCCAAAGCCATGCCACCTCGTGAGTTCTTGCGAATCGAAAGGGAAAACGTTCATTCTATTTAGTGATGATCTCGATAAGGCCTTGGCTACTTTTGTTTTGGCAAATGGGGCTGCAGCAACGGGACAGCCAGTTACGATTTTCTTTACTTTCTGGGGGTTGAACGTCATAAAGAAGGAAGCCAAGCCCAGCAATGTAAAGAAAGACCTCTTTGCCAAGATGTTTTCACTAGTCTTACCCAGCAGTTCGAAGGCATTGAAGCTCTCGAAGATCAATATGTTTGGTCTGGGACCGCGTATGATGCACTATATCATGAAGAAGAAAGGTATAGACTCGCTAGAGACTCTGCGCCAAGAGGCGATAGCTCAAGGTGTGGAAATGATCGCTTGCCAAATGTCGATGGATGTGATGGGGGTAGATAAGTCTGAGCTAATCGACGAGGTGCAATTGGCAGGAGTGGCAACCTATATGCAGCGGGCAGAGAACGCAAACGTTAATCTATTTATATAATTATGCAGAAGAATAGATTTGGTGAGCTTTGTAAGCTCAGGCGCATTAACCGCCTCTTGCAAGAGTACGAAGAGAAGTTCACCGAAGTATATGCATTGACGCTGCACGAGGGTATGCTACTTTGTAGTCTCGACGGAGAGCGATTAAAAGCCAATGAAATAGCTACTCGTTTGGGACTCAGACCGTCATATTGTTCGAAGCTATTAGGCAGACTGGAGAATGCGGAATACATTGTACGTGAGCTCGATGCTACAGATAAACGCTGTATGTACTTTAGTCTAAGTAAAAGTGGCGAAAGCCTCATTGAAAAGATTCTGACTGCAGCATCTATCGCTGTACCAGAGCTGCAGCAACTTTTGCAGTACTTAGCTGCCGATGATTAATTAGTTATTGCCATCGAATTGATGAGGGATATAAGGCTGTGCTACAATCTGAGTAGCACAGCCTTTTTTACTTGCCTCATCTTTAGTTGCCTCGCCCGAAACTGACTATAATACCGTGTGCGCATCAATGTCTATGTACTGTCCTGATGAGTTCTTCCTGTAAGAAGTGCAAATGGATCTGCCGTACCTCCGTTTTTCATACTATAGTGACGCTCACTTTGCTTCGTCTCTAAGTCGGTGCGGCATTATGTTCCGAATTGACGGTGGGATTGGTGTAGCCTGCTGTATCTGAGCATCGACAAAACGAAAGTAGGAGCAAAAACAGCTGTGATTGCTGTTTTGCTCCTACTTATCAAGTATCTGATACTTTCTTACTAGTAGAAAGTAGCTCTATTGTCTTTGATTTCGAGATTGTCTAGCATCTTGCTGAATGAACGATAAGCAAGCTGCTGACCAACAGCGCGACGACGCTGCTCGATAGTTGCTTCTACACTTTGACCAGCAGTTTTGTCACTTTCGCTGATTGCTTCGATCACAAATACTTCATTGCGAGATGCAAAAGGCGCAGAAATGCTGTTTAGCTTAGCGCTCATAGCGTGTGCGTTGAGCTCAGGAGCTTCATTACCTCTTGGCTGGTAGCTAACGCCAACTAGCGTATCTACCTTTGTATTCATAGCCAGAGCATAAGCATCGAGCGTCTTTAGCTGCTTGTCCGAGAGTTGCTTAACAGCTGCTTCGCCACGTTTTTTCGAAAGTAGCTCGGTTTTAATTTGGTCTTTTACTATTTTCAAAGGAGTAAATCCAGCTGGGATTTGCTCTTTTACTGCAGCTATTACTAGATAGTCTGAACCACAACGGAATAGTTTGTCGTGTACTTCGCCTGGTTTAGCTTTAAGACCCCAGCTAACAATCTCTCGTGATGTAGGAATTGCAGTGATATTTTCGCTAAACACATTTACCTCGTTGGCGTCTACAACGTTCAAACCCATGCCGCGCGCTTTTTCTGCCATCTTGTCGAAGTTTTCGCCAGAGATTAGCAGTTTGTTTAGCTCGTCGAATTTGCTGTTGTATGTCTTGTCTGAGAAGTTAACGTCGATACCAATATAAGCAAGCTTGTACTTTTCGACAGCAGGCTTAGGATTGCTAGCCTTTACCAATAGAGTGATGCCGTTCTGCTCGATTTTTAGAACCTGGTTGATAGGTGCCTTAAAGATCGTGTCGAGTTGCATTTGGTGCGCTAGTAGCTCTGTGATAGCGCTATCTGGCATCTGTGTGTTTCTATTAGGATAGGTGATAAGACCACCAGCTTCTTTCGTGCTTGGATCTGCACTAAAGGTGCGAGCTGCATTGGCGAAACTGCCACCGCTATTAAGAGCTAGCTGTAGGCTATCGGCACGATGCATGTTGATAGAGTCTAGGAGGATAATCGATACATTGACAGACTCGGTGCTACTCTTCTTTCCTGTGAGCTTCACCAGAGAGTAGTGGTTGTTTTCGAGTATGGGTGTATTCACCTCGCCTACTGCAGCAGTTTTGATAAACTCTGTGAGTGGGGCGGCAAGATTAACCTGTTGGAGCTCTTCGTTGGTGAGGAATGCAGGAGAAACAAAGCTCTGCGAATAGTTGCGAGCTACGCTCTCCATATCGTTTTGAGTTAGCATTTCGTTGCGAGCTTTTTCCATTTCCTTCTCTGCATCGGCATAGTCGGGAGTACTTGGCTGAACTTGTGTGCTAATGAATTGTAACGTAGTGGTGGGGTGTTTAAGGACGAAGAAATTCTTGTGAGCATCGTAGTACTTCTGAATTTCCTGATCGCTTACTGTAAGTGTCGAGTCGCTCACTAAGCTATTGCTTGGAGTACGTACCACAGCTACCTGTCTGTTTGGTACACCAGATTCGAATGCACGATCGATATCGTTGATTACGTAAGAACGAGATAGCAAGCCCGAAACTTTTTCTTGTAGGCGAGAGTTGATGATGCTTTCTTCTACACCTTCCCAGTTGCGCTGGATGCTGTATAGATAGCCTTGCTGTTCGGCAGGCATAGTCTTGATTTGGGCATCGCTAATTTGCTTGATAAAGTCTGCAACAGCTGCCTTGTCTGTGCTGTTAATGCCAAAGCGAGATAGGAATTGCTGGGCTACAGGAGAGGGGTTTACCTTGTCGCCAACGATAAGTGCCATTAGTTCTTGTGGGCTGACCTTAAGACCCAATGCATTGGCAGCTTTTTGGATTGTGAAGTTTTGAAGATACTCTTGCGTGAGCTGATTGTTGAGACGCATACGTTGGTCATCGGGAAGCTTATTTCCGCTTAGTTCGTATCGCTCTTCCATAAGTTTCAGCCTTTCTTGAAACTCGTGGATTTTTACTTTTTCACCATCGATGTTTAGCACTACTTCCTTTGATTGTTGCCAAGAAGTAGAACCAGAGCGCATAAGGTCGCCAATGATGAATGCGAAGAGTGCTAAACCTACTACGCCAATGAGGAGGCCAGATTTGCCTCTAATTTTCTCTAAAGTAGCCATTTATCTGTGTTTTTATTTGTTTATTGTCTTTTCTATTGCGATGCAATTTGGCTTATTGTCATTTGATAAAGCCAATCGATCAAGTGATGTATCGCACTACAAGTCACAAAGATACAAAGGATGTATAAAATAACGATGTTTTTTTTGACTTATTGAGGGGAACTTTCTTCAATTTCCATCCTTACTAGTTCAATTTTGGATGAAGTTGAACGTAAAATGTGAAAAGTGTACGGAGCAATTGCTAGTACTTCACCTTGTCGAGGAATATTTTGATAATTGTCTATGATGAAGCCTGCAATGGTCATATAGTCATCGGACTCGGGTAAGTCTAATCCGAAACGATCGTTTACATCGTCTATTTCCATTCTTCCACTCAATACATAGGTGTTTTCGTTTATTTGTTTTGCAACCAGTTTTCGCTTGTCATGTTCGTCTTCAATGTCTCCAAAGATTTCTTCTACAACATCTTCGAGGCTGACCATGCCAGCAGTTCCTCCACGTTCGTCTATGACTATGGCGATGCTTTTTTTGCGTTGCATGAGCATGCGCATGAGCCTATTGGCATACATGCTTTCAGGAACAAAGATGGTTTGCTTAATGCGATTTTGCCATTTCTCACCATTAAATAGCTCGCTGGAATGAATATATCCGATTATATCATCGATATTCTCTTTATAGACCACTACTTTGGAGAGCCCTGTGTTGATGAACATGTTTTTTAGCTCCTCTTTGTCTGTCTTGTAGTCGCAAGCAATAATCTCGTTGCGAGGAATCATACAGTCACGCACCTGTACATTGGAAAAGTCAAGAGCATTTTGAATGATCTTTACCTCCATAGAGCTAGAGCCATCTTCAGTATGTTCTGTAATGTTATCAGCTAGATATTGCTCCAAGTCTTCACGACTAAGGCTGTATATGACACTGGGTTTGGGATTGCGGTCAATAAGGAAAATTATCCCTCGTGAAAGCCAAGTAAAAAGCTTACTGATAGGTATGAGTAGGTAATAAATCAGAGCGATAGGGAAAGCGAATATTCGCATCATTAGATTAGCATTTTCTCTGAATATCTGCTTGGGAAGAAATTCGCCAGTAAAAAGAATGACGATGGTGGAGAGTATAGACTGAAATAATACTATTAGAGCATCGTTGTCGATAAAACTACGTAAGGCTGGCTCCATTATTTTTGCCATCAAGAGGCCATATACAACTAATACGATGTTGTTGCCCACCAATAGGGTGGTAACTAGTTCTTCGGGGCGGCTGTAAAGTATGCTTAGAGCTTTGCCTACTCGTAGATTGTTTTTTTTGTCGAGTTCAATTCGAAGCTTGTCGGCCGAAACAAATGCAATCTCGCTACCAGAGAAGAAAGCCGATAGCAAGAGCATCAAAAGGATGAAAATATAGTCCGTCATCAAATACTCCTAAGTGTTTTTATTGAGGTCGCAACATCAGAACCTATGATCTGATGCACGATGGTGGCATAAAGGTACAAATAATTGGGGCTATGAGTGGCTGAGTGGCTGTTTGATATTTGCATTTCGCCGAATCGCTTTGCTCTTCTCTTCATTATTTGTAGAGTTGCTTACACTTTCTGCTTCTGGCTTTTGATTCGTTGAAATGCTATCCGGCTTTTGTCCCTCGTTGCCAACAAACTGTCCATCTTCATTCACCTCTATCTCGCCAGAGTGATCATAGACGTTGTATTTTCTGAGGTCCTGCGAGGCTTGGAACGAGGCTCCTCTATGAATTTGATCTGGTGTGAGTACGTAAATCGTATCGTGCGAATAAATTGATTCGGCTTGCTGATCCCAGTATAATTTAGGTGAAAAGAAGTTTTTACCCTCCATATCGCGAACATGTACGTTGCCAATCAAGATCCATAAATCTTGTTCGGTCATAAAGTAGGCCGTGTCTGCCTTTACCGTTGCTGTAGGATTGTACAAGGTATCGAATCTTTCGATGTAGATGCCGTTTGGAAAATACCATCTTTTGGGTTCACTACGTTCGTAAATATACCAATCTGGACTAATCAATCTAAACTGTACCAAGCCCGAGTCTGATATAAGTGTATTCACGTCGTGTGTATGCATCGAATACGATGAGTCGAGGCTTAATCCCAATTTTGCAATCTTAGTTTTCTCTTTTGAGCAGCCAATTGCAAGGCATGAGAATAGAAAGACCGCAATCAGAGCCAAACTTAGTTTAGCTCCGATTGCAGTCTTATTCATATAGTTTATTTCAGCTTTACGATCCATCTGAAGATGGCGTACTAGCTCTTTTATTTACGGATGGTTGTTGATTCTCCGATCCATCCTCCTACATAGAAACTCTTTCCAGCTTCCAGCTCGGGGTGCATAAAGATATCTGCAGGTGATGGGAAGTATTGACGATACTGGCCGATCAGCCTATTTGCCTTTGCAGCCGAACTTGGGTCAATACTACGAGCTCTTTCGAGTTTGTCTACCGCTAGGAAGTATACGCAACGCGCCTTCGTACCATCGTCTGGGAAGATATTGTTGGCAGAAGCTGCATACATCTGAGCAACTAAGATCAATGCGTCACCCATGTTTGGATCTTCTTCGAGGGCTTTGTAGCAGTAGTTGCGTGCTGTACCATAGCTACCTTGTTGCATCGACAATGCACCAAGAGTATAGTAGCAAGCGGCTCTATCTTTTGCGTTTGTACTTAGTTCGATGGCTTTAAGCAGATATTCATTTGCCTCGCTCCAACGCTTTGTATCCATTGCTTCTTTGGCCAGTCCCATTGCAGCAGTAGCAGATGGCTCTACTGCAAAGAGGTATTTACTAGCTTTGAAGAAAAGTGGGTTCGATTCGCAATCGGAAACTCTGTAGAGCTCCATCATTGTGCGAAGGAACTTAGCGTCTGACTGGTGAGCGTCAAGTTTGTCGCCATAAAGCTTGTTTAGTGTTGTACAGTCTGCCAAACCACTTTGAGCAAAGAGCTCGTCGGTTTGTTGCTTTAGAGGCTGTAATTCAGCTTTAGAGGCATCGTCTGCTTTGGCTATTTGATCGTCGAAGGCTTCAGCTACAAACATATAGTCGTTGATGTAGTTGTCGTGCCAGTTTTTGTCTTGAATAGCTTTATTGAGCGATGCAAAGCTAAAGTAGTATAGAACCATTGGTGATGTGGCTTTTCCACTCTTGTCCACCAAGGGTTTCACCCACGAGTAAATGGAGTTATAATCGATCGAAGCTGCTTTGTACTTCATGTAGTCTGCAATTTTCGATGATACGATATAGTCTTCGCCAAATTTGGGGTCGTCTCCAAAATATTTGGCTCGGTCATCGTAAAGAGAAAGTAGTTGGTCTACGTACTGCGCTTTTTTTGTGGCATCAGATTCGTTTTGGATTAGCCATTCGTAAATCCTATTACCATAGATATATATGTTCTTAGTAGATGCAGGACATTCATCATGAACTATTTTCCAAAACTCGTAGGCATCCTTGTAATTTTCAGTTTTGGCATACTGCGTGAATAGACTGATGTTTTGACGACAGCGGATACTGTCTTCTCCAGATCCGAATGCTGTGCCAGATTGTGCTCCTGTTTGGGCAAATGCTATTGAGGCCGTGAGGCTAAAAGCAATTGCTGCAAATAAAACTTTGATCTTCATCATAATTCTTATTTTCTTCTGAATGTTAATTGTTGCTCTTGTAATGTTTAGTTCAATCTTAGCTTTTTAAACCAAGCTTCGTTGAATGTAAGTCCAACGGTAAACCGTAAGTATTGTTCATTTACCATCGTTTTGGCGCTAGGTATAAGACGATCATATTCTACGGATAGATTTAAAGATGAGCGTCTATCAACCAAGGGGATTCCGATACCAAAAGAGGCTCCAATGGTGTAATAGTCTTTGAGCCCTAAGTTTTGAGTCGGTGCCAATACGTATGAGTTTTCTCCATGTAAACCAAAGCGGTAGGTCATTCTGTTTATTGCTCTTCGTCCGTCTGGTCTGGGAGTCCACTCTCCTCCTAATGCTACACGGTAGTAATCATTGAGCTTACTTTCCGACTTGTAGTAGGGCACGCTTGCCCATCTACTGTATTTGATGTCGGCTCCTAAGATAAGTTTATTTGCTAGCTGATAGGATAGACCGAAACCAATGCTGTGTGGCAAGGCGTAGAAGCTGGTGCCGTTTATAGTGTCCTGTTGTAGGCTCACTACTGTGCTACCTTGTGTTAGGGCTTCAGATTCGATGTAACGACTCTTGAATGGAGAGCGTGGTGAATAGGTGGCTCCTAAGTGTAAGAAGCGATTGTTGCTTAGTTTGATGCTATACTGAGCTCCGATATCAAATTTGATTGCTTTGAGTCTGAGGTGAAATGCAAAGGTGGGATTCAATGGAGAGCTAGTATTGTAAGTAACCGATCTGGCGTGCACGAAGTCGCCAAAAAGGTAAGACATATTAGTCCCAATCGAAAGGCCTTTGAAGGGTTCAACTCCAAGACCTAGATAGACCTGATTTAGGTTTCCCGATCCTTTGTAAATGCGAGAATAGTCGATGTCTCCACCTATCACTTGCTGCGTCGAGCCAAATTGGTATCCTGCAGTAGAATAGGGTAGAATACCCGCACTCATTGCCATGAACTTATTGACGCGAAAAAGCATGCTAGCATACTCGAAGTTGCCCAATGTGCGAGATTCTGTATGCTTCGAAGATGACTGCCAAGAGTTTCCGGCAGAAATGCCGAAGTCGAAAATGAAAGTTGTCGAATCGGTGGCGGTGTATGAAGCGGGATTCAACGGGTTGGGGTACATTCCTTGGCGTAGACCTATGCCTAGCCCTCCCATCTGCCGACCAATAGTAGAAGCTCCATCGCCCAGTTTTCCGATACCAAAACGAGTGTAAGGAGACTCGCTATTATTGTGGTTTTGTGCAGCGGTGTTCGTAGCAAAAAGGCCACAAAACAACATTGCACAGCTTGTGACGATGCAAGTTTTGAGACTATATATTCTATTTGTCATTATACTCTAATATCTTATTCAAGCCCAAAAGTACTAAATCGCCACGAACTATTGGGCTATTTCTTAGCTTTGAGGCAAAAAAATGCGCATTTCCACCAGTAATATATGCCTCTGCATCTGGAAAAATATGAAGCAACTCATCGATGTAGCCGTCGATTTCGAAAATCATCCCACGTATCACTCCACTATGGATTGCTGTTTGGCTATTGTTTCCGATAGAATTCAATTGGAGATCGTGCTCAACATAAGGCAATCGACCAGTGAAGTGGTGCAGTGATTTGAAACGCATTTCCATACCAGGAGCAATATTCCCTCCGAGGTAGTGGGCATCGGACGATACGCGCTCGTAAGTGATAGCAGTACCCGCATCTATTATCAACAGTTCTCTGCCTGGGCTGAGCGAAAATGCACCCACAGCAGCAGCTATCCTATCTGCACCAAGACCTAGCCTATCATACTCGACTTGAAGTGGTAGAGCTGTATATTCGTCTAGGACTATCAGTTTCGGAACCATGTTATGTAAAGTGTCAATTATCGAAGTGTCGATAGTGGCTACCGAAGAGTATATAGCTTGCTGTGATTTTGCAATCATACATGATACAAGCTCGAGATGTTCGCCAAGTGTGCTAGGCAAGTCGATAAACTCTTCCTGTTTATTGCCTCGATAGAGTGCTACTTTGCACTTGCTATTGCCTTGGTCTATTATTAGGTTCATGGTCGTGACTTTTGAATGAATTATTGTACTCTCTATTGCTTAAAGAGAATTTAAGAATCGGCATTTTCTTAATCTGAGTTTATACTTGAGCTATGGTGATTCTCTTTTGCGACAAGATGTGATCTAGCTGTTAATGGTTCTTGATTGAAAGATGCCGTAAACCATTGCACAAAGATAAAGCATCTTGGTAAACGTTCAAATTGATATGCTCATACTTTATATGGGCTACCTCATAGCCAGTCCACATGGTACTATTGATCTATCCTTCAAATGGATGCTCCGAGAGCGCTAACTGGTTTATGTGCAAAGTATTTAGTACTTTAGCCCTATGATAACTAACGATATGATCAAAGAGAGCTTTATCCATCAGACGATGACTGGAACGCTCTCTGAAGCTTACACAAGGCAGAGCGAGGTCGCAAAGACCTCGCTCAAGCCCGATACTGGTACACTCTTTGCCTTTCTAGAGCGAAGCCCACTCGAGACGATTCGAGAGGGAAAGTTGTATTACATGCCAACGCTGACTTATCTGCGTTTTCTGGATATTCATTATCGCAAGAAGTATGGCAAGCGCAGCAAGAAGCGCATCAATCTCTACAATAAGCCACTGTTTGGAATCGTGTACAGAACCCTTATACCACGATTGAGATATGGCTTAAGAGATGAAATTAGAGAACAAATCAAAGAGGAGATTAGCTCTTCACTTAATCAGGAATAAAAGATATGGAATCAACTACGAAACCCAAACCATCACGGACGTTCACAATTGTCGCATACAGTTTGATGGGAATAATAGTACTTGCCTTACCCTACTTAATCTTCACATATCCCAAGCAATTTCTGCTCATTCCATTGATAGTAGTAGGCGCATGTCTCTTTGTATATATTATTATCCGAATCATCATAATGCTGATTAAGGATCTTATTACCTTCTTTTTCTGACGCCTACCCCCTTACACTTTTTAGCCCCTGCAGTTCGTCCTTTGCTGCAGGGGCTTTTTTGTGGACATTTGCATCTGACGGAATCAAATCCGAAAATGTATCCAAATAAAAGAATAAGTAAGGATGGCAAAGAAACTAACAGAAGATGAGATAAAGATGATTATCTCGGTAGATGCCAGCAAGGCACAGCAAGAAATACATCAGCTTAGCGAAGCAAATAAGGACCTAAGCAAGGAGATGGGGAAGGTATCTGAAGAGATGAAGCGTTTTCGTACTCGAGAGTCGCGACAAAGTGATGAGTATTTGAAGCTGCAAAAAGAGCATGAAGCTCTAGGCAAAACAATGGAGGCAAACTCTAAGAAGATCGCCGACTTAAACAAATCGATGTCTGTCAACGACCTTACTATGAATCAGCTTCGTGATAGAGCCAGTAGTCTAAGAAAGCAACTTGCCGACACCTCTATGGCTACAGATCCTAAGCGCTTTCACGCCCTAAGAAAGGAGCTTGAAGAGGTTAGAAATCGCATGCGACAAGTAGAGGCTGGAACGGCAGACATGAAAGAGAGTTTTTGCGATAACCTCTCGAAAATGGTTAAGTCAACAGCGTTGTGGACTAATGTGTTTCGAGATGCCCTGTTTATTATTATATGAGTGGCGAGTACCTCAGCTTGACTTTACTTTGTTACTAGCTAGCACTTTGGCAAACACGTACGTTAACAGTATGTGCACTTCGCTGTTTGAGGTTTTGAAGCCCCTTATATACATTGGTCTCATTTTATTATTCGTCAACTAGACAGATGTGCTCATCCAAAAGTGTGGCAACGAGGTCTAGACGAGTGCATACAATAAAGTGTAGGTTAGGCAGTGGATAATACTCTTTGGCTTGCTTGCTTCAACTTTCTTATTGCTATCTTTGTGCTGGCGAGTTTTAGTCGATCATCTATTGCTTGTCCGGTTAATAGCTACGTCTCATACGTACGAGTGTCGATCCGAGGGCGTGGCTTACAATCTGAATAGAATTTAATTTAATACTAATAATAGAAACTATGAGTTACGATCTGATGATAATCGGTGGGGGTCCTGCTGGTTATACTGCAGCTGAAAGAGCTGCTCGTGGGGGCCTTAAAACTATATTAATAGAGAAGAGTGCTCTTGGAGGTGTCTGCCTCAATGAAGGTTGTATCCCCACTAAGACCCTGCTATACTCGGCAAAAGTTTTAAATACGATTGAAACAGCATCGAAGTATGCCGTTAGTGCTAGCAGTGAAGGGGTAGATCTGCCCAAGGTAATCGCTCGAAAGGCCAAGGTGGTAAGAAAGCTTACCGCTGGTATCCGCTCTCGGATGAACGATGCCGGGGTAGAGGTGCTACTGGCAGAGGCTAGTGTGCTCAAGCACGATGCCAATGGATTTGAGGTAGAAGCTGGTGAGCAAAAGATCTTGGCAAAAAAGCTCCTTCTTTGTACAGGCTCCGAGACCTTTATTCCTCCTATCCCTGGAGTAGAAGAAACCGAATACTGGACGAGTCGCGAAGCTCTCCTTAATAAAGAGATGCCTGCATCGCTGCTGGTGATCGGTGGCGGTGTAATTGGCATGGAGTTCGCTAGTTTCTTTTGCAGCCTTGGTTGCCAGGTGCATGTTGTAGAAATGATGCCAGAAATATTGCCAGGCATCGATGGCGAATTGGTTGCTGAACTGCGTGCTGCTTACGAAAAGAAGGGCATGAAGTTCTATCTCGGACACAAAGTTACAGCCGTAAGGAATGGCTCTGTGAGTGTCGAGTTTGAAGGTGAAGCATTCGATATCGAGGCCGAACGTATTTTGATGAGTGTAGGTAGAAGACCAGTCTCTGTTGGGCTCGAAGCTCTAGGCTTAGAAATGCAGGGAAGGGGAGTGAAAGTTGATGAATATATGCGTTGTAGCGTTGAAGGCGTTTACGCTGCAGGCGATATTACAGGCTTTTCGCTCTTAGCTCACACTGCTGTACGTGAGGCTGAAGTTGCTGTCGATCATCTATTAGGTCTCAAGCAAGAGCCTATGAGTTACAAGGCTGTGCCTGGTGTAGTATACACCAATCCCGAAATCGCTGGTGTGGGTGCAAGCGAGGAAGAACTAAAGAAAAAAGGCATCGACTATGTCGTTAAGAAGCTGCCTATGGCCTTCTCGGGGCGTTTCGTTGCAGAAAACGAACAAGGGTCTGGTACTTGCAAGCTAATTCTTTCTCCAGAAGATAAACTTTTGGGTGCTTTTATGATTGGAAATCCTGCAAGCGAAATGATTGTGATTGCTGCAATGGCAATTGAGAAGGGAATGACTGGGCACGAATTGGCCAAGATTATCTTCCCTCATCCTACTGTTTGCGAAATAATAAAAGAGACACTCGAGTCTGCAGCCCAATAAGATTGCTGACGATATCAATAGTCCTCTAAGTGAGAGCTTTGATATACTCGTATAAAAAAATCGAGACGCTGTCGTGCTTTTCTTGCATAGCACCAGCGTCTCGATTTTGTTTTGTTCTCCTTAGGGCTTGCCAATGGCTTAGTCCCTAGAGTTTCTGTTCTGAGTCTTGAACTATTACTTCACACTCATCTTAATAGCTTTACTTCCACTAGCAGACTTGAGCTGAAGCACATAGATGCCACTTGGGCATGATATGAAGGTTTCTTCACTAGCTCTTGTTGTATGGAGGCGACGGCCGTATAGATCGTATAGTTGTATTTCACAAGGCTCAGTACACATTATCTTCATACCACCTTCGACAGCATAAGCTTGGACGTCATGATTGGTTACATTTTCGATTGCTGTAGGAGCATCAATCATAATGATGTCTGCTCCAGGTAGGTATGGATCGGGTACGGCTTGGAAATAATAGTGTCCATTGGGAATAAACTCGTAATTGTCTCTACGACCATTCGGGCTTGATGCTACTCTAATGAGCCATCCAGGCAGTGGGTTTACTACTACAAAATCGTAAATTCCTGCAGGGATTTCCGTTACAACCGTACCTTCAACCACCCAGTTGATGGGGGAGCAAGACATTTCTGCATTTTCTGGTACAGAGTGTGAGAATTTGCCTGGAAGGTCTTCGGGTATGTTACAATCCGGTGTAAACATGACACTAGTTACTGGTATTGCATTTCCATATTGATTGGCATTAGAATCGAGGAATATCTGATATCCAGTACCATCTCCAAATACATTGTGCGCCTCGAAGTGAATGTATGCTACAACCTCGGGATTTAGCACAGAAATCACTACTGCAACCTTAGGAGATACACCGTCTTCGTACTGTACTTCTATCTCGTACTTATGATTTCCGAAGGGAGCGTCTTTGTCGAGATAATTCAGCTCGGTAGTATTTGCAATTTTTACACCATCTCGGTAAATGTTGAAGCTGTGTACTGGTACTGTTGCATTACTATTGCCTTTAACGCTTATATCGTCGAGACGTACATAGAATTCTCCCGAGGTTTCGAAGTGGCGAAATGCCA
The DNA here is from genome assembly GCA_964535945.1 of uncultured Porphyromonas sp. Lineage (GTDB taxonomy): Bacteria > Bacteroidota > Bacteroidia > Bacteroidales > Porphyromonadaceae > Porphyromonas. The sequence goes on from CAZHWP010000004.1 coordinate 19,405, forward strand.
AACGTATCTCCTTGCCCTGGAACTCGCTTAGGTCTATCGTACGTTCTCTCCATACAGGTGTTAGATCAAATCTTCGTTGGTTGGCCTCATTGGCGTTGCGGATTGGGTTTTGAAAGTTTTCTTTCAGTAGTCGTGCTGCAAGAAGTCTTCAATAGTTCCCGACTCCGAGGCATAAACAGCCATCGTTTCGTTGTGATAACTTTTTTCCGTTGCCACCATGTAATGCAGTTTTCCACCTTGTGGTATCATTAGCTTGGGTGTTACGAGCCAGTTGTCTGGGTGCAGATCGAGCTTGGTGCTATACTCCCATGAGTATGAGCCAATAGCACTACCCGAACCGTCTGGACTAGGCCAATTCTCGGCAAAGGTCCATGTGCGTCCGTCTGCATCTTCGTCGAGTGTATCCCATCCAGCCGGAACATTTCCCGAATTGAAATCTTCTTCCATAATAGTCGTGTGCAGAAAGTCAACCATTTCCCATTCTAGACTAACATCCCTGCCATCGGCCGATGCTGTTAGGTTTAAGATAGGAGGATGATAGGGCTCTTCTCTATCTGCCACTGCAACGTAGCCCACTAAGAAAGTTAGAAGTAGAAGTAGTAGAAGTCTTGTTTTTTTCATAGTTTGTTGTTTTTATGATTTGTGTTTTTTCAGTCTATGTGGTTTTATTGAATAGCATGGCTGCCCAATCGTCTTCGTGCAGACTGTCAATAAGTTTCAGCCCTAGTGATTCTGCCAAATCGACAAGTTGTTTGCGATCTGCCAGAAGAAATCCACTTATTGCGATGAATCCTGCAGATCGAAGCTTTTGAGTGTACTGTGGCATGTCTTGTAATAGTATATTCCTATTGATATTCGCTAGGATGAAATCATAGGGGTTTGACATATTATTGAGAAGAGATACATCGCCAAGCCTCACCTCTATCTTGTCTTGTTCGTTGTTTAGGGTTGCGTTCTCAATGCTATTTTCATAGCACCATTCATCAATATCAATGGCATCAACCCTATTTGCTCCAAGCTTACAGGCTACTATGGCAAGTATTCCGGTACCAGTACCCATATCTAATACGCGTTTGCCTTTTAAGTCGCTTTTGAGTAAGATTTTCAGCATCAATCTTGTGGTTTGATGGTTGCCTGTACCAAAAGCCATTCGTGGAGAGATCAACACTTCGTGTTTAATCTTTGCACGTATCGGGTGAAACGGAGCTCGAACGTAGATTAGTTGATCAACGACAATGGGGTGAAACGAGTTTTTCTCCCACTCTTCATTCCAGTTTATATTTGGTATATCTTCACTTTCATACGCAAAACTCAGACCCTTGAGCGGAAATCCTGCAAGTAGCTCATCTATAAGCTTGTCGTCTAGGTCTGTAGCTGGGCGATAAGCCTTAAGAACTTGCATTTCTGCCGATTGCTCAAAGCTGTCGAAGCCAAGCGCCAATAAGCTATCGGACAGAAGGTCGAACACAATTTCATGTGTCAACTCGTTGGGTATACTTAGAGCACTAAATGTGTAAACTCTGTATTGCATTTTCTTTTTGAGCTTTGATTGCTTTACGCTTTATGATGTTGCGAAGCCAGGGCAAGCCTGTGACGCATGTGATCCCTTTGAGGATGCTACTAGATGAAATGGCCCACCATAGTGCTTCGACTCCTAATCCACTACGAAGCAGGAGATACGCTAAAGGAATTCTCAAACAATTACCAAAAATACTAATTATTGCTGGGAAAACAGTAAAACCGCAACCATAAAAGATCCCCTGAGTCGCTATTTCCAACATCATAAAGAGCTGAGAATAGCCATTGATTCGCAAATATATACCTCCCGCATCGTAAGCCTCCTGCTCGGGGATGATAATGGAATAGAGTTCTGCTCCAAAGAAAACAAATAGAATGGTGCTGACGAGCCCAAAGACAGAAGTAAACAATAAAGTTAGTCGATAGGCCTTGAAGATTCTCTCTTTTTTGCCCGCTGCATAGTTGTGAGCCACGAAGGTTGCTAAAGCACTACTAAAGCCTTGACTGGTATTCCAAGTGATACCCTCTACTTGTCCTCCTGTGCTAAGGGTTGTTACAGCAATATGTCCACCTGTAGTTGATGCCAATCGCCCCATATACATGTTGATAATAGCAAAGAGAGAGTTGAGCATAGCTACAGGTAGGCCTATGCTAAGTATGTGCTTGTAAAGCTTCCAGACAGGGCTTACGAAAAATTTAAATCTTCCGAGCAGGTGATCGTGAATACGCAATCGGTACAAAAAATATAGAAAAACAAATGCTTGTGAAAGTAGGGTAGCCCATGCTGCTCCCACTGTGCCCCACGAAAACACGAAAATAAAAAGAGGGTCGAGCACCATGTTTATTGCCAGTCCAATTGCATTTACTCTAAAAGGGATACTTGTTAACCCTGCACCATTGTAAATACCTCCAAATGCCATTGATGCAAAAGCCATAGGAAGAGAAAAAGCCACAATACGAAGGTAGGATATGGCTGGAGCTAATACATCCTCGTTTAGCCTATAGACAGAAATAATCTCGCGGGGCCAAAGCAAAAGAATAATAGTAATGATGGCACCGAGTCCAATTGCCATGCTAGTGTTTTGTGAGGCATAATCTCTGGCCTTATCTCTATTGTTTGCACCCAAGCTTTGTCCGATAGTTACTTCGCTACCAGTTTTGTTGATCAAAGCAATAGAGTATGAGATCCACATCAATACCGAGACCACTCCCACAGCTGCAACCGATTTGCTGCCTAGTCGACCCAGCCAAGCCATATCTGTGAAGGTGTATGCCATCTGCACAAATGAACTTCCCATAATGGGTAGAGCCAACTGTAGAAGCTGGCTCCTAATATTTCCGCTCGTAAGTGAACGTATTTGTATCGTTTCTTTCATTAGAAAAGAGCAGGACTCATCCTTTTGCTTGAGAATAATGCCTGATGAGAAGATTTATGTATAGACCTTGATTGAAGTGGGGCGGTTGCAGTGTGATTTTTGTTTCGGACTCCTCAAATCGAAGTCCAACCTTGAGCTTTTAAGGGTATCTCTTCTTGGCTATCTCCCGCCACCAAGACGCATCCAAGTTCGGCCTTCGTTACATGACCAATCAGGTGTACATCAGTTAATTGTTGCACTTTGTCTAGCATTCCAAGCGGAACGGTAAAGAGCAATTCGTAATCTTCCCCACCATTGAGGGCTGCGGTGAATGGGTTGATGTGAAGCTGTTCGGCCATGGCAATCGTTTCGTGGTCGATTGGTAGCTTCGAATCGTAGATTCTAATGCCTACGTTACTCTGTTTGGCAATATGCAGTAATTCAGACGACAAGCCATCTGAAATGTCCATCATTGCAGTTGGTTTTATTCCACCATTTCTTAAACTTGCCACGATGTCTTGCCTAGCCTCAGGTTTTAGCTGGCGCATCAGTATATATTCTCTGCCCGAGAAGTCTGGTTGGAAATCTTTGTCTTTTACACCTTCAAAGACAGCCTTCTCCCTTTCCAACAACTGTAACCCCATATAGGCAGCCCCAAGATTTCCCGTACAGCATATGAGGTCTGTATCTTTAGCTCCACTGCGATAGACGAGCTCTTCGGGTTTGGCCTGTCCTATGCAGGTCAGACTTAGGCAAAGCCCAGTTAGCGAAGCACTGGTGTCTCCTCCCACCAAATCTACTCCATAGTTTTCGCAGGCTAGCAATATGCCGCTATACAATTCTTCTAAGTCTTCTACCGAGAAGCGTTTCGATATGCCCATAGATACGATCAGCTGTTTTGCCGATCCATTCATAGCATAGATATCCGAAAAGTTTACTACTGCAGCCTTGTAGCCTAAATGTTTTAGTGGCGTATATGACAGGTCAAAGTGAATACCTTCGAGCAGCAAATCACTTGTAACTAATGTTTGGTACCCTTCGTCGAAGGCAATCACAGCAGCATCGTCTCCGATTCCTTTACGGCTGCTTTCGTTTTGTAGCTTTACTTTGTCTGTAAGGTGTCTTATTAGACCAAATTCGCCAAGGCTGGCTATTTCTGTTCGTTTCATTTCGGGTTATTGTCAGTAGCAAGTTTGTGTCGGAATATGGCTTGGTCGATAAGGTCGATAAAAGAATCTGAACTTTTGAATGCGAAGTTTGGCTCTATTGGCAGATAAAATGCTGCCATTTGCATGCTTTTAGGTAGCTTATTTTGCTTAGCTACTAGGCGCATTGCATCTTTTTCTGTAGTAATGAAGATGCAAGCCTCGCTTTCTGCTTGTAGAGAATTCCATTTGTCTGCAATTGCTCGGATGTCTGAGTCATCGAAACTGTGATGATCAGAGTAGCTCATCAATTCTACCCGTTCTTTTCCGTATCGCTGCTGTAGTTCCTCCATGAAGTTGGTAGGATTGGCTATCCCTGCCACAGCCAAAACTTGAGTTGCTGCATCAATTGCCTCTAGACTGGCTTCATCGAAGATCGCTTTGAGGGGGGCATAGTGCATGTATGTAAAGAAAAGTTTCTGATGAGGGTAAAGCTCGAGATCTCGTTCCATTATGCGGTAGCTAATAGGTTGGAGCTTGAGTGGACACTTACTTATGATCATACAATCGCCACGTTTTCGTGCAGATATTGGTTCGCGTAGATCGCCAGCAGGTAGCAGTTTCTTCGGTATCTGTAGCCGATAGTAGTCTTCTATCAAAATTGCCAAGCAGGGCTTTACATAGCGGTGCTGAAATCCATCATCGAGTATGATTAGTTCTGGCCTTTCGTTTACAGCCAAACTCTCTAAGTATCGAATGGCTCGACGTCTATTGGCATCGACTACCACCGTTATGAGTGGAAATTTCTGTTTTATCTGACGGGGTTCATCGCCAATTTCGGTGGCCGTGGAGTCCAAGCTTGCTATAAGCAAACCTTTACTTTTACGTTTATAGCCTCGGCTTAGCACCGCAATACGATATTTGCTCTGTAGCTGGGAAATGATGAATTCTACATGTGGAGTTTTACCTGTACCACCTGCGCATAGATTTCCTACACAGACTATGGGTGTTCGAAAACTTTCACTTTTTAGAATCCCTTTATCGAAGAGATAATTACGCAGCCTCACACCTATCCCGTAAAGTGCCGAGATAGGTGTGAGCCAAGGTCTAATCCTTTCTATTTGCTGCGCATTCATTTTTCCTTCCCAATAAGGATCTTGTCGTACAGCTATTGAAGTAGCTGCACTTGATTAGTAAGGCATAAAGCCTAATGGTAGTCGAGCTTGTATACCTTCCACTTCGCGAGCTTTTCTCATATTCTCGATGAGTAAGTACTCGTCGTGCGTGAGGAACTGTTTGCTGATGCTTGCTTTGATCTCTTGACCAGTCATGCCGAGCAATTCGCTTAAGAAATCACGCTTTGTTGTAGCATAATTTACGTAGAAGTCGCTACCAAGTGATGCCAATACAGCAGCTCTTTCGATAGCTGTGTCAAGCCCACCTAGTTCATCTACCAAGCCAAGTTCGAAGGCTTTGTTGCCGAGCCAAACACGGCCTTGCGCTACACTATCGACAGCCACTTTACTCATGCCTCTACCATCAGATACACGCGTTAGGAAGGTGTCGTATCCCATTTCTATGTACGACTGCAGCAGAGCTTTGTCGTCGGCTGTCATTGGCTCAAGTTGATTGCCAAAACCAGCAAACTTTGAAGTGTTTACTACGTCTGTGCTTACTCCAAGTCTCTTCTTTACGTTTGCCAAGTTGGGGAACATGCCGAAAATTCCAATCGATCCCGTCAGAGTTGTGGGTTCTGCTACGATTGCATTTGCAGCACATGAAATATAGTATCCACCAGAGGCTGCTAGATCTCCCATCGAAATAACGATAGGTTTTTTGGCTTTCAAGTTTATTACCTCTTTCCATATCTGTTCCGAAGTATATGCACTTCCACCAGGCGAATTTACACGCAGTACTACAGCCTTTACTTTATCGTCTTTGGCTAATTTGCGAATATCTTCGGCAAGTTTACCTGTGATAGCATTTCCTTTGTATGATGGTACGTTGATGCGTGCATCAGTGATTTCACCTTCTGCAAATAGTACCGCTATCTGATTTTTGCCAGATTTGGCTACCGAAGGACTCTTCATACTTACCTGCTCGAGGCTTACGAAGTTGATTTCATCCTTTTCGCCAAGTTCGAGCTTTGCTTTGAGCTTTTCTTCTACATCCGAGCGATAGAGCAATTCGTCTACCAGCTTGTTGTCTATGGTTAACGATTGTTTTTTGAAGAAGTCACCTCTTTCCGCGAAAAGTTTTATTGAGTCCACCGATATTTTCCTAGAAGCTGCCATGTCGCTAGTCATCGTATCCCAAAGGCCGGTGATATAGGTGTCAATTTGCATTCTATTTTCAGGGCTTAGCTTATCGAGTACATAAGGCTCTACGGCACCCTTAAAAGTTCCTACCTTAAATACCATCATATCGACTCCAAGCTTGTCGAGCGCGCCCTTAAAGAATATTGTCTGCGAGCTAATACCATTGATCAACAACATACCCTGTGGGTTGAGGTAAACTTGATCTGCTACACTCGCTAGGTAATAGCCTTTTTGGGTGTACGTGTCTGCATAGGATGTGATGAACTTGCCAGACTTCTTAAAGTCTTCTAGTGCTCTACGGAATGCTTGTGCCGAAGCCATGCCTTGACCAAAGTCGGCCATGTCTAAATAAATACCTGCAATGTTGGGGTCGTTTTTGGCCTGTGCAATAGCTTCAATTGCTTTGCTGAGCGAAACATTACTTTCGTCCGATCCTTTGAAAACATCCATTGGAGATAATGCTACTATCTCTGGGAAAGTGCTTCCATCGATATGTAGTACCGATTTTGATTCAATACGGGGTAAGTCCTTTCCTCCACCTAGCTTCGAAGCCATACTGGCTGCCATGCCAATGAAGATGAAAAGAAAAATGCACGTAATGATTATCTGTGCAGTTATCACGCCTAAAACGGAGGCGAGAAACATTTTGAAGAAATTTTTCATTGTCTGAGTTCTATTATCTATTTTGTTGTTTTACTGATCGCAAGGAACACTTTGGGTAAATGCACTCTACAAAAGAGTGTTATTTATAACGAGCCCTAAAGTCGTGCTTCACCCATATTCAAACAAAAATATACATTTTTATTCAGACCGAGTCGAATAGCTGGCGATTCAAGTTGTTTGAAAGCTAATTATTGATGTATATTTGCAAGATTTTCGTGCATTTTGGTCAAATGTGCCAGTCTGCTCGGACTTTCCTATCACACTATTATTACTTATGCTACTGTTTCAGATTTTTCTTCTTTCGATAGCTCTTGCTATGGATGCCTTTGCTGCAGCTATCTGCGAAGGTGTTGGCATACGTAGGCGCTTATGGCGTCAGGCACTCCTCATAGCACTTTCTTTTGGCTTATTTCAAGCCCTGATGCCACTCGCTGGCTATTTGATTGGCGATGTATTCAATGAAGTAGCTCAAGAGTACGATCACTGGATTGCATTTCTTCTACTCAGTTTAGTAGGTGCAAAAATGATCAAAGATAGTTTTGAGCCCGAATCGGAGCCCTGTGAGTCATGCTCTCATAGTGGTAAAGGTTTATCTGCAAGTCAAAAACGAGATGTCCTAAGGGTTTTTGCTCTTTCTGTTGCTACCAGTATCGATGCTTTAGTAGTAGGCTTCACTTTCGCTTTCATACAAATCAAACTGAGTGTTGCACTGATCATGATTGGAGTGGTTACTGCGCTACTCTCCCTAAGTGGTGTCTTTATTGGCCATCGTTTTGGTTCAAAATATAAAAACAAAGCAGAGCTGCTAGGTGGAGTTATTCTGATGTTCTTGGGCTTCAAAATAATGCTAGAGCATACAGAGTTGCTTGCACAATTGTTGTAAATACAAACTTTAAGGAGCTCAATTGGATTGTTTAGCTCTGGACTTAACTTGAGTGATTCTTCTAAATCGAGCGTAATAAATAAGACCAGCCAGACTTAGGCTAATAGGGAAGGCACCCCATATAGCTACAAGTTGCCAAGCTTGGTCGGTGATGCCCACGCGGAAACCAAGTACATAGGAAATGATGGGAGCTAAAATGAGGTAACAAAGAAGTGACCCAATAACCAAAAAACGTACATCCATCATACCTCTTAGAGCATTGGAATAGATTATTTGTAAAGCATCGCCCAATTGGTAGAGTGCTAATGGAATAAGCAGTAGCGATACCAAACGAATGACTTCACTATCTGTGGTGAATATATATCCCAATTGCTTGCGCAATAAGAGGGTGAAGGTAATGAATACAACACTGACAATGAGTGACATAAAGAGGGCTGCACGAGCCGTGAGGCGCAATCTGTGCATCAGACCTTGGGCTCGCTGGCGGCTAATGATGATCGTAGCAGCCGCACCGATCGAGTAATAGATTAGGAAGCCCATATTGCCTATCGACTGTGCAATCTGGTGTGCAGCCAAAGCCTTAGATCCTAGCCAGCCGACATATACTACCACAATAACAAAAGCTGCTGCTTCTAGCCCCATCTGTAACGAGACTGGTGCACCAAGCTGAATCAGTTTTAAGAAGCGCCTTTTGCTCCAAGAGTTCATTAGAAATCCCCTTCGGCAAGATGTCCATTTCTTTTTACTCGCAAATAGATAAATCAGAGCTACGAGGATAAAAAGTCTACTGAATGAAGTAGAGATTCCTGCTCCTACTAGCCCTAATTCGGGCATTCCCCAACGGCCAAAAATCAGAGCGTAGTTACCAACGATATTTACTAGGTTAGAAATAAGCATGATGTACATGGGGCTTTTGGTGTCGCCAGCTCCGTCGAAAAGCTGTTTGAAGGCTCCAAAGCTCACCATGATCATAAGTGAGAGTAGCTGTAAGAGGTAATAGGGCTTTATGAGAGGGGTGATCTCTGCAGGTAGATTGAAGAGGTCTAAACGGAAGTAGAAAAATAAAAAGATGGCTGAAAGCAATATCCCCACCAATATATTGGCGAGTAAGCTGTGCCTTAATGCAATCCCTGCACGGATTTCTTTGTTTTGAGCGAAGCGTGATGCTACGATGGGAGTAAGGCCATAAGCAAAACCAATACCTAAAACTACGGCTAAGTAGCAGAGGTTGTTTACAAAGGATGCTGCCGACAATGCCTCGGAGGAGTAGTGTCCTACCATGATATTATCGGCAAAGTTGACTACGATTATGCCTAATTGGCCTAACGCGATCGGAAAGCCTAAGTTGAATAACTCTTTGTAATGGGAGTATTTACGACTCATAACGAATCCTTGCCTACTGCTAGCTGAGTCAAGAGAAAAGGCTGTTTTGAGCTCATTATCTCTCGAAGATTTGCTAGGTTTAGGGGGCAGGAATTAATTGCATTGTTTTGATGATGATATCTTTGCTGGGGCGGTTGCGGTTGTCCGTATTTGTTCGTTCGATTTTTTCAATAACATCCATTCCATCTATTACTCTGCCAAACACAGTGTAAGCTCCGTCAAGGTGTGGAGTGCCACCTTCGAGTTTATAGGCTTCGCGCATCTCTGGGCTAAAGCTGATTTTCTTGAGTAGTTCAAATCGCTTGAGATCAATCTCAGAAAAGTAGTTACCCGTTACAATGTAAAACTGGGTAGAAGAAGAGGCCCTTTCGGGATTCGATTCATCTCCTTCGCGAGCAGCGCAGAGAGATCCTTTGCGATGAAAGAACTGGGGGTAAAGAATCTCTGCCGGAATACGTTTGCTTATCGTATCTTGGCTTAAATCGGCATCGGGTCCTGCGTTTTTGGACTGCATATTCCCTCCTTGAACCATAAACTGCGAAATGACTCTGTGAAATAATGTGCCCTCATAGGAACGGCTTTTTACTAAGCCAATGAAGTTGTCGCGATGGATAGGGGTTTCGTTGTAAAGTTCTAGTGTAAACTTACCACGGTTGGTTTCAACCAATACGCGTTGTCTTATAGTATCTGTAGGCTCTTGCGCAAAAGCACAGAAACTGATAAGTACTAGAGTAAGTACTAATAGAGGAATTCGAGTAATTCGTGTCATATCATTTTGGGGATTGTATCGTTAGTTGCATTTGTGGTACTTATGAATGCATTAGGATCGGTTTCGAGTACTAATTTCTTGAGTCTAGTCATGTGTTTTCTTTCTACTATCAGAAAGATAATGTCTCTTTCTACGCCTTCGTAAAACCCCTGTCCATGCAGGAAGGTGCCACGGAGTTTGAGCTCATTGATGATGACATCGCGAAGAGCTAGTGGATTGGTCGAGACTATGACAACAGCCTTATTGGGATTCTCTGGCTGCAATAAACCAATGGCCCAACTATATACAAATATTGTAATCAAAGAATATAGAGGAACTTTCCAATCGGCAAAGACTAACAATCCGAAAGCTACAACCAGCGAATCTACAATCAGAATGATTTCGCTAATACGTTTGTTTGTTCCCTTGGCAATAATGCGAGCTAGTACGTCGGTACCCGCCGATGTGCTACCAGCCTTAAAGGTCATAAAGACACCTAATCCTAAAATGGTACCTCCATAGACACTTGCTAGTAGCATGTCGTCTTCGACAAGCGGTTTATTTCCCATATATCCACTGATTAGGTCGGTGAATAGAGAGATCAATAGGAAGGTTGCCACGGTCTTTCCGCCCGAAGAGAGACCAAGTTTCTTCATGGCAAGAAGGAATAAAGGCACGTTGAAGAATAAGGCCGTAATACCGATGGGTAGTCCGTTTGGGAAGAAGCTGAATAAGCCCTGGCTGAGGTGATTGAGAGCAATAGCTATGCCATAAACGCCTCCTGGGATGATGGATGCTGGAGCTATGAATACGGCGTAGCCAAGCGCTTGTAAGAAAGCGCCCAAAACAACAAATATGGAGTCTCGAATGATGTTTTTGCGCTTATCGTAATGCAAGCTATAGGGAGTATTTCTTTCCATTATCTGTGAGTACTCTTTACTTTATTTTCAAAATTATATATCTATCTTAATATGTAGAATCAATAGCTAAATGTGCAACCTGTCGATGTCTTTATCAGATGTCGCTCAGTTCTAACCAACGCATGCTCTGTGTCTCAATCTCTTCGATTATTTCAGCTATTCTGTTGCCAGCAGCTATCAAACTGTCAGTATCCATATCGCCTCTGCTCATTGCTTGTTCTAGGCTTGCTTTTTCTTCTTCTAGCGCGGGTAGCGACAGTTCCAGTGCCTCCAGTTCGCGTTTCTCTTTGTAGCTAAGCTTACGCTCCTCATTTTGTCGTCTTGGTGGAGTATTCTTGTTTTCTTTATTGGCTAATCTTTTCGCTTCTTCAGCTTTTTTTTGCTCATCCTCCTCGGCCTGCTTCACTACTCTGTATTGAGAATAGCTACCTGGGAAGTCCCTGATGATAGCGTTTCCTTCGAAAGCTAAAATGTGATTAACTACCTTATCCATAAAAAAACGATCGTGAGAAACGATGATAACGCAACCTTGAAACTCCTCGAGGTATTCTTCCAATACGTTTAGTGTAAGTAGGTCCAGATCGTTCGTTGGCTCATCGAGAATCAAGAAGTTGGGATTATTGATCAGCACAGAGCAGAGGTAAAGTCGGCGCTTTTCCCCTCCGCTGAGTTTGTAGATCGGAGTATATTGTTTGTCGGGAGGGAAAAGAAATTGATTGAGTAGGGACGAGGCACTTAGCGTCTGCCCAGTATTCTCGTTTTTTATGTGAGTCGCGATCTCTTCAATGACATCAATTACTCTCTTTTCTTCGTCAAATTGCAATCCTTCTTGTGAGTAGTGTCCAAAACGAACCGTTTCTCCCACCTCGAAGCTCCCACTATCTGCCTGCAATTGGCCCAATAAGAGACGAATAAACGTAGTTTTTCCTACTCCGTTGTCACCCACGATACCTACTTTGTCGAAGCGGCTAAACACGTAGTTGAAGTTTTTGAGTATTTGCTTGCTGCCAAATGCATGGGATACGTTATGTGCTTCGAAAATCTTCTTCCCGATGTATGTTTTGTTGTTTTCTAGGGCTAGTTCTCGACTGTTATTATTGCTTTGTGCCTTGTCTTGCAAGCGGTAGAAGGCATCTATCCTATATTTTGCTTTGCCTCCGCGAGCTTGTGGTTGCCTCCGCATCCAATCCAGTTCTTTTCTTAGCAGATTGGAGGCTTTGCTTGCTTCGCTCTCTTGTGCATCGATTCGTTCTCGACGCTTTTCTAAGTAATAGTCGTAGTTGCCTTGGTAGCTGTATAGGTTTCGTTGATCAATTTCGAGTATGCGATTACAGATCCTATCAAGAAAATAGCGGTCGTGAGTTACCAACAGTAGGCTGATCTCTTGCCTTTGCAGATAATCTTCGAGCCATTCTATTGCTTCGAGGTCTAGGTGGTTGGTAGGCTCGTCTAGAAGCAAGAGATCTGGTTGAGAAATCAAGACAGCAGCCAGAGCTAATCGTTTTGCCTCACCACCAGATAGTTTCCCCACCAACTGGTCGAAGTCATGAACTCTAAGCTTTGTAAGTACTTCGCGAGCTCTTTGCTCGTAGTCCCAAGCATTGTTAGCTTCCATTTCGGGAAGCAATTTATTCAAGGTCTCACTATCGTTTCGAGCCGAGGCCTGTTCCCAAAGACCCACTAACTTTGCTGTTTCATCGAAAGGGCTAAAACAGGAGTCTATAACGGTTTTCTGGGGATCTAGCTGAGTCTCTTGTGTGAGGTAGGACCATTTGATGTCGTTTTGTATGATTATTTCACCCGAGTCTGCCCCCTCAATCCCCACAAGCATGCTCATCAGTGTACTTTTGCCAGCACCGTTTTGTGCGATTAGACCCACTTTTTCCGATTTCTCGATGCTAAAGTTTATCGAGTCAAATAGAATGAGATCGCCAAAGCTCTTGCTTAAATTTTGTACTTGTAGGTATGACATGTTTATCTCGTAGCGTTTTGGTAGGCGCTATAATTTGCAACAACGTTTCGGACGTACTTGAGCGTTTCTCCACTTCGGAGGTAGCCACACTTCGAAACAGGATCGTTATAATAATGCGGATCGTTCTTTAGACGGATATATTCTTCCACATTAGCATCCCAAAGATCTGGATTCAGTCCATACTTCTTAGCTAGTCGCTGTGCGTCGCCCACATGTCCTGGACCAGCATTGTATGCTGCCAGAGTGAGTTTGAGCTGCTGCTCCTTATCGCTTATGTGCTTGTAGCTTTTGTTGAATGCGATGAGGCACTTAGCAGCCACTCTTATTGAGGTCTCGGGATCGAGGAGTTGGGCTTTATCTGCACCAAATCGGGCCCCAGTTCGCGGCATAATACCCATCAATCCTCTGGCACCTGACCAAGCAACCACTTCGTGTCTGAAGCGTGATTCGTGATAGGCTATCGAAGCGAGAATATGCCAAGACCAGGGGAGCTTAGTCTCGATGGCAATAGCTTTAAATAGGCTGTCGTATTGCGATATGGCTCCTTTACTCAGTTTGATGCGAACAGGTTTGTTGAAGCTAGCGTCTTGATCGAAAATCGATCCCTTGCTCGACTCAAAATATCGTGCTGTAATAGCTCTATACTCTTCTTTGCCTGGGGCCTCTTTTGTCCATTCATCAATATGTGTGGCTAGCAATTCGTTATCTTTTCGAGTCATCCATTTGAGTCTTTGCCTAAATCCTACCTGCATGCTCACATCAATGTTGGGGTAGTAGGTACGAGACAATCTGGCAAGCTGCTCATCGGCTATCGTGTATTCAATTTCTCCAGCCGATATTTTTGCTATAAGATCTTCGGTTAGAAGCGTGTCGCCACTAATAATGAGCGAGTCAATGCCGCCACCTATTTGATCATCGAGATGATGGAGCCGATCTGCCGCACGAGTATGCTGCATCACAGTAATTTGCTTCCCTTTTAAATCGGTAACATCAGTGAGTAAGGCTTTGTCTTTATGCTTTTGCTGAACCAACACCAAGCCCGAAAGCTCTTCGGGGCCAACGAATCGGTGTTTCTGCTTACCCATTTGAGTAACTGCACGAGGTGTAATGCAGAGGTCTGCCTTGGCGGAGTCGAGGGCAGCAAGTAGGGCTGTAGCATTGGGTACTACAACTACTTTTAGAGCCAAGCCCTTACTCTCGGCAAAGAGTTTGGCAAGCTCATACTCGTAGCCCATATCTTCGTCTTTGTAATTGAAGTAGGTGCTTGCTCCAGAGAGGGTTACTACCTGTAGCGTGTCAGGGATTATCAAAGCAGCACCAATTCCTATACTATCTGCCGAGTTGTCTCTTGTGTGAGTTTTGGGCTTGCCTGTGCATGAGGCGAAGATTGAAATGCAGAGCACTATGAGTAGGAAGCAGGTGTAAATAGAGCGTCGTTTCATTTGATTATGCCAGCATCTTGATGTTATGGTTTCTACCTCCTTTGGAGTAGTAGTACGTTTTCGACATGATGTGTGTGCGGAAACATGTCTACAGCTTGAGATAGTACAGCCTCATAGCCACCAGCGCAGAGCAGGGCTGCGTCGCGTGCTTGAGTAGCTGGGTTGCAGCTTATATAGACGATTTTCTCTGCTTGTGCAAAGAGTATAGCATCAATCACATCATTGTGCATTCCTGCCCTTGGCGGATCTGTAATGATCAGATCAGGTTTGCCATGCTCATTGATGAAGTCTTCATTGAGGATGTCTTTCATGTCGCCAGCGTAGAAGAGCGTGTTTTCTATGCCATTGATCCTACTATTTACCTTAGCATCTTCAATTGCTTCGGGTACATACTCTATACCTATCACCTGTTTGCAGCTCGTAGCCACGAAATTGGCTATGGTACCCGTTCCAGTATAGAGGTCGTAGACCAATTCGTCGCCTTTTAGCCCAGCCATCTCACGCCCTAGCTTATAGAGTTCGTAGGCTTGCTTGCTGTTGGTTTGAAAAAAAGACTTACCTCCTATCTTGAAGCGTAATCCCTCCATAGTTTCTTCGATGTAGTCCTTTCCATGATAGCAAATAAGCTCCTGATCGGCAATTGTATCATTACACTTCTCGTTAATTACGTAGAGTAAGGAGCTGATCTCGGGAAACTCCTTCACTATTGCATCGAGCAGTCGGCGTCTAGCGGGTTCGTCTTCTCTATAGAATACTATTATTAGCATTAGTTGCCCATCGCTAGTCGTTCTAATTAGCATCGTACGCATTAGTCCTTCTTGCTGACGGAGGTCAAAGAATGGATAGAGCTCTGGATCGCTGAGGCAAAAATTCTTTGTAAACAACCTTATCCTATCTGCAATTGGTGAGCCCAGATAGCATTCGTCTAGATCCAAAACCTTATCAAACATGCCTGGTATATGAAATCCCAAGCCATAGCGTTGTTTTGGATCATTAAGATCACCCAAAGTGTCTTTTTCTTCGGGGAGTAGCCAGCGTTTGTTGCTAAATGTAAACTCCAACTTATTTCGATAGTGGAATATCTCATCAGAGCCCAGTATCTTTTTGAAAGTAGCTACCTCCAAATGGCCTAGTCTGCAGAGAGCGTCTCTTACCTGTTGGTCTTTTGCTTCGAGCTGCATCTCGTATGGAATATGCTGCCATTTACAACCCCCGCATACACCGAAGTGTTTGCAGCGAGGCTCTACTCGTAGAGGCGATGCTTCTTCGAGCTCCACGATGCGTGCCTGCATAAAGTTGCTTTTCTTTTTCGTTACTTGCAGTGTAGCTACATCGCCAGGAGCGGCAAAAGGTACAAATACTACTTGTTCGTTCACTTTGCCAATAGCATTCCCTTCGGCAGCAATTCCAGTGATGCTTACACTGGGTAGTATGATGGGGGCTTTCTTTTTTCGTGCCAAATTGTTTCCTGCTGCTTTTATGATTCTTTGAGTGCAGCCATTATCTCTCCTTTGAAGCGATCGGCTAGTTTTTCGGCCTCTATTGCACTTTTTGCCTCTGTGTAAATGCGGATGATTGGTTCAGTATTGCTGCGACGCATATGCACCCAGCTATCGGCAAAGTCGATCTTTACGCCATCGATGCGGCTAATGCCTGCTTCGTTTTGATAGCGTGTGTAGATGGTTCCGAGCAAAGCTTCTGTGTTGGTGCCGATAGGAGTATCTACTCGCTGCTTACTCATGTAGTAGTTGGGGTAGGTGCTGCGCAATTCACTAACCTTAGACTTTTTCTTGGCAAGTAAGCTTAGAAATAGTGCAATGCCAACAAGGGCATCACGACCATAGTGTAGCTCGGGGTATATCACACCACCGTTTCCTTCGCCACCGATAAGAGCATTATTGGCTTTCATCTTTGTAACTACATTTACTTCACCTACCGCTGCAGCTTCGTAGCTGCCACCGTGCTTCTCGCTAACGTCGCGTAGTGCACGTGTTGAACTGAGGTTTGAGACCGTATTGCCACCACCTTTTTGGCTTAGTATGTAATCTGCTACAGCCACAAGGGTGTATTCCTCACCAAAGAATCCTCCTTTTTCGTCTATGATAGCTAGTCTATCTACGTCGGGATCGACTACGAATCCTACATCTGCACCCGTTCTTATTACCGTCTGGCAGATTTCACCTAAGTGCTCGGGTATGGGTTCTGGATTGTGTGGAAATTGACCATCTGGGTTACAGTATAATTCGCTGATTGATTCAACCCCAAGTGCCTTTAATAACGGAGGTAGCGCAAGTGCTCCTACCGAATTGACACAATCTATAGCTACCTTGAATTTGGCCGCCTTGATAGCTTCGACATCTACTAGTTCGAGTTTAAGAATTTCGTCGATGTGTTGCTGCGTATAGTCGAGTGTCTGCTCAATTGTTCCTATCTGCTGTACTGGAGCGAAGATAATTTCGTCCGATTCGGCCAAGCGTAGTATTTCTTTGCCAGCGGTATCGTCGAGGAATTCACCCGATGCACCAAGCAGCTTAAGGGCATTCCACTGCACAGGGTTGTGGCTAGCAGTGATAATGATTCCACCATGAGCATTCAGGCCTGTAACAGCCATCTCGGTGGTGGGAGTAGTAGCTAGGTCTATATCTATCACATCGCAGCCCATACCCATGAGGGTGCCAAGTACAATTTGCTTTACCATGGGGCCAGATGGACGTGCATCTCTGCCTACTACGATGCGTAATTTGTCAACGTTGCCAACTTGGTTTCTGATGTAATGCGCATAGGCTGCTGTAAACTGAGCGATGCTAATCGGATTAAGCCCTTCGTTGCTTTTGCCTCCCAATGTGCCTCTAATACCTGAGATTGATTTTATAAGTGCCATATGTATATATGTATGTCTTGTTATTTTTCGAATACGTAATCAACTTCATCGTAAAAAACAGAGATTCCAGAGCTATATAGCGACATGGGGCCCAATGAAAATGGTACGATCAGCCTTACGATAGCTCCATCTCCAAGCAAAGTCATAGGGTAGGCGATGCCTTCACATACGAAACGATCGAGGTTTGTACCACTGGTCCCTTCTATTAACTGGAAATGCACTTCACCATCTTGGTAAAACTTGGTGTACAGGAATACACTTTGCTGTTGATGAGCATAGTTGATGCTGTTAAACACATAGATAGAATCTTGTTTGTTCTTGAAGGTGTATCCTTTCATACGTACTCCTACACGAGTTTCGTTCACTACAGCTTTGTCTGTTCCTTTGTCCAAAACTTGCATGTAGAGCCCGTTGTCGAAGTGGTACATTATGTTTGGATCGAAGTGGCTTTGCCCTTCCTTGGCCTCTTGTACTTCTATCCCCAACTTGGTAATCAGGGCTTGGATTGCTTTTTTCTCGTCGCGTTTCATCTCTTTCAACGACTTAATGTCGGACTTCTTACCGCACGATGCAGCTGTAGCCAGTAGTAGTAGGCCCAGTAGTACTGTGAATGTTTGTTTGAGCTTCATCTGTTTGTAGCTTATGTTTAGTGACTTTGTTTCTGTTTTATGTGTTTTATTGCTCTTTGTCTTCCCCGAAAACCTATTAACGTATAGCTTATTATAGATTTGTCGATTCTTTATAGTTACACGGATTGAAGTGCTTCAATGCTTCTTGTAGTCTGTCTTCTGCCTCGGATAGGCTACCGTACCACTCTCCACCTGCAGCGTTTTTGTGCCCACCGCCTCCAAAGTACTGCTCGGCTAGCTTGTTAACGGGGAAGTCACCTACCGATCGAAACGATAGCTTCACAAAACCCTTATTTTCGCGTAGGAATACAGAAGCTTGTACGTCTTTGATTTCCAAAGGCATGTTTGCAATCCCATCTGTATCTCCTGGTTGAAGATTAAAGTGTTGCATTTCTTTTTCGCTCATAGTAACGATCGCCGATTTTATCTCTGGGATCATCTGCATCTTGTCATAGATTGCAAAACCTTGGAAGCGAACTCTTCCCTCCGAGTTTGACTGAAAGGTCTGTTTGATAATCTCGTCCTTGTCTGCCCCTTTCTCCATTAGTAGGGCTACTAGTCGGTACAGACCTGGATCTGATGCATTGTAGTACAATACTCCAGTGTCTGTGAAAATTCCTGTAAGGAAAGCTGTAGCTATTTCTTTGCTTATCAAATGTTCGATCTCCAATGCAATAGCAATTTGGCAAAGTAGCTCACTGGTAGCAGAGTAGTCTGGATAGCTTATCCTGAGCACGAAGTCATCTGCAGGAAAAAGGTGATGATCTATGAGCACACGCTTTGCATTTGATCTTCGTAATGCTTCTTCTAGATTGGCTACACGTGATAGGGTGTTGAAGTCGAGACAAAAGATGAGATCGGCCTCTTCCAGTATGGTTTCGGTCTCCTTTGCTTGCTCTTCGTGCACTAGAATTTCGTTTGCTCCTATGAGTTGCGATAGATATTCGGGGTATGCATCTGGTACTACTACATCGATTCGTTTTTTGCCGTATGCAACGAGAAGCATCTTTAGCCCCAAGCTACTGGCAATAGAGTCTCCATCGGGTGCCGTATGCGATATGATAGCAATTCTTTCGGAGCTGTCGATGATTTTTTTTAGCTCGGCGATGAGCCTTATATCGAGGGTTTTATCTTTCATAATGTGCTGCTATTATATATGGTATTCGTGAGAGCTTTGCCTATTTTCGATTGTAACTTCCGTTACAAAAAGGCCTCTTAGCTTTCTCTACTTGAATCCTTTTGCAAAGTTTCTTTTCAGCAATAGCTTTGCAAAGATACGAAGAAAAGGCTTATTGAACCTTTGTATAAAGCTCTCAATTATCCATATCCAATTGTCTCTTGCCTCAGCCGCTTGGTCTGGCTGTTTGTTTCTATTTTTATGTTAGTCGGATTGACAAAAATGATTTGAAGACAAATTTGTAGCCAAAAACGCTGTTTTTGTTGTAATGAACATTTTAGGCTAGCTTGTTTTTTTTTGGTGTGTTTACGTACTAAAATGCTTCGCTTGGAATCTGAGCACTTTTTCGAACTAGGAGTAAAGAATCCGTTACTTTAGCTATGAAATTGAAATCGTGGGAGAACTTTTTGAAAACGTGGGAAGATTCAAAAAAGTTCTCCGACGATTTGAGAAAATTCTCCGATGTTTTTTGCGGACTTTAGGCTATGTTTTTGCGTCTTGTTTTAAGTTGTGTTTTTCTATATGGTTGATTGACAGCTTGTTGTGTAATTTGATTTTTTTGACTCAGATATGCTTTCGTACGCAAATAACGCAAGGAAATGCCATTTAGGAGGTGCTTTTAATGCTTTGTCTCACATTTGTTTATACAATTCTGTACTAAAGTGGGCATTCGGATCGGTTTTTACACTCCTAGATATCCGCTCTACAAGTTCGGATAATTGCTAGAAAGGAAAATTGTCCCTTATTTGAAACACAAGTTATATACACATTCACAAGAAGAATAATCAGTAATGAGCACATATGAAGGTAACTAGAGAATAGCTGAAATAGTAGCTGTAAGAATGCTTGCATTTTTGCAGAGAGTAGAGCACTTTTTCCGACAGTTCTAATGTAAAGGGAAAAAAGTTTGTGAGTTTTAAGCTATTTTTGTATATTTACTAGCGATTCGTTGAGCTACGTAGTTTCTTTCAGATTATTATTTATTGAATTACATGTAAGGTTGTGGCTCACGCATGGTTGGATTGTTTAGTGATCTTAGTTTGTTTAGTAAACCTGTGTTATGAATAAAGTGAAGGAGATTGTATTGGAACGGGCCTCATCGATGAAGGCTTCTGTATCGGCAGAGTATGATCAAGTTTTGTTTACAGGCTCCCTTTTCGAAGGATCTGGAGCCTTGACTTGCATTGAGAGGATTTACCCTATGCAGCGCATTGAAGATACAGATGCGCAAACGTTTAAACTAGCTACGCTTCAAGAGTGTCAGCAAGCATTTGTTGTGGAGCGTCAATTTTTGCTAAACTCTCAGCGAAGTATAAATTTGAAAGAGCGTCGTGGCAAGATTTTGCACCTAAGCTTTCATCACATAGTAAGCGAAGCGCCTCTCGGAGAGTTGTATCTCTTTATTGCGCCGGCCAAGCTCCTCGTTAGAAAGTTGAACTTCGTTGTTGGCAGTACTGATGCAGACAGATCTCGTTCGGTGTTGGCTGGTGTAGCTGTCCAGCTTGTGGCTACATTTGATCGTCAACTTCTGAAAGGCGAAAAACCCCTGTTTAAGGTGAGGCTATATCAGCAAAATCCGAAGCTTGGACCGCATGCAAGCTTCCTGCCTTTGCCTGGTGATATACAATTGAGTGATGCTCGTTTCGAACTCAGCTTTCAAGCGCGATTTGCGGGCTCTCGCATAGCTATTAGTACCTATGTGTCGAGTCCTGTCAATCCCAACAACAATACTCAGGCAGCAAGCATCTGTTTTGCTCAGATAACTTCTCGATCTGTCATTTCTCATCAGCTCTCTTCATCGTCGATGCAGAGCTCAATGAGTAAACCTGTAATGGGAGAAGCTTTGTTTTTAATCACAAAGGCAAATTATAAGCAGCTGAAGGCAGAATCTCTGCTGAGAGAGCTAAATATCCGATTGGCGGGTTTCGGAGGAAATGTACCGAGCGAAGAGTATAATGATCGGACCTCAGCCTGTATAAAGCAGTTTGAACGTGACTATATGAAACAAGCTGCTACGGGTGAGATTTCGGCAAAGCTTTTGAAAGCTGTGGATGCTTTTTCGAGGCAGTATTCCTTCCCTTTCGATGAAACAAAGTGTAAGTGCGGATCCTGTGATGGCTTCGGTGATGGGAGTTATAAGGGAGTCTATCTCAAGCATGCACATGAAGCATATCACCGCTATGAATATCCAGGTTTGCACCGATCATTGCTTTGGGGTGTGAAGGCGATGCTATTCTATCTAGAGCGTGATGGCCGATACACTTTGGCTAAAGTGAGCTCGGGCTATAGATGCCGTCGTCACCCAGAGTATCTGAAACGTGCCAGTTTCAATCATATGGGTAAGGCTATGGATCTGCATTTCAATAAGGCTGGGCTACGTACTAGGGCTGTAGAAGACATGGAGCGCATCAGAAAAGAGATATTCTACACTTATCTCGGCGCAAGGTGGGATTGGAAGGCCAATCAGCGTAACGTTTTCAATATGGAATCGACTAAAGTGGGAGCAGTTAGTTGGGTGCACTTTGATGTGCGAGAATTTGACCAAATCTATTTGCAAGATCATTTCTTCGCAAAAAATGAGTCCGATGCTTGGGGCGAATCACTTGTCGCTATGGCCGTAAGATTGGGGCTCAAACAGCTATTCGAAGTGGTGGAAAATCCTGCGTTGATCAAGGTGGTAGAATCAAGCTCTAACTACAGATACCCCATGGCACATAGTGCATTTGGAAATCTAATTGCACGCTACGAATCGGCCGATAACTACAATATTTGTAACTCTACGAAGGGAGGCCTACGAGTGGTAAGAGACCTCCGGGTAGTGGAGATGAGCATCAGGCAGATTCAGCAAAAACAAAGCAATAGAGAAATCTTTGCTGTGGGACGCTACCAACTCATTCCTACAACACTGGAAAGTGCAGTGCTTAGTCTTGGATTAGATCGTTCTGCTCTGCTCGATGCAGAAATGCAAGACCGTATTTTCGAGTGCTACCTTATCAAAGTGAAACGACCCGAAATCTGCCACTACTTAGCAGGCTCTGGAACTATCGAGGAGGCTATGTACGCTGCTGCCAAAGAGTGGGCTAGCATTGGGGTGGAAAGGGGTAGACGCATCAGTGATAAACGAGTGCAAAGTGGGGGAGCCTTTTCCTACATCAAGCGTTATGCCGAGGGGGGCGAGTCGTACTATGCTGGCGATGGCCTAAATAAAGCACATATTAGCCCCCAGCAGATTCGAGAAGCGTTTATTAATTCAAAGATTGATAATGGATACTAAGCAGTGGATCTCTTGTGCTCTCTTTGCCTTGCTTGCTATACTTGCTCTGTCATCGTGCAAGAATGGGCAACAGCAATCCTCGTCCAAGCTTGTAAGGAGTAGTACAAGAACAAGTGAGCAGACCGAAGAAACAACAGAGACTATTGCCGATGATGTATCGGGGGAAACTATTGTCATAGCCTGTGGGTCGGGCTGTGCCATGCGTTATCAAACGAAACGAATTGAATGCAATGCTACTGTTCTAAAGGTGGATTTCCTTGTTGAGACCTTTGTCGACGAAGCAATTGTCGATATTGCTAAACTGAGCTATCACTTTTCTTGCGATAAGTTTGGTAAGCTTATTGCTGTTTATGAACCTGGAAATAAACAAGATCTATTGCCAGAGCTGCCTGCAGATACTCGCGAGGCTTTTGCTACATTTGTTAGTAAGCATTTTCATCTTAGACCCTACGTTTCTGCTTCCGTTCCTGCTATTCCACAGAGCCTATCTACACAACTCGTAGAACCAGTCGATACCTTGCCCTACAAACGTCAACACAATACTGGAACGGAGCGCTGGCATAGCATTTTGCTACAGAGTGTCTCTGGGCTTGACGATTATGCATGCAGCGATGCGCAATCGTTGCGTTATCATCCCTTGCCTACTAGGTCGGGTTTAGATCTAATATTGGTGCCGCTCGATTGTGGAGACTTTGACTATCGCTATTTTTTACTCTCGATCAAAGACGCTGCTGTGCATGGGGCACTTTATGCCGAGGGGCTGTTTTATGAGCCAGATGCAGAGCAATTTGCCGAACTGACAAGCTTTTCGATCAACAAAGATTTTCAGATTGAGATTTCTACAACCCAAGAGGGTACTCTCAAAAAACGACAACGTTATTGGATTGATGTTCAGGGTAAATTTTTGCCTCTTCCGTAGTAATTGTCAAGGTGGAAAGAGTCATGATTGCAAGCTTGTAGAGGGTCTATCTACCTGCTTGATGTCTTTGCGTAAAGGCATTTCAACGCTTTGTTATCGAGGCTTTTTTTTTGCACTATATAGTTGAGTTGTTTTTGTTGGATATCGATTGAGAGAGTATTGCAGCATTGCATTTCTTACTGGCGACAAATCGTTGACTTTTCTTTCGCTCGGCTTTGCTCAAACTTGAAGTTTAGGCTCTACCCACAACAACTCTCAAAATGAATCAACCTCTCAAAGATCTCTCTTGCTTCACTTCACTAAGCCTTTTAGTAAAGGTCTCGAATGGAGAAAAAAACGTACATTTGTAACCTAAATATCCTGCATGCCGATGATACATATTACAGAGCGAGTCTTTGTGCTCGACGAAGTAGATTTACCCAGTTTCTTGGGGCCAAACAATGCGATGCTTTTGCTATGGCGAACGTTATACCCCAAATTGCGCATGCTTATGCATGGCAACCTGCTAAAAGTGATGGGTGCTTCGGACGAGATCGATCGATTTGCTCTTCTTATGGGACGTATGATAGATTATGGCAAGGAGTTTAATCAACTTTCTGAAGAGGTAGTGCTACGTCTAAATCAAGGCTTGGCTCCCAATCAGAATGCTCCCGACAATCTTATCTTATATGGTGTAGCTGGCAAAGCAATCGTAGCTCGTGGCGATAACCAAAGGCGTATGGTAGATCTCTTCTCTAAGCGAGATCTGCTCTTTGCGATAGGCCCTGCTGGTACGGGAAAGACCTTCATTGCGATAAGCTTGGCTGTAAAAGCCCTCAAGTCAAAGCAAGTAAGACGTATCATACTATCGAGGCCTGCTGTGGAGGCTGGAGAGAAGCTTGGCTTTTTGCCAGGCGAAATGAAAGACAAGCTCGACCCCTATCTTCAGCCTTTATACGACGCTCTCGAAGAGATGATACCAGCACCCAAGTTGAAAGAGTATATAGAAACTAATATCATACAGATCGCCCCACTTGCCTTTATGCGTGGACGAACGCTTAACGATGCTGTAGTAATACTCGACGAGGCGCAAAATACTAGCGTGCACCAAATGAAGATGTTCTTAACTCGATTGGGTGCAAATGCCAAAATGATTGTAACGGGCGATGTGACCCAGATTGACTTGCCATTTGGAGTACGCTCGGGGTTGAAGCAATCGATGGATATACTTGGAGAAACTCCTGGTGTTGGCTGGCTCTACTTCGAGAAGAAAGATATCGTGAGACACCCTTTGGTACAGCGCATAGTAGAGGCTTACGAAGCGCATCACCAACAAGAGCAGATCGAAAAACAGAGACTGCACGAAGCGAAAGCTTTAGATGCGGTCGAGTAACCTACACGTCATAGAAAAAAATAATACTAGAAAATAAGATACAGACGATGAAAGAAGCATTGATTAAAACTGACTATCAGTTTCCTAAACAAAAGGGAGTCTATCATGGAAAAGTGAGAGATGTCTACTTCCTCGAAGATGAGCTCATGTTGATGGTAGCAACAGACCGTATCTCGGCTTTCGATGTGGTGTTGCCTGCTGGAATACCATACAAGGGGCAGGTGCTCAATGAAATTGCAGCCTACTACCTCGATGCCACAAGTGATATTGTTCCAAACTGGAAAATAGCTTGTCCAGATCCAATGGTTACGGTAGGCCATCTCTGCCAACCATTCAAGGTCGAGATGGTAATTCGTGGATATATTACTGGTAGTGCCTGGAGAGCATATCAAAAGGGCGATAGGATACTCTGTGGACTGACACTGCCCGATGGGATGAAGGAAAACCAGCGCTTCGATACACCCATCATTACGCCTACTACAAAGGCCGATGAGGGGCACGACGAGAACATCTCTCGTGAGGAGATCATAGCACAAGGCTTGGTTTCGGCCGAAGATTACAAACAATTAGAGGACTATACTTATGCGCTTTTCGAAAGAGGTACAGCGATGGCCAAAGAAAAGGGCTTAATATTAGTAGATACAAAATATGAGTTTGGAAAGAAAGATGGAAAGATCTATCTGATAGATGAAATACATACTCCAGACTCTTCGCGTTACTTTTATGAAGAGGGCTACGAGCAATGCATGAAGGATGGTAGCTCGCCCAAACAACTATCGAAAGAATTTGTGCGTAAGTGGCTTATCGATAACGGATTTGAAGGCAAAGATGGACAACAAGTGCCACCTATGGATGAAGCATATATCGACAGTGTCTCCGAACGCTACATCGAGTTGTACGAAAAGATTGTGGGCAAACCATTTGAGAGGGCAGAACTGAGCAAACTCTCTGATCGTATCGAAACGAAGGTACTCGAATACCTGAAAAATTAAGAACGTAACATCCAAGAAGCCGAATCGATGAACGAAGCCGAAAACTTAAATCCCTATAGCAACGACGAACGCCCCAAAGGTGAACAGATAAAAGAAATGTTCGATGGAATAGCTCCTCAGTACGACTTGCTAAACCAACGTATGTCGATGGGCTTGGACAAGATGTGGCGCCAGAGAGCTATTGCAATGATCGAGCCCTTTGCTCCTAAGCGTGTATTAGACGTTGCCACAGGCACGGGTGATCTGGCTATTGAGATAAAACGTAATGTGAGTTCTGTACAAGAGGTGCTAGGGGTAGATCTCTCGGCAGAAATGATGCGTATTGCTGAAAGTAAGGTTTACAATGAGGGTTGGGAAGAGGCTGTGCGATTCGAAGTACAAGACTGCATGCAGCTCGATCTTGATGATGAAAGCTTCGATGCTGCTACGGTGGCATTTGGGGTTAGAAATTTCCAAAATGTAGATAAAGGCTTAAAAGAATTGTGGCGTGTATTGCGTCCTGGGGCCCCACTTATGATACTTGAACTGAGTGAGCCAAAGCGCATGCCTTGGAAGGCATTCTATCAATTCTAT